>PUPD01000115.1 GCA_003552985.1 Spirochaetaceae bacterium
AGGCGATGTTCTGGTTCATGATGGGCTACACCTCGAAGCTCGCCGGCACCGAGACCGACGTAGTTGAGCCGCGGGCGGCGTTCAGCCGCTTTTTCGCCGAGCCGTTCATGCCGCGCAACCCCTCCGACTACTCGGTGCTCCTCGGGGACAAGATGCGCGAGCACGGGTCGGCGGTATTCCTGATCAATACCGGATGGACCGGAGGACCGTACGGCGTGGGCAAGCGCATCGACATCAATCTAACACGGGGGATGGTGCGCGCAGCGGTGGACGGCCGGCTCGACGATGTCGCCTGCCGCTACGACGAGGTGTTCAAGGTGCAGGTGCCGCTGCACTGTCCCGGCGTTCCCGAGGAATTGCTGGACCCGCGGCAGACCTGGGCCGATCAGGAGGGCTTCGACCGCGCGGCGCGCAGTCTGGCAGGTAAGTTCCGAGCGCATTTCGAGCGCGCCTTCGCCGGGAAAGTGGCCGAAGCGATCGCGGCCCAATGCCCACAGGGAGACTGAACCGGCGTGCGCATCACGGTGCTCGACGGGTACGCGCTGAACCCCGGCGACCTCAGCTGGGAGCCCCTGCAGGCGCTGGGTGAGCTGGAGGTATATGACCGCTGCACGCCCGGCGAGGTGATTCCGCGGGCGCGCGAGGCCGACGCGCTGCTTGTGGACGCGGTAGAGGTCGGGGCAGCGACCTTTGCGGCACTGCCGCAGCTACGCTATTTGGGGCTCTTCGCGACCGGCTATGACGGAATAGATCTCGAGGCCGCCCGCGCTCACGGGGTGACGGTCTGCAATGTGCCGGCCTACGGCACCGCGTCGGTAGCGCAGGCGACGATAGCGCTGCTTCTTGCGTTGGCCAATCGGGCTTGCGAATACGATGCGATGGTGCGTGCCGGCGGCTGGCGCGCCGGGGGGCCGTGCCACTATCTCTCCGCGCCCTTGCTCGAGCTCGAGGACAAGCTTCTCGGCGTGGTGGGCTTCGGCCGCATCGGGCGCGCAGTCGCCGCCCTGGGGCGCGCGTTCGGCATGCGGGTGCTTGCCTATTCCCGCCGGGTTGAGCGCGGTACAGTCGAGCGCGGTGCGGGGACGGGAGGCGAGCAGGAGAGCGACGGGGTTGAGCTGGTTGCGCTTGATGAGCTGTTTCGGCGGGCCGACGTCGTCAGCCTGCATCTTCCGTTGACTGCGGAGACCAGGCTCATGGTCGGCCGCGAGCGTCTGGAGCTCATGAAGCCGAGCGCGTTTCTGATCAACACCGCGCGGGGAGGGCTGGTGGATGACGCGGCGCTCGCGGCGGCGTTGCACGCCGGGCGGCCGGCTGGAGCCGGTTTGGATGTGATCGGCCCGCCGGAGCCGCCGGAACCGAGAAATCCACTACTGAGCGCGCCCAACTGCATCATTACCCCGCATATCGCCTGGGCGACACGCGAAGCGCGCTCGCGCTGTCTGGCCGAGGCGGCCGCGAATCTGGAAGCCTTCCTCAGCGGACGGGCGCGCAACGCGGTTGTGGCCCCGGCGTAGCGACCGCCACAGGCTGCGCGGGCGCGTCAGCTCCAGCGGACCAGGCCGGGGAGGAAGTCGTGGACGAGGGCGTCGTGCCTAGGCAGCACTCGCACCGCGTACCCCTGGCGGCCGGCCATGCGGCATTGGGTTGAGACTGCGTATCGACGCTTGCCGTCGGCCCCGGCGCCGTTGAGCACCTGCATCTCCCGCCGGTCGGCGTTTTCGATCTTACCCTGCGAATCGATGCGACCGTGATACAGCTCAACTCGCACGTCCTCGGGTGAGACCTTGCCGAGATGAACGACAGCCTCGACCTCGACCGCGTCTCCGACGTTCAGCTGACGCGAGTGATTGCTGATCAACTGTTCGACGCTAATCTCGCCCCAGTGGGCCTCCAAGTTGGCTATGCGCTTTGCAAGCTCCCGCGCGACTCTGTAGCTGTCGGCCTGAACGCGACGCGAGTTCTCCAGAGCCGGGATGTAGAAGCGCTCAGAATATTCGGTCAGCATGCGCGCCGATGAGAACCGCTCGCCGACCTGGCGCATCGACTCTTTCATCATCGCGATCCAGGCGCGCGGCAGCCCGTCGAGACCGCGGTCATAGTAGGTGGGAATGATCTCCTGTTCCAGCAGGTTGTACAACGCCTTGACCTCGATCTCGTCCTGCAGCTCCTCGTCTTCGTATTCTTCGCCGCTGCCGATGGCCCACCCGATCGATGGGTCGTACCCCTCGGCCCACCAGCCGTCGAGAACCGAACAGTTCAGCGCGCCGTTGATCGCGGCTTTCATCCCGCTGGTGCCGCTCGCCTCCAGGGGCCTTCGCGGCGTGTTGAGCCACAGATCGGCGCCGGAGACAAGGTATTGCGCAATGCTCATATCGTAGTTCTCGAGGAAGACGATACGGCTGCGAATCTCAGGCTGGCCGGCGAAGTGAACGATCTCTTTGATCAGGTTCTTGCCGGGGATGTCATGCGGGTGTGCCTTGCCGGCAAAGACGATCTGTATCGGCCGGTCGTTGTCGCTCAAGAGCTTTATCAGACGCTCGGGGTCGCGGAACAGGAGCGACGCGCGCTTGTAGGTCGCAAACCGGCGCGCGAACGCAATCGTCAACGCCGCCGGCGACAGTACCTCCCGCGCCTGTACCAGCGTGGAGCCGGTGGCACCGCGTGCACGTAGTTGCTTTTCCAGACGGTCCCGCGAGAACTGTACCAGGCGAGATTTTCTGCGTTCGTGTATGCGCCACAGCTCCTCATCCGAGATACGGTCGATGCGCTCCCAGATTCCGAGGTCGGTGGGTTCGTCGTAGAAGCGGGGACCGAAATAGCGGTCGAGCAGGTCCACCATGTCGTGCGACAACCAGGTGCGGATATGAACGCCGTTGGTGACATGCGTGATCGGGACCTCGTTGAGCGGCAGCTCCTTCCAGATGCTGTGCCACATCTGGCGCGAGACGTGACCGTGGAGCTCGCTTACCGCGTTGTTGTAGCTCGACAGCCGCAGGGCCAACACCGTCATGCAGAAGTGCTCACGCTGGTCTTCCGGATGCTCGCGGCCGAGGGCCATGAAATTCTCGAACGAGATATCGAGGCCGTGGACGATGCTTTGGAAGTACTTCTGCATCAGCTCGACCGAGAACCGTTCGTTGCCGGCGGGCACCGGGGTATGGGTCGTGAAGATATTGGTCGGCCAGACGGCCTGAATCGCTTCCTGCACGCTCAGCTTGTGGTGCAGGACGTGCTCGCGGATGCGCTCGATCGCCAGGAAGGCCGAATGGCCCTCGTTCATATGCGTAACCGCAGGGTTGATGCCGACCGCGCGCAAGGCGCGGATCCCCCCGATTCCGAGCAGGATCTCCTGTCGTATGCGCGTCTCGCGGTTACCGCCGTACAGCGTTGCGGAGACGTGGCGGTATTCCTCGATGTTGTCGTCGATGTTGGTATCGAGCAGATAGAGCGCGTTGCGCCCGATCTCCACGCGCCAGATGCGCGCCACCACCTGAGCGTCCGCCATCTGCACCGTGATCTTGATGTCGTCACCGGCTTCGTCGGTACAACGGGTAACCGGCATGTTGTACCAGTCGTTCTCCGGATAGGATTCCTGCTGAAAGCCGTCGGCGTTGAGATACTGCTGGAAATAGCCCTGACGATACAACAGCCCCACACCGACGAGCGGCAGCCCAAGGTCCGATGAGGTGATGAGATGATCGCCCGAGAGCACCCCCAGACCGCCGGAGTATATGGGAAGGCTGACATCGAGTCCGTACTCCATCGAAAGATAGGCGATGGTGTCCTGCATGTCGCCGCGATACCAGGTGTCGCCTTCCTTGTAGCGCCGAAACCGGTCGTATACCGCGTTGAGCGAGGCGACGTAGGAATCGTCGGCGGCACACTGCTCGAGAGTCTCCTGTGAGATCATGCTCAGGGTGCAGACCGGATTCTGTCCCGAGGCCGACCAGGCGTCATTATCCAGGCGGATGAAGAGATTCACCGCCTCGTAATTCCAACTGAACCAGAGGTTGTGAGCGAGCTCTTCAAGCGGTTTCAATACTTCGGGCAGTTGCGGCTTTGCCGTGTACGTCACAATGTTCATAGCGTTCTTCCGCTCCTTTAGTCCTCGGCCGTCGGCTCCGGATACTCGTCGACGATCGTAATCACCGAACAGCGTTCGCCGGTGGTCGGCAGCGAGTTGATCTCGGAGGCCGCCTCAAGCACCGCGCGCTCACCGGTGGTGTGCAGAATGATCACAACCGGCACGTAGACCTCTTCACCGCCGTTGCTGTCGGCTACCTCATCCTGCAATACCGACGCGATACTGATCCCGTAATGCTCGAGAATTGAGGTCATCGAGGCCAGCGCTCCCGGGCTGTCGCGGACCATTACGCGCAGGTAGTAGCGGTGCAACGTATCGGCTACCGGATTATCGGCGACAACAGAGTTCTCGCCGAGCATGTACCCGAACTCGTCGAACACTCGCGGCAGCACGCCGGAAGCAATCGAGATAATATCGGCAACAACCGCCGAGGCGGTCGGCGAGCCGCCGGCGCCGCGGCCGTAATACATAGTGTGCCCGGTAACATGCCCGTAGACGCTGACGGCGTTGAACGGCCCGGAGACCCAGGCGAGCGGGTGGTTGCGCGAGATGAACGCCGGGCGCACGCGAACGGTGATGCCGCTGCGCTGCCGTTCAGCGATTGCGAGCAACTTGATCAGGTAGCCGAGCTTCGCGGCGAAGCGAACGTCGTCGCGCTTGATTCCTTCGATGCCCTCTACCGGAATGAGATCAAACGGGATCGCCTCTCCGAACGCGAGCGAGGTCATGATTGCGATTTTGTGTGCGGAGTCCATCCCGGAGACGTCGAGGGTTGGATCGGCTTCGGCCAAACCGTCGGCCTGGGCTTCCTTGAGCGCTTGTTCGTAGCTTTCGCCCTTGCTGGTCATCTGCGTGAGGATGTAGTTGCAGGTGCCGTTTACGATGGCGTAGATTGCGTCGATGCGATTGGCGATGAGGCCGTCATAGAGCGCCCGCACGATCGGGATGCCACCGGCACAGCTCGCCTCAAATCCGATTGAAACCCCGGCGTTGCGCGCGCGGTCGAACAGCGCGGTGCCGTGCAGGGCAAGCAGAGCTTTGTTGGCGGTGACGACATGCTTTCCGGCGTCGATCGCGCGCTCGATCACCTCACGCGCGTCATCGATGCCCCCGATCAACTCGATCACGATCTGCACCTCGGGGTCGGACAGGGCCTTATCGAGTTCTGGTTCGAACAGGCTGGTGTCCAGCTCGAACTCCTTGGCTCGCTTATAGGTCTTGGAGACGATGTAGCGCAGCTCCAACGGTACGCGGCACTTTGCCTCTAGTAACGCCCGGTCGCGGGTGAGTAAGCGCGCCGTTGCGCTTCCAACCACGCCGCACCCGACGAGGGCTACCGGTACTGACTTTGGTGTGTTCATCCTTGCTTTACTCCCGCGCGTATCGTAGTTGAGTGCCATACCCCTGTCAAGGTTGCGGGTTTGGGCGCAGAAGTTCCCCACAAGCGGCTCAGAGAGGCCTTCGATCGGTCAACCGCGCACATAAGCTTCGCGCCGGTTTTCAGTGGTTATCCGCGGAGGATCACCCAAAGGTACGCAAGATATCCGGCTACCAATACCGCACCTTCCGACCGAACGATTCTGCGCCCCCGCCCGAGGTATACAAACGCCAGCACCGCCAGCGACGCCCCGAGGTTGACACCGAGCTCGAACAGAACGGGTCCGGTATTCGCAATCGGCACGGCCATCACAGCTACCCCGAGAACCAGAACGATGTTCATAACGTTCGCGCCGATTACGTTGCCGACCGCCATATCGGTGTTACCGCGCCCCGCAGCCGCCAACGAGGTGGCCAGTTCCGGAAGTGACGTTCCGATCGCGACGATGCTTAACGCAATCACACGCGTGCTCATCTCCAACTGCTCGGCGATTGCCACGGCCGACTCGACAATCATACGGCCTCCGATAGCGAGGAGCACCGGTCCGAGCACCAGAAGCAGGACGGAAACTCTCGGACCTTGTACCCAGCGGGAAAGCGAAGCGACTTTAACAGCGTCATGTGACTGCTCAGCCCGGGTGGCACGCATGGTGTGGGCCACATAAAGACAAAACACGAGGCCGATTCCCAGAAGTATGGAACCATCGAGTCTCGAAAGCGAACCGGGTCTGCTTACCGGAGGTAGTCCCGTGTGAATCAACACGATCATTCCCACCGCGGCAAAGACCCCGAAGGGAAGCTCGAACCGCGTCGTACGAGGACTAATGACGAGCGGTCGCACCAGGGCCGCGCAGCCGATAACCGCAAGCGTGTTGAATATATTGCTCCCGACCACGTTCCCAAGCACCAGTTCGCCGACCGAGGTGAACGCCGCCGAAAGGTTCACCGCCAACTCCGGCGCGGTGGTCCCCAACGAGACGAGTGTCATTCCGATTACGATCTCGGACACGCGAGCCCGCCGCGCCAACGCGACGGCTCCCTCTACGAGAGCTGCTGCCCCAGCGACGAGCAGCGCCACACCGAGCCCGAGGACTAGACTCTGAAACCAAAGCTGCACACTGGTTCCTCGCTATCGTGACCATTATCGGAACTACTATCCGAAGGTCGATTTGCGACCTTCGAATCCGGTATGAATGTCCAGGAGTACCGTCTTTCCTTCCGCGTTCAACCGGCGCGCCCGCTCCAATGCGGGTGCGATCTCCGCCGGCTCGGTGATGCGAATTCCGGTCGCACCCAGTCCTTCGGCAATCTTGGCATAGTCTCCGGACATCAGGGTAGCTCCGAACCGATCGCGCGCCGCGGGGTATCCGTCCGGATACGTCGCCATAGCACCGTTGTTTATCACGATCGTTGTGATCGGTGCGCCGGCTCTAACCGAGGTCTCGATGTCCATCCCCGACATCCCGAATGCGCCGTCTCCCATGAAGTTGACGCAGAAACGTTCCGGCATCGCCATCTTCGCCCCGATCATCAGCGGAATGCCGTATCCCAAATGCGTAGTCTTACCCCAGCCGATGTAGCTGTGTGGTACGGTTGCCGTATAGAACGGCAGCAGCATGTCCCGGGGAGCCCCGGCGTCGTGGGTAACTATGCTGGTATCGTGATCGAGAGTGCGCTCGAGTTCGGCAACGATCCGATATGTGTTGATCGGGACCTCGTCTGAGTCGAGCAAGGGTTGCCATTCGGCCAGCCAATCGCGTTTCAGCTTGGCTATCTCTTCAGGAATCGAGGAACTGGATTGATGGCACCCGCCTGCCTCCGAGAGCTCCCTGATTATCGCCTGCAGTGTGAGCTTGGCATCGCCGGGAAGACCGATGACTGCCCCATAGTCCTTGTTGATATCCTCAATGCTCTCTACGTTGTGAATGATCAACTTCCCGTCCGGTATCGGCTGCGCGTACGTGTTGCGGGTAAGACTCGAGCCGACCGCAAACACAACGTCGGCGTCCTGCAGCCAGGTACGCGCCTGTTGAGTTGTGGCCGCGCTTCCGGATCCGAGGGCTAACGGATGACGCTCGTCGAACGACGACTTGCCCGGCAACGTACAGTACACCGGTATGCCGGTAGTTTCAGCCAATTGGCGCAACTCGTCAGTTGCATCGGCCAGGAGGACGCCCATCCCCGACCATATCACGGGGCGCCGAGCGCTCAATAATGCCTTGACCGCACTCCGCACCGCGTCGTGCGACGGCACCTGCGGCATTCTAGCCGGCGAATGATAGGTGAGCTCACCGTGCGGCATCTCGGTTCGCCCAACATCAGACGGTATCTCGATGACGACGGGGCCCGGTCTACCGTTGCGCAGCGCGTGAAACGCTCGGCGCATCACGTCACCGACCATGTCAGGCCGATAGATGATCTCCGTGTACTTCGCAACAGACTGGTAGGTTCGAGCCGGTGAGAAATTCGGCCGCACCGAGTGCATCCAGAGACGCGGCCCTTCGGCGAAATAAAGGATCGGGATATTATCACTGAAAGCCTGAGCGATGCCTCCCATAGAGTTCTCGGCACCGGGGCCACCCTGGGTTACCGCCACACCGAATCGTCTTCTGTTGCTCAAGCGACTGTAACCGTCCGCTGCCATGACGGCGCCGCGCTCGTGGCGGAACATCACGGTTCTAATCCCCTCTTCGGCACACGCCTCGATCAGATCGTTAGATGGGAAACACGATATCCATTCTACGTTCTCCCGCCGCAGAATCTGTGCTACAGCCTGGTTTGTATCCATCAGTACGCTCCTTTGCAAAATGGGGCACAACTGTGATTAGTTGAGTTTAGACTGTACCGTAACATAAGTCATATGTCAATAAATCTAAGATTTCTATCGCTTCCGCACCTTGTCGTTGATGGAATCGTACGCAGAGTATAGTATCTTGGTTTGCAAAGTAGTGACATATGTTGTATAATTGCTCCACTCTACCGTGGGAGGAGACAGGAGTGAGCGAATTACATGAGATCGCGCGCCCGGGACTCATGCTTTCACAGGTCTGGCCGCAGTCGCGGGAGTCGGAAGGTGAGACTTTGAGAGCAATGCAGACCGCAGTTGAAAGCGGACGATTCGCCGCATTTCAGACCGTCGAGATCCCGTTTCCCGCTGAACGCAGGGAGATGGCGCGTCTGTTGCAGGGAAACGACTTCCGTTACACCTACTGTCTCACACGCGTTCTGAACGAGAACGGCATTGACCTCTCGGCGATCGACAACACTCATCGACGCGAATCGTTGCGTGCAATTATTCCGCACCTAGATCACGCACGGGAAGCCGGCGCCGATTCGGTAAGCTTGATAAGCGGTTCTTGCCCCGGCAGCGAATCCGACCGTCGACACGCTCTGGTTGCTCTCGCGGACTCCATGCGCGAGCTGGTGAAGGCTGCGCTGGAGCCCCCCGCGTTGAACATTCTGCTCGAGCCACTTGATGTGGCGTCGCACAAGAACAGAGCTCTCGGGCACACCCGTGAAGCGGTCGCGATCTGCGCCGAGCTGGCCGACGACGACTTGCCATTGTTCATTTCACTTGATACAGCGCATATCATCCTCAACAACGAAGACCCCGTTGAAGCGTTACAGATGGCGTTGGAGTATACGGCGGATTTCCACTATTGCAACTGTGTCACCGATCGAGAACACCCGTTGTACGGGGACAATCACATACCATTCGGCCCGCCGGGCGTTCTGGATCTCGCCGAGATTTCGGCGATCATGAAACACCAATCAGCACTGACATATTTCGGCGCGAGAAGACGACCCGTCGTGATGTGCGAAGTCTTCAACAGCGAGGGGAACTCGTACGAGATGATGCATTATTGTATCGACACCATGGAATCGGCATGGCGCAGTGTGGTCTTGCATGACGAGCGGGACCGCGCTGCCGAAGAAACTAGATCATAATTGACGCTGTCAGGATCTGCATTAACGAAAGGAGGAGCAGCTGTGATACCGGCATGCGGGCGTATCCGAGAGCGGATTAAGCCAGGGATCAACCCCCTAATTACTGATCAGTTGCAGCATCTTCAGTTCTCAACGCTCAGCCTCACCAGTGGTCAGGAAGTAACGCTGGATACCGGCGAAAGAGAGTTCGCCGCCGTTCTGATACACGGACAGTGTGAGATCGAGGTTGCGGGCGAAGGGCGCTACACGCTTGGCCCCAGGGAGAATCCGTTCGAACACGGTCCTTACGCATACTTCGCAACACGTGAGAATCGGCTCGTCTTCCGAGGTTCTCAACCGTCATTGATCGGCATAGGAAGCGCTCCGGCGCAACAGGCGTACCCTAACAGCTACGTCACGCCCGATATGGTCTCAACAGTTGAACGTGGAGCCGACAACTGGACGCGCACGGTACGAATGATATGCTGGTCGACCAACACCGCGGGCAACATGTTGCTTGCCGGAGAGACTTGTACACCGTCGGGAAACTGGTCGACCATACCACCGCACCGGCATCAATTCGACATAGAGAACGAAGAGGCCCCCTATGAAGAAGTTTACTTTTTCCGGTTCTCACGACCACAAGGTTTCGGTCTGACATGGCAGTTCGACGACGACAACATGCTCGACCAGGCGTTCAGCCTACAACCGAATGACGTGCTCTACATGGCCGGCGGATATCATCCGGTCGTTTGTGCGCCGGGAGGAACGCTCTACCATCTCTCACTGATGGCGGGGCCGAAGCGAATCTCGAAGGCACGGGTACACCAAGACTACCGGTTCTTGCTCGAGCAACAGCAATTGCCGAATCAGTATACCCCTCAGTGAAACGAGAGGAGCACGCATGCAGTCTCCCGGAGTCGAACACCATACAGGCCTAACTCTGCCGGCGGTGCACAGTCGCAGGCAAGCAAACATTGAGCTGCACCACGGCGACCTTCCAAAGGTTCAGGGCGTGCACAGCTACCAGGTAATGCGTGCCCAACGAAACAGCGACGGCGTCGAGAACTGGACTTACAACCATGCTCCAATGCTGGCTTACTGGAATGACCGGTTCTACCTCCAGTATCTGAGCAATCCCGTCGGCGAGCATATTCCGCCGGGTCGTACCTTGCTCACAGTCTCAACGGACGGTCGCACGTGGAAGCCGGCTCGGGTTCTCTTCGAGCCACATCACATCGCAGCCGGCGAGTATCCTGGGGTCGATCCGGAGCTTACAAAGAACGACACTCAGGCCGTGATGCATCAACGAATGGGGTTTTACGTAGCTCCCAACGGCCGCTTGCTGACACTCGGATTCTATGGAATCTCTCCGCTTGCCGAGCTTCCGCCGTTCGACACACGCGGAATCGGCCGCGTTGTGAGGGAAATCTTTCCCGATGACACATGGGGGCCGGTGTACTTCATTCATCTCAACACGCAAGCCGGATGGAGTGAGCGCAACGTCTGGTTGCCCTGGTATCGTCAAAGCGACGATCTCGAGTTCATCCAAGCGTGCGAAGCTTTGCTCGACGACCAGCTTGCCGTGCAGCAATGGTTGGAGGAACACGGGCCGTCCGACGATCGGATTACGCTCAAAGGACTGTACAAAGCGTTGTCGTATTACAGCCTCCCGGACGGACGCACCGTCGGATTCTGGAAATGGTCGCGTGCCGGAGTAACTCTCGATCGAGGCGAGACATGGGACACAGTGGGCGAAGTGCCTTCGATTGAGACTGCCGGGGGCAAGATCTGGGGCCAGAGGAGTTCCGACGGCCGCTATGTTCTGATCTATAACCCGACCATGAATAATCGTCACCGCTGGCCGCTCGCGCTGACCACCAGTGACGACGGGTTTCAGTTCAGAGACTTGGCAACTGTGTGCGGCGACGTTTCCCCGCGAAGGTACACTGGCAGTCACAAGGATTTCGGCCTCAACTACGTGCGAGGCATCGTCGAAGGCAACGGGAGTCCGCCGGACGGCGATGTCTGGGTCACATACTCAATGAACAAGGAAGACATCTGGATCACCAGGATTTCGGTCCCGATAACGACCGAGGCTGCAAGCCACATTGATGACGACTTCACGGCCGAAGGACATGAGCAGCTGCTACGAAGATGGTCTATCTTCAGTCCGCGGTTGGCGCCGGTCACCGTGGAATCCGAATCACAGTCTTCGCCCGTGCATTATCTCTGTATCCGTGATGACGACCCTTACGACTACGCGATGGCGGAGCGAAGCTTTCCGGAATCTACCGCTGTGCGGGTGAGCATCGAGCTGGCGGCGGGTAGTTCGAATGCGGGGCGCCTTTTTCTAGAGCTACACGATTCCTGCAGTCGCATTCCCGTCCGCGTTGTGTGGGATTCAGACGGAAAGGTAAAGATCGACCACTCGAGAGGACTGACGGCAGTGGCGCCGTACCATCGCGAACAGCCGGTGCGGATTACACTGGTCGCCGATGCCGGGCGGAACTGCTTTCGACTGTCCATTGACGACCGTCTTACCGGCTCGGGACAGGTCTATAACGGAGAGGACTGGTCACAGCCGCGTTGGTATTTTATTGCTTCGGTTAAGACGCTGTCACGCGTAGTCCTGCGAACCAAGCCCTTGCATCGTACGCCTACTGTGGACACGCCGCTCGAGCCGCACCAAGATCTTCCGGAGCGCTCTGCGACGCCCGGACCGGCCGAATTTCGTGTCTTTCGGATCACCACAACCATTCCAACAGAGAAGGTATGACTATGACGGGCTCCTCGCATCGGGACAAGCGACCCGCCCATGAGAGCAATACAGCGGCCGGTATCGGCGGAGTCCTTCCGGCTGTAATCACTCCATTACGGCGGGACGACAGGCTCGACGAGCAGGCGTTCGAGCGACACCTCCGAAACCTGCTGGACGCCGGTGTTCACGGTTTGTTCATCGGGGGCACAGCCGGAGAGGGCCCGTACATCACGCCCGAGGAACGTGCAGAGCTCTGGCAAGTTGCGACTGCAACGGCAGGAGACGAGATCAGGCTGGTTGTCGCCTTTCTCCAACCTGATACGCGGTCGGTGCTTCGGGCGATGCAGCAGTTCGCACAAAGGCAGGGTCGTCGCCGGCCGGATTTCGTTTCTGCGATCACTCCCTTGTACTACCCGATGGATCAGACCGCGCTCATTGCCCATTTTGAGGCTATTGCCGAAGAAGCGCCGGCGCCTCTCATCATCTACAACATTCCGGGGAACACCCACAACCCGTTGACGCTGGACACGTTAATGCAGCTCGGGCGGCATCCGCGCATCGCGGGAGTAAAGGAGAGCTCAGGCGATTTCGCCTTGTTCAGTCAGGGAGTGTTGAACTGCGATCGAGCGGAGTTTGCCTGGATACAAGGCAAAGACCTGCTTGACGGCCCCGCGCTTATGATCGGCGCTCCCGCATTGATTACAGGACTGGGGAATGTCTGGATCGAGCCTTATCTCGAGCTGTATCAGGCAGCGACCAAGCATGCATGGGACGAGGTCGATCGCTATCAAAGGCTGATAAATGGGTTATCACATGCGCTGCGTTCAGCGGGCGTCTCTCCGCTGTCAGCAACCAAGTCGGCCGCTTGCAAGCGCCTAGGGATCGAGCCGGTTTTCCGTGTTCCAGGGCTGGAGCCGGAGCCGCAGCTCATCTCAACGATTTTTCGGCGGGTAAGCGAGCTCAGCGGGTGATACTTCGATGAAGGTAACCGCCGTGACGTCTGTCGGGCTTACCTCCGAGTATATCCGACCGCATACGCATGCGGACTACTCCGCCAACGGCATGAGAAACTGCGTCTGGACACGAATCGATACCGACGAAGGCGTTCACGGGTGGGGCGAAGCATACTGCGGTTGCTACGCCACAGAGGTGACGTTGGCGGCGATTAAGAGGCTTGCACGCAGTATCGTCGGGCGCGACCCTCGCAAGCCCGACACGGTACTGAGCGAGATGCGTTTCCGAAACCGTTACTGGGCTATGCGCGGTATCGGAGCGCAGTGTACCAGCGCGATCGAAGCCGCCCTTTGGGATATCGCCGGCAAGGTAGCGGGTCAGCCGCTCTGGCGTCTGCTGGGCGACGGGGCACCGCGACCGGTGCTCCTGTACGCGAGCGCCGGAGAAAGCCATCTGTCTCCGGACGAGGTGTTTAACGAAGTACGCGAGTGCACCGCTTTGGGCTTTCACGCCTATAAGATTCGCTGCGGCGGCCGGCGCGATGCCTGTGAGCCCGATCTAGAAACCGACCGAAGGAGAGTTGAGGCCGCGCGCGCCGCGCTCGGCGAGTCCGGGAAGCTCTTCGTTGATATCGCGGTACCGCAGAAGACCTCGCAGTGGGATATTGCACGAGTCGAAGCGTTTTCCCGCGCCTTGTCGGACCTTGACGTGGGATTCCTGGAAGAGCCGGCAATGACGTACGATGTGATCGGCTATCGCCGTATCCGTGAGCTGGGGCTTATACCTCCTGCAGGTGGCGAATCATTCTCCTGCCCCGAGGAGTTTACACCGTTTCTGGAAGCGGGCGCTTACGGAGTGGCTCAACCGGACGCGGCGGTCTGCGGTGGGCCGGCGAGCTGCACCAAAGTTATTCAGCAAGCGGCCCGGCGGAGTGTTCCTGTCGCGATTCACGCCTGGTCAGCCGGAGTTGGGCTCGCCCAGAACATACATGCAGCGTGCAGCTGTGAGGGGGTTACGGTGATGGAGTGGCCGATGTCGCATCACCCACTCGCCGAACTGCCATTGCGGAATATGTGGGACTTTCGAGACGGGATGCTGCACCCGCCTGAAGCACCCGGCCTCGGGGTGAGCATAGATGACCAGTTGCTGAGCGCTTATCCTTTGCAACAGGACGAGGAGCGTGACTTTTGACACTGTCACGGTTGCTTGTGACGCTTACCACTACCGATGAGGATCGTCGCTATCTGCGAGAGCGCCTTCCGGAGGTAGCGGTTCGATTTCTCGGGGCCGCGAAGCCGAGCCCGGACGACTTGAACTGGGCCGAGGCGGTGCTTGGGAATGTAAAACCCCCCGCGTGCTTGACCGAGTACCCCCGTATTCGCTGGCTCCATTCGCCGAACGTCGGTCTTGAAGCCTACGACAGCGTGCGCGCGCAGTGTCGCGACCTCGAGATAACGAACACGAAAGGCATAGTTGACGATGCGGTTGCTGAGCATGCATTGGCGCTGCTTCTCGCTATGACTCGCTCCGTTCCTGTGTTGCTTTCGGCGCAGGCACAGCACCGATGGGATCCGGCGGACTCAGAGGTCTTCCCGCGCACGACCATCGCCGGCAAGACCGCGCATGTCCTGGGATACGGAGCCATCGCTCGAAACCTCATCGGCAAGTTGGAGGCGTTCGGGATGCGGGTGTCGGTATACCGGCGACGCGTCCATGGGAACGACGACCGTGTGAACCGATTTCTCGCTCTGTCGCAGCTCGAGCATACCATCGCGGAAGCCGACGTGGTGTTCGTATTGCTGCCGGAGCTCAAGGAAACCGCAGGCCTGATCAACGGACGTATTTTGCAGGCAATGCGCGAAACCGCGTATCTCGTCAATGTCGGCCGCGGAAGCACGATAGACGAACGCGCACTGACAACCGCCCTAGAGAGACGCAGCCTGCGCGGAGCAGCGTTGGATGTGTTCACCTCTGAGCCTTTACCGGGAGCGTCACCGCTCTGGCACCTCCCCAATGCGTTAATATCACCACACGTTGCGAGCCGGTTTGACCGGCTTGTTCGGCGACAGATCGAAAGCTTCGTAGAGCGTTGGAAGCAGCTGGAGTAAACCGGAGCGTTAAGATGAACCATGTTCGCGAAACCAACATACTGAAAGGCATTTGGCCGCCGATCCTACTCGAAACCGGTCCTGACGGCCGCGTGCGGCTTGATGCGGTCTCGGCTGCGGTCGAGTACTTCGCCGAAAAGGGTGTGCATGGTGTCTATACAGCTGACACCGCCAGCGAGTTTTACACCCTGGAATTCGACGAATGGGAAGCACTCGCTACCCACTTCCGGGCGGTAACCCTGGAGGCCAACCTCCCCGCCGGCATCGGGTGCACCTGGACGAATCAAGCCGGGATTGTACGGCGGATCGAGAGAGCACGCGCTCTCAAGTTCGACAACGTTCATCTTTCGCCGCCGTACTGGCTTCCGTTGAACCGGCCGGCCGAGGAGAAGTTTTGGTCGGCGGTGGCGCTTGTCGCCGGCGATCTCCCGATCGTTGTGTACGCCGGCAGCCGGGGGCAGTACGAGCTGACAGGCGAGGTGTTACAGCGAATTCGGCGTTCATGTCCGGCGATCGCGGCAACGAAGTCTCTCGGGTTCAATGCCGTAGCCATGAACAGTCTGTTTGTCCAAAGTCCCGACTGCTCTCACTTCGTACACGATCAGGTGCTGTCGCTGTGGGGCGGATTGGGGGCGGCCGGTTCGTTCTCGAACCTCGCGTGCCTCTGCCCGGCCGCGATTCTGGAGCTGTACCATGCAGTGACCAACCGACGATGGGATGACGCCTTCGCGTTGCAGCGACGCATCAACGCCTTCTACCAACACGGTGCCGTGCCAATTCGAGAGGCAGGGTACATGCTTGACAAAGCCTTGGCCGCGCTCGGCGGCGTACCCGGAATCACCCGCGAGATGCGCGCTCCGTACTGCGCAGTTCCCGACGAGCTGTATCACACGCTTTGCGATGCGGCCCGCCGGTACCTTCCGGAGTGCGGATTATAAGTAGGAAGCCGTCGAACCGGACGGTCACTCGCAGCATGACGCCTATCGTGGGTTCCATCGCTAACTCTCTTGCGACTTTAGTACAGATTCAGCCCCGCATTTTGTGCCGCCGGCCGCGTTCCCTCCTTTCTCGATCGAAAGCCTGCAGAGAGCAAAACTTTGCTTGACACGAGTTTCGATCAGGGCTCATAATAGGTACGACATACGACATATGAACGACCTTCGCGGTCGCGTATTGGGGTTGTAAGTTGTAGTTCGAGGAGGTGCCGATGACGTAATGCTGACCCTTGCTGGGCCGAATTGAAATCAAATGCCGGATACGGTAGGACAAATCAAGGAGGAGGGTTTATGAAAAAAATCACACGGCTAACCATATGTGCGGTGGTCATCCTGCTCGCCGCGACGCTGGCATTCGCCCGGGGCGCGCCTGAGGAGCCTGAGCCGGAAGAGGCGCCTACAGTCCTCGATGACCCCGCCGCGTGGAGAGGATCAGGTGTTGTCACGCTGTACGCCGATATCGACGCGTACGTGCAACAGGGAGGTGAGGCGATAACCGAGTTCTCGGAATCACCGATGCTGCAGGAGCTGGTTCAGCGAGGAGAGCTGCCACCTGTGGAAGAGCGCGTACCGGCCCAGCCGCTCGTGGTCGCCCCGACCGATAGGGTCGGGACATTCGGCGGCGAGTTTCAGGATCCGCACCTCGGTGAAGAAGATAACTGGGAAGATGCTTTTCGCGAAATGCCGCTCACCTTTGATGCCACGTTGCAGGAGGTTGTCCCCAACATAATCCGCGACTGGGAAGTGCAGGACGACGGGCACGTGATCGAATTCTATCTCCGCGAAGGAATGAAGTGGAGCGACGGTCATCCGTTCACCGCAGACGATTTCGTTTTCTACTCGGAAGACTACGCCTGGAACACGGATCTCAACCCCGCCGGTATCCGCGATATGCGTATTGCCGGAGAAATGGGATACTTCGAAAAGGTTGATGACTACACCTTCCGGGCCGTTTTCGAGCATATGCCGAATGCCAGTTTCGTAGAACGCCTGGCGTGGGGATGGCGGCCGTACTATCCCAAGCACTACCTCAGCCAGTTCCACTCGGAATACGTCTCGCGCTCCGAGATCGACCGGCTGGTGGACGAAGGCGGATACGCATCCTGGGTCGACATGTTCGAGGCGAAGGCGGAGAAGATGGAGAACCCGGATCTTCCTGTGATTAACGCCTGGAAGCTCGAGTCCGGCCGTATCGACGATGCAGTACAGCGTTTTGTCCGTAACCCATACTACTGGAAGGTCGACGTGGCGGGCAACCAGCTGCCCTACGTAGACACCGGCGCGCGCTACAATATCGGTGACAGCATTGAGGCAATGGTCCTCCGAGCGATGGCCGGCGAGGCGGACTTCCATGATGCTGAACAGCTCGGCGGCGTTGCAAACTACGCTGTTTTGAGGCAACACGAGCAGGACGGTGGCTATCGCATTCTGCCGATGGTCGAACGCGGAACGCAAGCGTATGGGGCGATTTTCTTTAACTTCTCGCACCAGAATACCGAGTTCCGTGACCTGTTCCTAGAGCGCGATTTCCGTTTGGCCCTTTCGACGGCGATGAACAATCCGGCGATGAACCGGCTGTTCATGGAAGGAACTTACCACGAACGGCAGGGATACGCGCCTCCGGCGGGCTCTCCGTTCAACGGCGAGCGAGCAATCTTCGCGGAAGGAATGAACTACGACCTCGACGCGGCAAACGAGCTTCTCGACGGTCTTGGTCTCGAATGGAATTCCGCCCGAACGCGCCGGGTCACCGACGGCGGGGAGGAACTGCGCTTCACATTCCTGGTACGCCCCCGGGATCCGAATTTTGTACCGATTGCGGAAATGATCAAAGAAGACTGGGCTGAGATCGGTGTCGATATTACGATTCGCCCGGTCGGCGGCGGAACTTGGGGAGAGCTCACGGAATCGCGCCAACACGATATCGCCATGGATCAGTGGGGGTTGGGAGGCGCTCGCTACCCCGATATCCCGGTGTTCCGCGATCTCGCGCCTCGCGACGACGGCTGGAAGGCCGAGCCGCAATGGGGCCTTTGGGCGATTACCGGTGGCGAGCTGGGAGTTGAACCGCCCGAACCGCATCGCAGTAACATGCTGCGTCTAATGGAGCTCCAGGCCGAAGGCTTGGCGGCACCAACCCGCGCGGATCGTCAAGCGGCCGAACGTGAGATGTTCGATTGGCATGCCGAGCACATGTACTGGCTGACGGCGCTCAATCGACCTGCTGATCACGCGCAGTCTAACTGGTTCTACTTCCACAACCGCGTCCGGAACGTAACGGAACCACCTCCGCGTGAGAATTACTACGGCGTGCCGTCGCAGTGGTATCTCGATCGCTGAGCACGCTCCTGATCCTGAAGACACCGGCCCCGCCCGCTGCAGGTGGTGCTAGAGTTTCGGCCGGTGGCCACTAAAGTACAAGCGCCCCGATCCGCATAGTTTCGGATCGGGGTTTTTTTGTGTAGATTACTTATTCGCGCGACTGGTTTCGGGGGGCTAGCTGGTCTCCCGCAGGCAGGTTACACAGCCGGCTGGAAAAGTTCTGATTTATGTGTCATGCGAACCGCCAGGCAGCAGGGTAATCACGGTCGTACTCAATCTCGGCGTAGTAAATGCCTGAGACCTCGCGCTCTTCATCATTTATAACAACACCGGTCTTGAATGGAGAGTTCAGCGACTTGGGTCGAACGCGATGAGCGATGATCTGGCGGTTGCCGCCGCAATGGGGAAGCACCTTCGCCTGATCCACCACCGGCAAGCTCACATCTCGAATCGGGATTCCGCGTTCTACGCTGTCAAAAACGGTTCGGCAGTTTGAGGCACGAAAGCTTCCGCTAGTGTCTACATCCCACATGTATAACGGGTTGCGTTCGTGTGGATAAGGTGTCAAATGAGGCTCGTTTGAGAACACCCGCACTACTCCATCGGCACACCTGAAGGCTGTGATAGGCGCGGCGCTGATGGGATCAGTGTAGGTGGGCTCAGGAATCGAGCCGAACGGGTCGTCGAGACTCATCCAGGCAACCGGCCCGCCTTTAGGCGCGGCCATGCTCGACTTGACACGCGCCATGAATGTCCAACCGTCCGGCGAGCCGACTACGGCGGACTCGAATAAGCCGGCGACCGAAAGTGGTCCGCAATCGGTCCATTCGTAGAGCCCCGCCGCCGGGTTGAAGGTCATTCTGAAGGTCGCAACTCGGCTCGTGCCGGCTATGTCTTCATAAGACGATGAGCCGATCCACTCGGTTGCCACTTCATTGAAAGGAACGGGCGGATTCATCGTCAATACCATCCGGCGCGTCTCTAAGTCGCAGAACGTGTATCCGTGCTCGTGGTACTTCTGCCGCAGCGCCATCGTCGGTTGAACGATTTCAAAGTCATCTTCGCTTTCGTTCAGGCGTACCTGGATCCACTCGGTGATCGAGACGTCCAGTAGCTTCTGTACCGATTTCTTGTAGTGCAGCATGAATCCCGTCTTTGGGTCGATCTCGCGGATCTCACGATGCCACATGAAGACGAACAAACCGGCATGCGCCGGTACTTCACCGTCCATTAGCGCTCCGCTCGGGACGCCGAAGACCAGAGGATGCAAGTGTGCTCGGACGTACTTCTTCCCATCGTCGAACGGGGCCCAATCATTGATCGACTTGGCCAGACAGACCTCTCGAAGCAAAGGCCCGTCATAAGCCCCGTCGCGGATCTGACAGATAACCGAAACATTGTCGTCCGAGCCTCGCCATCCCCGCGTCGTATACAGCACCAGGAAGCGATTCGGGCTCGCCTGCATACCGTTAATATGTCCCGGAAAGAGCCCTTCCGCCCGCGTCTCGCCTCCGAGGCTGCATTCGTGAATCAGTTTGCCCTTGTAACTCAAGTTCTTAATCATTGTGTCTCCCTTCCTGCGATGCTCTATGTTGGAATGAAGGTGTAGTGCTAATATGGCCTCGTGGGACTAACTCCTGTATCGACAGTGGACATGAAAGCGTCGAAGCTGCGGCGAATCAGTGCGTCGCGTATTTCTCGGCACGCCGGATCATCCCACAAATCCACGAACTCACCCGGGTCGTCATTCATGTTGTAGAGCTCACCGATTCCGGAGGTGTGGTACTGCACGAGCTTCCACTGTCGGTCCCGATACATCGTGGCGCGACTATGGCTTTCGGGCCCGAGTGATGCGAGGTATTCGCAACGCACAGCCTCTCTGTGCACTGCGCCGCCCGGTTCCGAGCCGTCCAGCAATGGTGCGAAGGATCGGCCCTGCATGCGTTCGGGGACCGCCAGTCCTGCGAGCTCCAGCAACGTAGGGGCCAGATCGGTCAGCTCCACCAGGGCATCGAGCTGCCGATTCTCCGCCACCCTTCCCGGCCAAGCGACGACGAGAGGCACCCTCACGAGGCTGTCGTAGAATCGACAACCCTTTTGAACCAAACCGTGGTCACCCAGCATTTCCCCGTGATCGCTCATGAACACGATCAATGTATTCTCAAACTGTCCGGTGTCTTCAAGCGATCTCAGAACCCGACCCACTTGCGCATCCACAAATTCTACCAGAGCGAAGTACGCAGCCTGAAGCTCACGCCCCCCGAACTCAGCTGGGTTACGCGGACTGGTCTGGAACTCCACACCATGCTTCTCCAGCCGGAGCTGATGTTGCAAATCCGACTCGCGGAACAGCGGCCCCGGGAGGTCGTCCGGCCTGTATCGCTTGAAATACTCATACGGTGGATTGAACGGTGGGTGCGGTTCGAAGATGTTCATGCACAGCAGCCACGGAGAACGCGCGCTGCGCACAAACTGTTCGGCCCGTTCGGCGGCCCACGTGAGATGATGATGCTCGGGAGGAACGTTGTCTTGCTCGGCGGTGGGCACGATCGCTCGATCCTTGCGGGTGTCCCGCAGGCGCAACACCTCTGCCGGATCTAACCCCTTGTCGGCAAGCCACCGTGCGTACGCGTGGTCGCGCTGATCCCACAATGGTCGGGGTGAGTGACTCCAATCGAATACTCGAAAGCCGTCGTTCACCCGTGGCTCAGCCCGTTCCGAACAGCCTGCAATATGTAGCTTCCCGACTAACCCGCAGTCGTAACCGGCTTCGGCGAGCAAGCGGCTTACCAATGTGTCCTCCTCCCGGGAAGGGAAGAAGTCGTTGCCGTTCGTGGTTACGCCTACGGCGGAAGGATACCGACCGGTCATGAAGCTCGCTCGGCTTGGAGTGCAAATAGGATTCTGACAGTAGGCGTGCGAAAAAGCCGTGCCTTGTGCCACTAATCGGTCCAGGTTCGGAGTGCGCACAGCGGGATTACCCAGGGCCGCTACCGTGTCGAACCGCTGCTGATCGGTGCAAACCCAGAGTATGTTCGGTCTTTCGGTTGTGCTCATGGTGTTCCTCCGTGCTGGGTGCGACAAATGCCTATTGAATGCCCTGTAACGAGAGCTCATGCGCGAAATGGCAAGCCACAGAGCGAGGTTGTTCGGGAGTACCGAGATTCCGCAGCTCCGGTTCGGTGGTCCGGCAGATCTCGCGTGCGTACGGACATCGTGGATGGAAGTAGCACCCTGACGGTGGGTCGGCTGGATTGGCCACATCCCCGGCGAGTACAACGCGCTTCTTGGTGCGAGCTACACGGGGATCCGGCTCGGGCGCCGCGGCAATAAGCGCTTCGGTGTAGGGATGCAAGGGCTGGGTGAACAGCTGCTCGGTCTCAGCGAGCTCCACGATCTTGCCGACATACATAATTGCGATGCGGTCGCTTTGATACTTGACAACCGACAAGTTGTGCGCCACAAACAAATAGGTCAGCCCTTCGAGTTTGTGTTGAAGCTCCTTTAGGAGATTGAGAACCTGCGCCTGAACTGAAACGTCCAGTGCCGAGACCGGCTCGTCGGCGATTAGAAACCGTGGATTAGGAGCCAGCGCACGAGCAATCGCGATTCGTTGGCGCTGCCCTCCGCTAAACGCGTGGGGATACCGGTCCATCAGAGACGGATCGAGCCGCACCATGCGGAGCAGCTCGGCCACCCGATCCCGAGCCGCACCGGTTCCCTTGATCAGCTTGTTGATGATCAATGGTTCGGCAATAATCTGGAAAACGGTCATCCGCGGATTCAGCGAAGAATACGGATCCTGAAAAACCAACCGGATCTTGCGGCGTAACCGGCGTACCGCCTCTTTGCTGAGTGAGGTGATGTCCACCGGATTGCCGTTGTCTAGCGAGTAAAGAATCTTCCCGTCGGTCGGCTCAACGGCGCGAATCATGCAGCGCCCGGTCGTCGTCTTGCCGCAACCGCTTTCGCCGACCAGGGCCAGGGTTTCGCCTTCGTTGATCGTGAAGCTTACGTCGTCCACGGCCTTCACCGTCCCGACGGTCTTGCGCAGCAGTCCGCGCGTAGACTCGAAATACTTTCGCAATCCGCGGACCTCGACAATGGGTCGGGCCGTATGCTCATTGTCTTTCATGTCTGCGCGTCCTTGGGATACAGATGACATGCAACTCGATGACCCTCCTCGACCTCGACAACTTCCGGCATCTCAAGGTCACAGACTCCTGCCATACGGTGCGCGCATCGCGGATTGAACGGGCAACCGGTCAGCGGATCATACGGACTCGGGACCGTGCCTTGGATTGGTTCGATAACCTCGCGTCCGCGGGTCAACTTCGGGATAGAGGCCAGCAAGCCGCGCGTATACGGATGAAGCGGATTGTGGAAGATCTGCTCGACGGTGCCGAACTCAACGCCCTTTCCCAAGTACATGATCAGTACGCGATCGGCAAGCTCCGCGATAACCCCGAGGTCGTGGGTGATCATGATCACTGCCATGCCGAGCTGCCCCTGCAACTCCTTGAGCAACTCCAAGACCTGGGCCTGGATTGTGACATCGACGGCGGTTGTCGGCTCGTCGGCAATTAACACTCGGGGCCCGCACGACAGCGCCATAGCGATCATCGCCCGCTGTCGCATGCCACCACTAAGATTAAAAGGGTACTCGTCGATCGTGCTCGCGGGGTTAGGCATACCCACCCGATGTAGCATATCAATAGCACGAGCCCGCGCCTCGCGTTTGCTCAAGCCGCGGTTGTGCAAGCGAATGCTCTCGATAATCTGATTCCCGATGGTATGTACTGGACTGAACGAGGTCATCGGTTCCTGAAAGATCATGGCGATTTCTTTGCCGCGGATGCGGCGGATTTCAGGCCCTTCCTCGTCCAGAGTCAACAAGTCGACCGCAGCGCCGTTGCGACTCAACAGCACCTCGCCGTCAACAGTTCGCCCGTGCTTTGGTAGGATGCGCAGAATCGACTGAGCGGTCACGCTCTTCCCGCAACCGCTCTCGCCGGCGATGCCAAGCACTTCGCCCGGTTTGAGCTCGAAGTCAACACCGTCGATGGCCTTCAATGTGCCTTCGCGCGAAAAGAAGTGCGTCTTTAGATTTCGCACCGTGAGTACGTTGCCGTTGTCTGTCATCGATTAACCGACCTCACCGCGTTTGGGACATGCCTCATACATTCGAGTACGGATCCGCAGCATCTCTGAGTCCGTCTCCCACGAAGTTAAACGTCAGAATAGCCACAAACACAAACACACCTGGGATGAGCAACCAGGGGGCATTAGCCATTACCCGAACGTGCTGGGCGTCCTGCAGCAACACACCCCAACTGATCGCCGGGGGCTGCAAACCCAGGCCCAGGAAACTCAGTGCCGTCTCCCCCAGTATCATCGATGGGACCTCCAACGTCAGTCTTGCGATAACGTAGCTGTAAAACGACGGCAACATATAGCGCCAGATCAGACGCCAGTTAGACGCGCCGTCGAGCTCCGCCGCTTTGACGAAGTCCTCCGTTCTTAACGACAGGAACTTGCCGCGTACCACCCGAGCCACGCCGGTCCACCCGATAATCGAGAGAATGAGCACCACGAAGAAGTACACCCGAAGCAACGGCCAATGGATCGGTAGCGCAACACTAAGCGCCATCCAGAGCGGGATCGTCGGTATCGCCTTGATCGCTTCGATGATACGCTGGATCACAACATCTACGGTCCCGCCGAAGTAACCCGAGATTCCACCCATGATTATTCCAATGACAAAACTAATCGCGATTCCAAGCAATCCAACGCTCAGCGAAATACGTGCACCGAATACAATACGCGAGAAAAGATCGCGTCCTCGCGTATCGTTACCCATGAGCGAAATCACACCGTCTTCGACTCCGAATAGACGCAGATCGCTCTCGAGGAACGCTATGTTCATCAGCCGATAGGTCGACCCGCGGACAAACAAGCGAATGAACAGCTTTTCGGACCGATCCTCTTCAAAGGTCACGGCCCAGGTGTCTTCGTCGAAATCACGAACAATCGGGTACACAAAAGGACGCGCATACCATCGCCCCTCCTCGGGACAGTACAAACGCGGGCGCTGCGGAGGAGCCGTGGCGAAGTCCTCGCGAAAAGCCCGTGGGTTGTACGGCGCGACGAACTCCGCGAATATCGCCATCAGGAACAGCATCGTCATCACGCCGAGCGCAAACATCGCCAGCTTATGCCGCGCAAACTTCCACCGGATCAACTGCCATTGCGACGCAAACTCGAGCTGTCCACTTTTCTTTTCTATGAGCTTCTCCTGACGCTTGGTCCGCCGTCGTTCTGTTAGCGCATAGAAAGCATTGTCAAGCTTACGCCAAATCGACCTGAATGACATGACAATCCCCCTACATCGATGAGAAGCGGATCCGAGGGTCGATCCAGCCGAGCAAGATGTCGGATACCAGCGTTCCAATCAGTGTCAGGAACGTGAGTACAAAAACGATTCCGCCCGCGAGATACATGTCCTGCATCTGTAGCGACCGAAAGAAGACCGGCGCCAAGGTCGGAAGCCCGAGCACAAGCGAGACCAACATCTCCCCCGTTACAAGACTGGGGAGTGTCCACCCAATCGTACTTACGACCGGATTCACCGCAATACGAAACGGGTACTTGTAGTTGACCCGCGCCTGCGGAAGTCCTTTGGCGCGCGCAACCATGACGTACGGTTTCTGAAGCTCATCAAGGAGGTTGGCCCGCATCACTCGAACGATCTTGGCGGTTCCTTCCGTACCCACGATCAGAGCAGGAATCCAGATGTGCCGCGCCATGTCGAGGAGGCGGGACCAGCTCCAGGCGGCATCGACGTATTCGGTGGAGAACAACCCGATCATGACACTTCCGGTCGCGCTGAAAACCAACCAAAGTACGACCAGGGCGAATAGGAAGTTCGGAATTCCGAGTCCAATAAACGCGACAAACGTGAAGAAGTAGTCGGCGAGTGAATACTGTCGAACGGCGGATAGCATTCCAATCGGAATTGCCACGATATATACATACAAGAACGACACCAGCGAGATCAGGATGCTATTGGGGATACGCCGTGCGATAACCGCCGTTACCGGCGCGTTCCAGTCGAAGGAAACGCCAAGATCACCGCGCAACATGTTTCGAACCCAGCGAAAGTACTGGACGTGGATAGGTTGATCTAGTCCGTAACGTGCCCGCATCGCCTCAAGAACCGCTCTATCGACATCCTGACCACGCTCCTCGAGACGTGCCGCATGCGCGCTTACGAAATCGCCCGGCGGAGCCTGAATCACGAAGAACGCGATGCTCGACACAATGATTAGTGTCGGGATCATCAACAATAGCCTTCGAACTATGAACTCACCCATATCCCACCTCTCAGGCGATCACGGACGACTGTAATTGCCGTTGGCTCGGGCTCAACTCGGCACCATAATAACACGCTCCGACATATGACTCAAGCTTGAATCATAACTGAGCAACGGCACCGCCGGCCGCAGGAACGAGCTTATCCGCACGCTCCCCACTCGTATTTCGGAGAAATAGACTAACCCATGTTACGTCATATGTCAACTCTTTCTCCCTCGGGGACCTACGTGCCCGGCCGCGACCAATTCGGAACGTGAGTTCTCGCATGGCGCTGCCGACCCGGGGCATCGTTTCGCCTTCGCCGGTCTGATTCGTGTCCCGTGTTGACATCGCAGGAATCGGTCGTATAAGTTATGACATGGGTCACTTTTTGCTTTGCTTTTCTCCGGCCGGGACTACGTTCGATTCCGGTATCGATGCCTGCGTGCGGAGGGGACCATGAACGTTGTCATGATTAACAGCGATCAACACAATCCGGAGTTCTCCGGCTGTTACGGGGGGGCAACCCGCACGCCTAATATCGACCGCCTAGCTCAGAAAGGTGTCCGTTTCGAGAACGCCTACTGCAACTATCCGCTCTGTGCCCCATCACGAGCGTCTACCTTCACAGGCAGATACGCGCACGAGATCGGAGCTTGGGACAACAGCTCGGCGTATGACGGCACTCTCCCGGATTGGGGCCACCACCTGCGTGATAACGGTATTCACACGGCCCTCGTCGGCCGGTTGGATTTCACGGCCGGGGGTGATTACGGCTTTGAAACCGTAATAGAGCCGGTGTTTCGGCATGGCCTCGACGTGACCGGGCTGTGTCGCGGCGACTACTTGGTGCGCCGAGAGAAAGTAGGGAAGAAGATGTGGAACGTCAAGACGCGAATCGCCGGGCAGACGCCCGAACCGGACGTTGCCACCACCGACCATGCCATAGATTGGCTATTACATCGACGACCCAGTGAGCGGCCCTGGGTGCTGACGATCGGGTATTATCGACCTCATCCTCGCTGGCAACCACGACGCGAGCTCTTCGAGTATTACCGCGGTGTGCTGAAGCGACTGCCGGACAAGTACTACCAGCAGTTCGACCAGTTGAATCACGTCGAACAGGTGCAGAGTTTCTATACCTGCGGGTACACCCAGGGCGATGAACGGCTCCCGGACGTGCACGCGGCGTACCACGCAACGGTTGAAGAGCTCGACGAACAAGTTGGTCGCGTGCTGGATGCCCTGGATGAATGCGGAGCTCGAGAAAACACGGTGCTTATATACAGCTCCGATCACGGTGAGATGGCACGCGCACACGGCGCGTGGGGCAAAGTATCGCTGTATGAGGATTCGATTCGAGTACCGCTGATCATCAGCGGACCGGGTGTCCCGCAGGGCTTAACTATACGCACGCCGGTATCGCTCATTGACCTGTACCCAACAATCAATGATCTTCTCGGTCTGGAAAGAGGGATCTTCGCCCGCGGCACCTCCCTCATGCGGGTAGCAGCCGATCGCGACCACGCGTACGATTCTGCCTTCGTATTTGCGGAGTCGCATCTTTATCCGCGCGTAAGCGGCTCGTTCGCTGTGCGCCGAGGTCGATGGAAGCTCATTGAGTACGTCGATCATCCTCCAATGTTGTTCGATCTCGAGGAAGATCCGCAGGAGCTGAACAACCTCGTGTCCGACACCAATAGCGACGCTGTGAAAGACAAGCTCTTGGAGCTGCGAGCATGCCTGTACTCGGTGTGCTCCGCCGAGGCGGTTGACCGGCGTGCGCGCTTCGAACAGCGACAGCGGATGCGCGAGCTCGAGAGATCAGGTCGAATGGAGGCAGAGTTGAGGAAACGCGGATTTGCGCTGGAAAACGACCAGCTTGTGTTCGTCGGCGAATAGCTTCAGGCCCGTTACGACGGCTAAGGAGGCGCATACAACTGAAGCTCCTGCAACCGCTTGATCACAAGATCGGGACGATCGGACCCGATGGCGTCGACACGGTACCCGGTCACCTGATTTACGGTTTGCACGTCCACTATCTTACCCATCGCAACGACAGCGTGGCCGGCAGCATGCACCTCTTCCACCAGCCGCTGATCGAGGCGCGGATGCTTGATATGATAGGTGTCCGCATGCGCTGACCGCAGCATCTGTACCGGATCCACCGGGTTGGTATCGGTCAACACACCCGTCGTGACTTCGGGCAACTGCTTCTTCGCTTCAAGAACTCGCCGGTGAAAGAACGAAGTGAAGCGCACACGAGTCGCCATCTGATGACGCCGCACCGTCTCGGGAGCGATCAACTCGGTCCCTTCGCCCTTAAGCTCGATCTGCAGCAGCAACCGCGAAGGGCGTAAGAACTCCAAGACCTCGTCCAGTGTAGGAATCCTTTCGCCGTCCCCGGCATCAAATCGGCGAAGCTCCGACAAAGCGAATGACGCCACCGGACCCGAGCCTTCGGTGGTGCGGTCTAGTGTCGAATCATGCATGAGGACGAGTTTCCGATCCTTGGTCAACTGCAGATCCATCTCCACGGCATGGCAGCCGAGCTCGCGAGCGAGCGCAAACCCGGCAAGCGTGTTCTCAGGTGCAAGATCACGAGCTCCCCGGTGACCGATAACTTGTATCATATGTCCTACCTCTAACCTTGTCACGCATTATACCGTGGTAACCCACCCATGGCAACCACGCCATAACAATGCCATATGTCACTTGTGCAAATGCCTTGATTCGAGATAGGATTACCTCCGTTGATCACACATTCCGAATCCCACTACGGCTAACTCAGAGCCGTCTGTCGTGGGCGAAATACTCGAGCAACGACGCGGATGGATGTGGCAGACGGCCGGGTGGACCGGTGTGCATCGAGGAAGCGAGCGAAAGGAATGGCCATGCGCATACTCGAAGCTCTGCGGACACGCGCATTGATTCGTACCGGCGTTCAAGCGAGCCCGGAGAACGATAAACCACGGCACTGTTCCGGCTTCGAGCCGCTGGCTTATTCGAAGCTTCTGAGCTTCTTTCTGCCGCTTGCCGCCACCCCTCTGATGGCGTATTCGACCCACAACATCATTCATGCTGCGCTTGCACGGCTGCCGGTGCCTCATCTGTCGTTGGCAGCATTTACGGTCGTCCGCGCCGCGAGCGACGCAATCAAAGCACCGGTGTTGGTTTCCGGCCAGATATCCGCTTCACTGGTCGACAGTCGGCGTAGTTATGTGGTTAGCACCTCCTTCGTCTGGGCCTTGGCGGGTGGGTTCTTCGTCGTCTTGGCAGGCCTCGGCTATACGCATCTCGGAAGCCTCTTTCTGTACGAGGTGATCGGCCTGCGGGACCCGGCAGTCGTGGAGCTCGGACAGCGCGCGTTTCGGATTTTCGCCTTTCTGCCCTTGGTCGAAGTCCTCAGGCACAGCAACCGTGGGTTACTAATCGCGCACCAACGCACCGGTATTGTCTCAACCGCAATGCTCATCCGCATGCTGATTCTCGCTGTTTTCGTGGTCTGGACGGTTTCCGGTCAGTTTATGGACGGTATCGACGTTGCCGCGTTCGCTTGGACAGGCGGGCTCGCGATCGAGGGCGTCATACTGCTCATCGCAGTTTGCGCAGCGTATAAGACGCCGATCCGGGCCGCGCAGACCATCCCTGCCCGCAACGACCGCGATCCCACGCTTCGGTATGTTATCGGCTTCTTTGTGCCGCTGGCGGTAATGATCACAGTTCGGGAGGCAGTCCAGCCGCTTATTCAGGCCGGAATCGCACGAGGAGCGGGGGCGGCCGTACACCAGCTAGCTGTGTACGGTGTGGCGTGGAGTCTTGTGCTCAATATCGTCGCACCCCTTCGAATGCTGCACAACTGTGCGATTGTTTACGCCCCGAGTCGTGATCACTCCGCTTGGCCGCGAGTCTTGCGATTCTGCACCGCCACGGGGGCGGCGATGACGGCGACCCTTGTTCTCTTGGCAGTTACCCCAATCGGATATCAAGGCTTGCGATACGTCCTCGGTGTATCGCCGAGCATTGCGCGCGATGCGAATCTTGTGATTCTCGCGTTCGCACCGTTTCCGGTGTTCTGGGGGCGCCGGGAAGCATACTGGGGAGTTATGATGCGGCGCCACCGCACCCGCGCGATCGCGGGCGGTAAGCTCATACATGTATTAGTTCTTCTGGTAACCATGGCACTCCTATTCGGAATCGACGATGTTCGGGTTGCAGTCCCACCGGCCGTGATCGGCGCAGCGGCATTCACCTTGGGGGAGGTCGCCGAAACGGTGTTCATCTGCCGGCTCACTGCGGCCCCGGACTCGATTCCCGGCCCGGTCCGGGCGCAATGAATAGCCCCATGTGTGATTCAATGCCCTTTTGCCCCCGGAGCGAAGTATTGACATGTGTCACGCATGTGTGGTTTAAGAAAGGAAAGCGGAGTAGAGGCAAAGCGAAATGATTGAGTCGAGTGGGCGGACGAACAGTCAGCGAACGGTTCTCGGCCAAGTGCCGGTAAAGCGTGTGACCGAGAGCATTATCGAGCAGTTGGAAGACAGTATACTAAGCGGAGAGCTGAAAGTCGGCGAAAAGCTTCCGTCGGAACAGGAACTTGCCACGCAAGCCGGCGTCGGACGACGGGCGATTCGAGAAGCCTTGAAGGCACTAGAGATGAAGGGGCTGATTTCGGTTCGCAAAGGCTCCGGAGCTTTCGTCATACGGAACGATTTTGACAACTACATCGAAACATTGTCGCGCAATGTAAAAGCCTATCTCCATGTCAACCGAGCGAGTCTCGCTCATATTCTTCAATACCGCGAAATTCTCGGCGGAAGCGTTATCAGCATGCTGGCAGCACGTCCCGATGAGGGAACGATTGCGAGAATCGAGGCGACTTTGGACCAGCAGGAACGTGCTCTGGAGAAAAAGAGCCCTTCGCTGTACACAAAGGCTCACATAGACTACCACCTCGCCATTATAGACAGTCTAGAAAACCCCATTGTCTCGATGATGTACATCGAGATCATACGCCTACTCGAGCCTTACATGAAACGTTCCGGCAGTGACCTGGGCATCATGCGGCAGTCAATCGCAGAGCATCGAGAGATCTTGGAAGCGATTAAGGCCAACGACACACAGCGCGCGCATAAGGCGTTTCATGTCCACCTAGAGTCTAGTCTGGAGCACTTACGGGTTCTGGTCGACCAAGATAACGGATCCACCGCTCAGTCGTAAGACATCCCGAGCGGGCGGCCATCCCGAGCAAAACCTGACCGACAGGGCGCTTCGCGTGCTCCCGAACGATCCGCCGTCACGAATCAGGAACGTCGCTCTATCAAGGTGAACTACGTTCACGGTGGTTGCTCGCCGAACTGTCGCCGAACCAAACTGGCGTACACTTTGTTTCGCCGGATGAGCTCTTCATGCGCTCCGGACTCCACAATCCGTCCGTCTGAGACCACGAGAACTCGGTTGGCTTTACGCACGGTACTCAAGCGGTGGGCGATGATGACCGAGGTGCGATTGCGGAGCGCTTCTTCCATTGCGGACAGCACTAACCCCTCGGTCCGCGAGTCTATGTTCGAGGTGGCCTCATCCATGATCAATACACGCGGGTTGACCATGAGCGCTCGCGCAATGCATATCAACTGTCGCTGGCCATGCGAGAGGTTTACCGCTCCCTCTTGAACCGTCGTCCGGTAACCCTCCGGCAATGACGTTATGAACTCGTGCAGATGAACACGCTTAGCCATTGCTTCAACCGAGTCCAGTTCGGCACTGGGAACTCCGAATCGGATATTGTCCAGTATCGTTCCGGAGAAGAGAAAAGGCTCTTGCGGAACAACTGCCATATGCCGCCGCAGAGACGCTTGCGTAACGTGGCGAAGGTCGTGTCCGTCGAGCTTGACCGATCCGGCGGTGGGATCGTAGAACCGCAGAATCAGGTTGGCGATTGAGGTCTTTCCAGCCCCGGTCGGTCCCACCAGAGCTACGGTGGTTTCAGGTTCGATTTCGAAAGTAAGGTCCTGCAGCACCGGCTCGCCGGCACGGTACGACAACGAGACATTGAGGAACTCGATCCTTCCGTTCACGTCGGTCAAGACCCCCGCATCCACAGCATCGGGTATTCCCGGCTCAGTCTCGAGGAGATGAAATACCTGCTCACCCGCTGCCAGCGCCGACTGCATTGTCGAGTAGATTTGCGCCAGCTCGCGAATCGGTTGGAAGAACTGCGAAACATATGCAATAAACGCGACAAGAATGCCTATTGTTACCCCGCCGGCGATGACGTGCAATCCTCCGAACCATAGCACAATCGCAATTGCCGCAACACCAAGGAACTCAACAGCCGGGAGAAAGAGAAACGAAACCGACATCGCCCGCACGTGCGAATCCAGGTTGGCGATGTTGGTTTGGTCGAACTCCTCGCGCTTGCGCTGTTCCTGAGTGAACGCCTGTATAGCCCGAATGCCGGAGATGTTTTCGGCGAGATCTCCCACCACCGAAGCTATGGTTTGACGCGTTCGGCGGTAGGCTATTCGGGCGTGACGCGAAAACACAAGCGTCACGACGACCATCACCGGGATAACCGCGAAGCTATAGAGTGCCAGTCGAACATCGAGGGACAGCATCACGGCGATCGTTCCGGCGAGCAGCAATACATCGCCGAATACTGTCACCAAACCCTGCGTAAGCAACTCGTTGACTGCACCGACATCGTTGATTACTCGTGACACGGTAATGCCAACCACAGTGGTGTCATGGTATCCGACGTGGAGTCGTTGCAAGTGACGAAACAGTCGGGACCGCATCTCGACCAGCACGCTCTGCGCTACCCATCCGAGGACATAGCGTTGTCCGGCGGTTGCTGCGCATGCAAGACTGTAGACCACCGCAAGGAGTAGCGTGGTGTGGATAAGCCCCGAAATATCCCGCAGCATGATGTGCTCATCGATGGCAACTTTGATCAAGTACGGTGCGAGCAGATTCATGCCGGTCGCAACCACCATCAAAGCCATCGCGATGAACATCTTGGTACGGCTCGGTCTAAGAAGCCCCAGTAGGCGACGTGCTAACTGAAGACTGAAGACCCTGCCTTCTTCCGGACTTCCGAAGCTGCGTAGGGCACTTCTGGCGCCCAACTGCCCTGAGCTGGTACCTATCATTGCAGCGCGTCCTTGGTCGTCACCGGCGATTGGCCGGACCCGAGCATCTGACGCTCATAGATCTCGCGGTAGAGGCTGCTGTCACGCAGTAGGTCATCATGCCGCCCATCGGCCGTGATGGAACCATTCTCCATAACGATAGCTCGTCCTGCCAACTCCAGCGTGCTCAACCGCTGGGCAATTATGAATGTCGTGCGCCCGGTCATCAAACGCCTGAGAGCCTGTTGAATTTGGTATTCGGTCTCGGCATCGACACTGGAAGTGGCGTCATCCAACAGTAGGATTGGCGGGTCTTTGAGCAATGCGCGCGCGATAACCACCCGCTGTCTCTGTCCCCCTGACAGTGTGCGCCCCATCTCCGCAACGCGTGTGTCGTATCCGTCCGGCATACTGACAATGAACTCGTGCGCTTGGGCGGCCTCGGCAGCTGCAGTTACTTCATCGTCGGTTGCCGACGGTTTCCCGAAACTTATGTTCTCACGAATCGTGCCGGAGAATAAGGCGGTGTCCTGAAGTACGATTCCGATCTGATCACGCAGGGACTTCACGGTAACCTCCGTCGTGTCAAAGCCGTCGATCGTTATTCGCCCGGCGGCGGGATCGTAGAAACGGGGAATCAAGTTCAGAACGGTGGACTTACCCGAACCGGTACCCCCCAGCAACGCAACTATCTCCCCGGCCCGCACCTTGAATGAAACATTGCGAACCGCCGGCCCCCGTCCTGCATACGCGAATGACACATTGTCGAAGACTACTTCCCCTGCAACCGCGGGGAGCTTCACTGCTCCGGGGCTGTCGGCCACCTCCGGCTTTGTGTCAAGAATTTCGAAGATTCGCTCTCCGGAGGAAATGGCCATACCGAGCTTTGGCGCCACCCGCCCCATCAACCGAACCGGTTGTATAAGCTGAGTAAGGTATACTGTAAATGCCACTAACTCACCGTAACTCAGCCGTTCGCCAATGATGAGCCAACCACCCACCCCGATTGTCGCCACGATTGCCATGTGAACGATATACAGCAAGAGCGGATCGTTCTTGGCTTGAAGCTTCACCATCTCGACCGACTGCTCGAACCACTTCGCGTTATCCCGTTCGAATCTCTCGGTCTCGTGGCTTTCCTGGACAAAGCCTTTTACGATACGAACGCCACGCAGATTCTGTTCCAACCGTGACGCCAAAACGGCGAGTTGGTTTTGAATGCGTAACGACATGGGGCGCACCGCATAACCATAGCGAAACGCGCGATACACCAAGCACGGCATCAGCAAAAACGCGCAAGCTGCGAGCAGCGGATTCATCGCTACCATAACTGCAAAGGTAGCTACAAGCAGAACAGCCCCGTCGATCAGGCGCATGCTTGCGCGTCCGGCGATGACCCGGATTCGTTCTACGTCCTGAATCGCCCTCCCCAACAGCTGTCCAGTTTCAGCCTTGTCATGAAACGAGAACGAGAGGTGCGTCAGGCGGTCGTGTATCTCTCGTCTCAACTCATACGCCACACCCTGCGCCGCTAACTCAGAGACTCGCCCTTGTATAAAGGTGAGTGCCCCCTTGAGAGCTGCCAGCCCGAGCAGCAACCCCACAAGCACCGCCAGCTGTCGCGCATCGTTGCGAGCAATACCACGATCTACGACGAGACGAATCACCTGGGGCATCCCGAGGGAGATTCCGTTAATGAGCGGAATCATGAGCGCCGCAATCGAGATAGACCAGATATACGGTTTCGCGTATGAGTAGCATCGTAAGAGCGTCAGCAATCCTGCAGGCAGCTGCACTCGTTTGATCCGGATCAATGCATTACCCTGCACTTACCCATAGTGCGGGACGGAACTACGACGACTGGTGGTGATCCATCCGCTGCATATCCTGTCACACCGGCAGAGCATCTCGTAACGCTACCAGAAAGTCCCGCGACTCCATTGTCAGCTCGAGCGTCTTGTTCTCTATACAGAAGATTAGATCCCTTTTAGCCAGCCGATTGATAACCGGTCGCAGATCCAGCTCGCTCTGCGGAAGTGATACCGCACTATGCGACGTATTGGGCTTAAAACCGCTTACGTGGAGATGCCGAATGCGCGATTCGAATCGCTGAACAAAGCCTTCAACATCATGTCCGCCGATCGCACAATGCGCTAGATCGCATGTCAAACCCAGCTTTGGGTAGGCCTGCAACACACGTTCCACCTCTTCCTCGAAGCGGCAGAGCTTCGTTGTCGTGTCGTCCATATTCTCGACTGCCAGTTCTGTATTCATACCGTCGATCAGGGTGCTGTGGCGGCTGAATACGGTTCCCAGCGCTGTGATCATGTTGTCGTGCGCCTGCCGGCGGGAAATCTTCTTGCCTTCGTATCCCGGGTGAAACGTCAGCATTCTAGCGCCCTTCTCGGCTGCGAGCGCAAGCTCGTCGGATAGCTGTTCCACCGCCGCGTGCCGTCGATAGCGATTGGCCGAACCGAGACTGAACTCGTGATGGTTCGAGTGCAATGAGACGCTGCGATAGTCAAGGCCCTCGAGAAGCTTCCGCCCTTCGGGATACTCCAGTATCCTCAGATGCAGCTCGATACCGTCGAATCCGGCTTCTCGAACACGTTGCTGCAACTGCTCGCCCGAACGGATCGACCCTGCCTCCAACTCCTTTCCAAAAGGACTAAGAGTTGTGAATATCTCCATCCCAACCTCCCTTTACTCGAACGTTGCCGAATCTCCGGTTTCCAGTTGCCAGGATCGGATCTTCTCGCGCAGCTCGACGACCACACCTGCATGATTCGGATCCCAATAAAGGTTATTGTGCTCGAGAGGATCTTCATTCAGATTGTACAGCTCGTGCTCACCGGTCTGGGTCAACGATAGGCGCCAGCGGTCTTTCGTAATCACCGTACGCTCTTCGATTGGGTTGGGATAAAGACGCCGCAACGGTTCCTCCAACTCCGGAGTTAGGAGCCCGGAGTACTTCTTCTTACGGTACAGATCCTGGGGATCTTCATGATACTCGATGAACACATCGGTGCCGTCGAAGCTCCGCTCGCCGCTGATCTCCGGATACCGTGTTTCGCCTTGGGTCTTACCCGCGAAGGGTAGCTGCAATGCCTCGAGGATCGTCGGGACCAGGTCCACGAGATTCACCGGACCGTCGAGTATGCGCTGATCCAACCCCAACCAGGGAACACGAAACATCAGCGGCACTCGAGCGCTCTGTTGAAACATCAAGCCCTTGCCTAGCAGCTTCTTATCGCCCATCATGTCGCCGTGGTCGCTGGTGAAGACAACCAGAGTATTCTGATCGAGGCCGTGACGAGCCAGCGAGCTTAAGATTTCGCCAACATATTTATCAATGAGAGTTACGCAACCGCGATACCGGGCAATCTGTTTGCGCCACGCCCATTCGTCTTCGAGCGGGAAGTGCCTGCCGCGCGTGCGAGCGTAATGCGCCTTAAAGCGATACTTGATCGGTGCGTTATCGTCGAACTCGAAATCAAAGTCCGATGGGAGCTCGATTTCCGCCGGGTCATAGAGGTCATCGTATACGCTCCTGTACGGCGGATGCGGCTCTAGGAAGTTGAGATACAACGCAAAGGGACGGTCTCTGTTCTCGCGAAAGAAGCGATCGGTCTCTCCGGCAAGGAACGCGGGCTTGCTACAACGCTCCGGAACTCGGGTGGTGAAGTCGCGGGTAAAAAACCGAAACTCACCATCCTCGCCGTCAGGCATAAACCCTTGATCCATGAGGAAGTGGTGATACGAGCAGTTGACTTCGGGAATAGAGAGGTCGTCGCGGATACGACGATAGTAGTAGTCCTCGATACTCACCCATTCATCGAAACCGTGTTGCGCCTGTGTCTCATTGCCGAGATGCCATTTTCCCATATATCCGCAGTGGAAACCCTCGAGGTATTCCGGGATACATCGGACCTGACGGTCGAGAATCTGATTGTTCTTGACCAACCCGTGCGTATGCGGATAGAGGCCGGTTAGAATTGTCGCTCGCGAAGGGGTACAGACCGGCTGTGCGGCATAGGCCTCTCGAAACACGACGCTTTCTTCTGCCAGGGCATCGAGATTGGGTGTGTGCACACTGCTATTTCCGTTGATCGACAGCGTGTCATAGCGTTGCTGGTCGGTGAAGATAAATACGACGTTGCGGTGCTCCATCACTTCTCCCTTCATTAGCCAAGCCGAAGCTCTTATTCTGCGGTAAGATGGTATGCAGTCGGGCCGTTGAGAACCGCCAGTTTCCCATCTCTCACAAAGCCTTCCGGACGTCCGTTTAGTACCGAAATGAGACGAGCACGCCACTCCGCCAGCTCGTCACGCGACGCAGTCAGCGCGAGATTGCACAGCTCTTCGGGATCCTGTTTCAAATCGAAGAACTGCTCTTCATCCCGGCCGGGAAACCAAACGTATTTTCTGCGTCCGTCGGTTAGGTACTGCACTCCGCTGTTGAGCGTTCGCACATCGGCGCATTCACCATGAACGAAATCGCGGCGCAACGGCTCTCCGTTCAACAACGGGACGAGATCTCGGCCGTCCAGGTGTTGCGGTATTGCGATACCCGCTGCCGCAAGGCAAGTCGGCATGACATCCGACAGCTGAACCGGTGCCTCACAAACCTCGCCTGTACGCCCCCCCCAACTATCCGGCGGCCGGATGATGAACGGTATGTTCACCGCTCCTTGCCAAGGGCAATGCTTGCGGAACCACTGGTGGTCGCCGAGCATCTCGCCATGGTCCGACACAAACACGATCAATGTCTCCTGCGGCCGGGGCAGAGCCATAAGTATGCGATTGATCTGGTCATCTATATGATTGATGCTGCCGTAGTAGGCTGCCTCCAGCTGGCGCTGCATCGGAGGTTCGAGGTAAATCCTCGTAGGATCTCGGTGGTTGCCTCGCGTCGGCTGCTCAAATACCCGCGCCCAGTCGCCCACGGGACGCGGCGGCAGAGGTACGTCTAGGTAGCGCTCGTAGTAGAGCGAGGGCGGAGTACATGGAGGGTGGGGATGCAGATAGCTGACCTTCAAGAAGAATGGAACTGTCGGATCTCGTCGATCAAGAAACTCGATCGCACGGTCGGTAACCCAGTTGCTGAAATGCAGCCGCTCGTCCGCATGCCATGGACGGGCGATCGGGGTATTCGAGCTGAGTCCGTGGGCCCCCGAGAAACCCGGAAGGTGCATGCCCTCGGAGACGAGAAACCGCTGATAGTCATTGACGATCGGCCGTCCGCGGCTCGTTTTGATTACCGGTTTGGCATCGTCGGCCCAGTCAGTGCTCATGAAACCGTGCAGTTTTCTGAGTGGAGTGAGATGCAGCTTACCGCAAAGATGGGTTTGATATCCGTTGTGGCTCAGCAACTCAGGCAATGTGGGCCCGGGCAATGGCACCTCAGGTATGTGGTTCATCACAACACCGTGATTCGCCGGAAATCGACCGGTCATGAGCGAGCGACGGGCGGGAACGCAGACCGGACACTCGGAAAACGCATTCGAGAAGCGTACACCGGCGGCGGCCAACCAGTCGAGATGTGGAGTCTGTACGACAGGGTGACCGGCGCACGAGAGGCAATCCCCCCTGTGCTGGTCCGTCATCAGGAGCAATATGTCCGGACGCTTCATCTTTACTCCTTATGGATCGACGCCTGCCAGATCGTACATCGCGAGCGGTGAATGATCCGCGATACCAGCAGAAATGACGCCACCGCTGCCAGCGTCACCTCATGCTATAGCATCATAAGTCATATGTCAACGGCCCGCCTCCGGTCCCCGGGCGCCCTCGGACCAATGTCTTGACATATGACCTATCTTGAGCTACCGTTAGTCCTGTAGGCACGGAGCTCGCGGCTCGGTCAGCACCAAGCCGGAAAGGTAGTAAATGTACATCTATACCACGCTCGGACCGTTTAAAGATGAGATTTCCCAGGGGAGCATAAGCTCGGGACGGGTGCTTGAGGAACGAGTTCACGAGGCAGGGTACGACGGTATCGAGCTCAGTCTGAGCCTGCTCCATCACCCCGATGGCCGTAGGCTTTTCGAAGAAATCGAGTTTGACAACGTCACATTTCACTCGGACCATAACGAGTTCAGTCTCGGTTCTCAAAATCCCTACCGGCGTCGCGCTGCGGTTGACCAACTGCGTGACGAGACGGCCCTATCTATTGAAAACAGTGTTTCGATCCTCACCTTCCACCCCGGATATCAGGGCAAGAAGGTGTCGCGCGACCAAGCTCACGCGAACGTAATTGCCGCCCTCGAGGAAGTAATGAATACCCATGCCGAGGCACTCGCTGACGGGAACACGGTGTTGTCGCTGGAAAACATGGGCGCGAGCGACGACAAGCTCTGTCGTACCGTTGACGAGCTGGAACAGGTGCTCGCGGCCCTTCCCCAACTCGGGTTAACCATCGATATCGCTCATTGTGCCTATAACCAACTTGATATCGATGAGTTCCTCGACCGACTGGGCTCACGCGTGCGCCATGTGCATGTCAGCGGATACAAAAATGGCCATCCCCACAAGAAAGTCTCGCTTCCTGAAAGCGAGCTGGAGATGAGTCCGTTCATCCGGCGCTTGAAGAGCGACGACATGATATTCTGCATAGAAAGTAGTACGCTCGAGGTGGCGGACGAAACCCGGGCCGTTCTCGAGTCAGTTCGCGACACCTAAGACCGTCGCGAGGTTCGGGGAGGGCCGACGCTGAACGCATTCGCCGGCAGATTTGCCGGCCGGCCGGGAATCGTCCGAACGGCCAGTCATCTCGGGAGCAAAGGAACGCAAGATGAAACCGCATCGCGACAAAGGGATCGATTCGACAGCAACGATCTCCGAGAGAGTTCCGCTCAACCTGAAGATAACCGACCTCCGCACCATTGTCGTAGACCGTGCCCCGGACGAGAACTTCGTGTTCGTCAAACTCTTCACCGACCAAGGCATCGTCGGACTGGGAGAAGGAACTCTCACGGCTAGAGCGCGGACAGTGGCAGCCGCAATTGAGGAGCACAGGCAGTACCTCATTGGCAAAAACCCGGTCGAAATCGAACGCCATTGGCAGACGCTGTTCCGAGGAGCCCGGGCGACACGTGGTGGTGCGGTAATGATGTCGGCGTTGAGTGCCGTGGAGATTGCCTTGTGGGATATTCTCGGTCAAGCGCTTGGCCAACCGGTCTACCAGCTCCTCGGCGGCAAGGCTCGGGACACAGTTAGATGCTACCCGCACACAACCTCGGGCAATCGAATCATGCATTATCACATGACACAGAAGGAACGTGCGCAATCGCCGCCGAAATCGCTGACCGAACGGTTTCTCGAGCGGCAAGCCGAAGGCTGGACGGCGGTGAAGGCCGGATTCGTCACTGCCGATGAGAACAACGTCATTGAGCCGATGCGCGCAGTGCGGCTCGGAATCGAGCGCCTCGCAGAGGTTCGTGAGGCGGTTGGACCGGATTTTGAGATCTGTGTCGACCTGCACGGAAGGTGCACGACCGCGATGGCAATCGAGTTCTGCAAGCTTGCGGAACCGTATCGGCCCTTCTTTGTCGAGGAGCCGACGCAAGTGGAAGATCTGGGCGAGCTCGCCTTGCTGAGATCACTCACCACGGTACCGCTCGCCACCGGCGAGCGCATTAACTCTCGCCTGCAGTTTGGTGAGATATGCTCCCGGCACCTCGTTAATTACGTGCAGCCTGACGTAGTTCGTTGCGGCGGCATAAGCGAGATGAAGAAGATCGCGGCATTGGCTGAAGTCTTCCGAATCGAGCTGATGCCGCACAATCCAAACAGCCTTGTCTGTACCCTGGCCTCGTTGCACGTCTGCATGTGCACACCGAATGCAACGTTGCTTGAGATCGGTAGCGGTCTCTCGCCCTTCTGGGAGGATCTTTTCTGCGGGCAGGCAATTCAATTCGAAAGTGGATTCGCGCGTCCCCCGGAACTACCCGGCCTGGGAGTGGAGCTGGATGAGAAGGTCGCTGCGAAGTATCCGTACCAACCGAAAATCCGGCACCCTCACCGACAGGCCGACGGTTCAGTCTCCGACAGCTAGGTGCAAGCTCGGGACAAGAACCATGCTGCAAGTATCACAGGAGGCGCTTGCATACTGACCGGGAACGCGATTTCCTGGAGGTTGTGAAATAGCGTGAACACGCTTTCCGATCTCAATGCTCGGTACAAGAACGCCGAGAGTACCCCACCGACCGATGCGTCCCAAATACCCCCGCTGTGATGTGCGTGTTTTAGCAGGCGTACGTCCCGCACCATCGAGTGGGCCGTCGATCACCTCTTGGCGCATCTCCCAGCCGCTCGTGAGGAGCTTCTCGTTGGGGCTTGGTTGACACAATCGGGCCGGGCGCATACAAGGGAGCTAAGGGAGAGTGATGCGTTATCGTACTGTGTTGATCGATGCCGACGATACCGTTCTGGACTACCGCCGGGCCGAACGGGCGGCGCTCGAGGGAGCGCTCTGCGACGAGGGGCTTCCGTTTGACCCTGAACGCGACCTCGCCCTGTACTCGAAGATCAACCGGGGCTTGTGGCGTGAGCTGGAGCGTGGCGCCCTCGACCCGGCCGAGCTGGGTGAGCGCCGCTTTGCGGCGTTCTGCGAGCGAAACGGCTACCGCGCCGATCCGGCGGCGCTGAGCGGGAGCTATCTGGACCATCTTTCGCAAACGGGATTTCTTATTCCCGGAGCGCTTGAGCTGCTCGAGCAGCTGTACCGGCGCGTGCGTCTGGTACTGATCACGAATGGCTTTGCGCGGGTGCAGCGGGCGCGCGTCCGCAAGGCGGGCATTGAACCGTACTTCGCGATGCTGGCGATCTCAGAGGAAATCGGCGTGCAGAAGCCGGAGTCGGGAATCTTCGAGCATGTGTTCGCGAAGCTCTCGGATCATGACCGGGAGGATCCTTATCCGGCGGTCATCGTCGGCGACAGTCTGAGTTCCGACATTGCCGGCGGGAACGCCTTCGGGATCGATACCTGCTGGTTCAACCAGGGCGGGCGCCGGGAGCGCGGAGAGACCCCGGTCGGCTGCGAGATTCACGCGCTCGCGGAGCTGGTGCCGATCGTAGCCGGCGATGGTGAGCGGGTGGGTGAACGCGACGCCGAGGGCGGGAGCGACCTGGATGGCGGGTGAGCTTACGAGTGCCGCGGTGGCGATGTTGCTCGAGTCTCCGCGCACCTTCGACCTGTTTTCGCGCGAGCTCGAACAGGACGAGGCGCTGCTTCGTCGCGGCCTGCACCCCCCGCTTCTGGTATGGTGGGAGCACGCCGAACGGCCTGCCGTGGTCTGGGGCTGGCAGCTGTTACAGAGGCTCGCCGCTCTGGATATCGTCGCGGTGCCGGTGAGCTTGGTGAACGACGACGCCGCGGAGGCGCTTGAGCTTGCGATCCGGGCCGAGGGCCGGCCGGGCCGGTTCGGGTGGGACGAGCTGTCTGCGGTAGCCGCGTGCATGCGGGAGCTCGGGCTGGAGGACAATGACCCGAAGCTCAGCGCGCTCCTGTTTGGACGGCCCGCCAGCGTCCTTCGCGAGGTGCGGCGCTATGAGGAGCTGCCGCCGCCCCTGCAGCGGCTGGTCGCCTCCGGAGCTGTGGACCTCAAGAGCGCCGAGCGCGCGACCGGAGTGCCGGAAGCGGTTCTGGAACGCTTCGGTGCCGGTGCCGAGCAGCTTTCGTTTTCGCGGCGGCGCGAAATGCTCGCGATGCTGTATGAGTTCTGTGTGGTGGGGCGGCGCGAGACTGAGGCGGTGCTCGCGCTGCTTGACGAGGTTTTCGCCGCGCCGGACCCGCTATCGGCGCTGCGTGCGCACCGTTATCCGCGGCTGCGTGAGCTTGAGCGGCAGTTCGAAGCCTTTTGCGAGTGTTACGCCTCGGGAAGCGGCGTGGAGTTGAGCGCGCCGGCGAAGTTCGAAGGGAGCGCGTTTGGGGTGCAGTTTCAGTTTGAATCTGCACCCCAACTGGCGAGACGGATACGCTGTCTGCAGGCGATAGAGCGCAATTGTGATGAGCTGTTTCGACTATTATAGAGAACGATTCCAACGCTTTTACGCCGAGCAGGCTGTAGCCGAGCATCCGGTGGTGGCCCGAGTGGCCGAGCGCCTTGCGGTCGAAGGCCCGGTCATTGTGGAAGGCCGTGAAGAGGTGCCGGCCGCCGATCGCAACGAGGGCACGCTGGTGGCCGCTGCCGCACGCGGACGGGTAGTTAACCGGTGTCCGGGGAGTCACGGACACATCTGCTGCAACTACCTCACGATTGACCTCTATGCCGGCTGTACGCTCGGCTGCAGCTACTGCATCATGCAGAGCTACCGGAACTACGCTCCCATGGTAGTCCACGTTGACACCGCGCCGATCATCTCCGCGGTTCAAGCTGTTGCCGCCGCAAACCCGGGACGCCGTATCCGCGTGGGAACGGGACAGATCGGGGACTCGCTGCAGCTGGACCCGTTGTTCGAGCTCTCGCGCGAGCTGGTCGAAGCGTTTGCCGATGAGCCTGCCGTGGAGCTCGAGCTCAAGACCAAGACCGATTTCGTCGATCATCTGCTAGGCATCCCAAACGTGGGGCGCGCGATTATCGCGTTCTCGCTCAACCCTCCGCAGATTGCGGCGAGCGAGGAGCCCGATACCGCCGGGCTGGAGGCACGCCTGGCGGCGGCGGCGCGCTCGATAGAGGCCGGCTACCGGGTAGCCTTTCATTTCGATCCGATCATCCGGGTCGGGGCATGGCGCGAATGGTACGGTGCGGTAGTAGACCGGCTGAGGCGCGTGCCTGCCGAACGCGTCGCGTGGGTGAGCCTCGGTACGGTGCGCTTCACGTCCGCGCTGCGCGAGACGATCCCGCCGCGTGCGTATATGTTCGATGAGTTCATCGTTTCGCGTGACGGCAAGATGCGGTATCTGCAGCGCGAGCGCGTGGAGCTGTACCGTTACCTGCGGGCACGGTTGGAGGAGGCGCTCGGCCCCGTGCCGGTATACCTGTGTATGGAAAGCCCTGCGGTATGGCGGCGGGTGTTTTCCGACAGCCGCTCGGCCCCGGCCGGGTCGCTGCTGGCGCCGCTCGCGCTTCCCGCCGGTTTGTAGCGGTGCGGTAAGAAGGAGCGTTCCATGGATCGTGACTACCGAAAGGCCCGTCGATCACCCGAAGCCGGCGGCCGCGCCGAAGCCGGCGGCCGCGCCGGCACACCCAAACGCGCGGGGACAAGCGGCTCGGGGGCACGCGGCCGATCGCCTGAAACACTCGGCTGTCCCGGTGGCGCGCGCGCGACACTACGGTTGGCCGGCGCGCTTCTGGTCGCTTTGGTGTTCGGCGCCGCGATCCCGCTGCCGGCCGAGAGCTCTCCCGGCAGCCCCGACGGGCGTTATGCCGTTGCGCGCATCGAGGCTATGGAAGGCAGGCCGGTTATTGTCCGCAGGGCCGAGCGCGAGTGGCCTGAGCTGATGGCTACTCCCTATCTCGAGACCTACGACTACCTGCGCACCGATCAGGGCGCGACTTTGCGCGCGACACTGTCGGGCGACGGGCGAGAGCGTACGACGCTGACGATCCTTCCGGACAGCGCTCTGTACCTGCGGCGCCACTCTCCGACGCCCGGGCGGCAGGTCGTGCTTATCGAGATGATCGCGGGTTCAGTGAGGGTTGAGGTCGAGCCGGGCTCCGCGCCTGGGTTGCCCGGCTCCGATCCGAGCGGCTCGGGCGAGTGGCGCGCGCCCCTGCTGCTGCGTTACCGGGACCTCAGCGTCGAGCCCGCCCCAGGGGAAGTTACAGCGCTGCAGGCACCGGACGGTTCGGTCCTGGTGTGGGCCGCCGCGGGCCGTGCGCTGGTTGAACACCGTGACGGGCGGTCGCGACTTGCCGAGAATGGACGTGCAGTCGAGTACCGGCCGGGGCGGTCACTTCGTACGCGCAGGCTCGCTGATCTCGGCGGACCGGAAGGTTGGTTCGCTGCTCGCGAGGAAGAGCTCCTTGAAGATGTCGCGAGCCTTTTCGACCGGGAGCGACGCCGCTATCTCGATGCCCACCGCGAGTTCCACGCGAGCTATCGCCGGCTGCTCGAGCGCCGCGCCGTGTGGTACGAATGGATGCGCGCCGACAGGGTCGGTCGTCCTGTCGAGCTCGGCGAAGGGGCGGAGCTTGCGGAGATTCGTGAGCTCCTCGAGGAGCTAACCCCCGCTCAGCAGGAGCTCGAGCACAGCCTGTACCGGATTGCCGGGTTGGCCGAGTACCTGGTGTTCCCCGAGCAGCTGGTGCTTGGCCGGGATCAGGACGAGCACGAAGGTGATTCATCCGCGGCTCGCTTTGTACGTGCGACGGCCGGCGAGCGACCGTACCTCCGGGAACGCTTCCACACAATCAGGTACCTTATGCGTCTGACGGCGGAGCCGACCGGGGACGAGTCGTAATGCTTAGACGAGCGCCACTTTACCTTCACTGGGCTTGGGCTTCTTGATCTGTTTGAGGCATTCCTTCTCTTCGCGCTCGACGTCGGTGATCAGCGCGCCGGTGATGCGCTTAAGCAGTACCCGTGCGGTGGTCGGGAAGAACAGAATCTTCCGGCCGGCGGTGCCGCGCACATCCGAGGACTCGATCTCGATGTTCTCCGTTTCGAGATAGTTCATCGCAAACGCGATGTTACTGCGCGGTATCGTGGCCTCACCGTCGGGACTGGTGCGCAGGACGCGGGCGCCGCCGAAGACCCGGCGCGCAGGTTCTGTTTGCGTGCCCCGAGCTTGAGCATCGCGTTGATGACCAGCTGCATCGCATACATGCCGTAGCACCCTGAGTTACTCATGATTGAGCCGGAGGAGTTATCGCCGGCGAGTGAAGCATAGTACTCGCCGTGATGAATGACAACGATCTTACGCTGAAACTTGTTGCTATAGTGCTGATACACGGGATTCACGCCTCAGGCCGGGTAGGACCATGTCTTTGTCTTGAGAATCCGTCTGCTAAGCATCGGACCGTAACTCTACCTCAGAACAAGGTAACCTCACCGGAGGCGACGTCATCTTCCACTTCGAACTCGACAAGCTCTCCTGCAGCGATCTTGTGGGTGAAGAAAGTAAGCCTTTCGATTATGGCCTGCAAGCGCTCGTTCCCAATCTGCCAGCTATCCACCTCGTGTTTTCGCAACAGCGGCTCCATCTGCGCAGTCGCCCGCTCGCGGATCTCGCTGGTTTTGGCCTTGATGCGCCGCAGCTCCGCGAGCAGCGTATCGAGGTTCTGCAGGTCTTCGGCCGCTTCATCGATCAGCGTCAGAAAGCGACCGGTGAACACCGAGAATCCGCCAATCGCCTCGAGTAACTCATTCTGAACCTGATAGAGCTCGGAGTACCCCTGCTTGATTGCGGAGTGAAACTCGCGTGCAAGCCGATGCTCGGTGTCGGCGCCGGTCTGATGCTCGCGAAGCAGCTCGCTCGTTTCGCTGATGAAGCGCTTCGTTGCCTGCAGAGAGCGATCGACATCGCGCTCGATCTTCCTGGTGAGGCTGTTCATCCGGCCGACCGTATCGGACATCTGCTGGAGAACCTGCTGCTTTGCGACCTCTATGCGCGAGGCAACATCGATACTGCGAAACCGGGTGATGATTCGGGTAAAGGTCTCGAAATCGTTCTCGAGCAACCCAACCTCCCGGAGCAAACGCTGTGATTCGCTCGCGACCTGTTCCTTCATCTTGAGCGAAGCCGACAGGTCGGCAAGCAACTCCTCTATCAGGTTCGAGGAGCGCTCATACAGCTCGTGAAGATCCACGCTTTCCGGCCCCACCGGGTGATTCTCAGACGGTGGTAACGCTGCGCCGGCGCTGCTTTCACCTTCAGGGATATTCAGCAACACCCGGCGCTCGCGCTCGGCGGTTTCAATCAACTCGCGGCAAACGCCGATCTGGTCCCGGAACACCGCCACACTGCCTTCGAGCTTGGCAGCGGCGTCGTCGAGCAGCTCACCGCACAGCGGCGGCAGTAGCTGGAGGAAGCGCAGCTCGTCGAGAAGGTTGATCTCATCGGTCTCGTCGCTGTCTTGCGAGATCTCGTGCAGCGAGATGATGACGTGGTCGATCGACTGTTTGATCACGTGGTGTAGCTGCACTTCTTCCATGATGCGATTCAACGGCTGGGTGACCTGGCCAGCCTGTTCGTGGACGCGGCGCACGGTCTCGACGACATGCGTCACGCCGTCACGGAGCTCGCCGAAGCTGCTCTCGAGGCGCTCACGCAGATGACCGGACAGGCGCTGCTGAAAATCAGACGCCTGCTGCAGGGAGCTGCGAAATCGCTCGAAGGTGTCCTGAAGCGCCGCTCCACGGCGTGTGATCTCTTCGGTCAGGCGGATTGTGCTTTCGGATATTCGCTTGAGCTCCTCCGTGATGTAGGAGAACGCGCGCCCGGCGCTCCCGGACTTCAGCGCGACCGTCATCGCATTAAGCGAAACCAGCTCCATCTCAATTGAGTCGTCTTTGATCTCGGCGATGTCGTTGTCCAGCGCGGTGAGATGTTCCAGCTGTGATCTGAGGCGGTCGAGCAGCTGTTCATCGGCACCGTGCAGGCTCTCGAACGAGGCGATTGTTGTGGTGATGCGTTGCTGGGTGCGGCTGACGGTATCGGCCAACGACGCGCGGCTCCGAGCGCTCATCCCGTCCCGTCCGGATGCTCGGTTCGCCTCTAAGCTCGCGAGCGTGCCGCGTGAGCGCGCAAGGCTGCTCTGCATCTCCCGCAGAAGCTCGGGAAAGCGACGCCCCAGTCGAAGGTAAGCCGTTTCACTGCGCGCCACGACGTCTCTGAGCGCCGTTATGAGCTCATCACGCAGCGTGGCGTCGGTGTTATTCATACCGTTCAGTGTAGGTGATCCTCCTGCGGGTAGCAAGGCGTGACGGTGCCTCCCTGCAGCAAAGAGGCCGGACCTCAGTGGTCCGGCCTCAGCGTTTACCGTAGGAGGTGACGAAACTGCTTCGTCTATTGCTTAATTCCCGCCTCTACCGAGAGCGCTTTCTCAGTCTCGATATCGAACAATACCGTCTTCTCGAGCGGCAGCAGGAGCTTAACTTGATCGCCGACATGGATTGTCGTATCCGGCGATAGGCGTGCGATGATCTGGTGGCTGCCGGTGTTGACGTAGATGTGGATCTCCGCACCAAGCGGCTCCACGACGTCGACCGTGCCTACGATGTAGGTTCCTTCCGCGGCGTTCATGTCGTACTTCATGTCCTCGGGCCGGATTCCGAGAACCATCTGGCGCCCGACATACGGCTTGGCAATCTCGGCTTGCGCGCCGGTGACAACGCGCTTGAAGTTACCTTCGTCGGCGACAACTTTGTTACCTTCCTCGGTGATGGATACGGTCATGAAGTTCATCGGCGGCGACCCGATGAAGCCGGCTACGAAGCGGTTGATCGGCTTGTTGTACAGCTCAAGCGGCGCACCAATCTGTTGGATCAGGCCGTCCTTCATCACCACGATCTTGTCACCCATCGTCATGGCTTCCACCTGGTCGTGCGTAACGTATATCAGGGTAGCCTGCAGTCGGTGATGCAACGAGGCGATCTCGGCGCGCATCTGTACGCGCAGCTTGGCGTCGAGGTTCGAAAGCGGCTCATCGAAGAGGAACACCTTAGGGTGTCGTACGATCGCGCGACCGACCGCCACGCGCTGGCGCTGCCCGCCGGAAAGTGCTTTCGGCTTGCGGTCAAGGAGCTGCTGAATGTCGAGAATGCGAGCGGCTTCATCGACCCGCTTCTTGATCTCTTCCTTCTGGAACTTGCGGATCTTGAGACCGAACGCCATGTTGTCGTACACCGTCATGTGCGGGTACAACGCGTAGTTCTGGAACACCATCGCGATATCGCGATCCTTCGGCGGCACGTCGTTTACGAGCTTGCCGTCGATGTACAGCTCACCGCTGGTGATGTCCTCAAGCCCCGCTACCATGCGGAGCGTGGTGCTCTTCCCACACCCGGACGGGCCGACGAGAACGACGAACTCCTTGTCCTGGATGGTGAAGTCAGCTTCCTGGACTGCGGTCACATTGCCTTCATAGACCTTGGTGACCTTCTTCAATTCTACTGTTGCCATGCGGACCTCCGTAGAGAGTTATCTTATAGTAGTCCCATACTACGGTACATTCCCGTGCGTGTCAATCTTCCGCCCTTACGAATAAATAACTATTATGGAGTAAAACGAGATCGATTCGGAGCGGCGTTTCAATCGCCGCGGCGCATGAGCCAGGTACGCAGCCGCTGCTCGAGTGATTGCTCGGTGCTCCCCTGTGTCAGCCGGCGTTTGAGCCACGGCTCGATCTCGTCTCTACGCAGCCGCTGCCAGTATTCCGGATGGGCATTCGGAAAACGCAGGAAGCGGTTGGGAGGCACACGCCCCAACAGCTCGGGGTAGTAGCGCGGAAACAGTTCCTCGTTCACCGCGGTCACTGCCGAGAAGCCGCCGAGGATGCCGAACGACTGAATGCGCTTGCGCTGCAGGTCCTGAAGCAGCAGTTCCTGCGTCTCACGGCGGTAGAGCCACTCCAGGAAGCTCTCGGCGCCGTCACGGTTTTGCGCCGTCCGGCTTATCGCCGTCGAGACCGGCCCGTCCAGCACCCGTATCATACGGTCGTCAGCCAACCAGCGATAATCGAGCGCCTCGCGTTGCGCTTCGCGCTTCGAGAAGAAATCGCTCGCGGAGCGGTACGCGAATCTGATCCGCTCGCGCATCAGGAGCTGATAATCCGGATCGTACAGGTAGCGGTCGGTAAACCGGGCCACCTCGTCGTTGCCTTCGTTGTGCTCGGCTTCCCACTCCTCGAGATACTCCAGTGTCTTACTTAGGGCAGTCTCGCTCCAGTCCGGCATTTCGCGGTCGGCTTCCCGAAAGCCTACACCGCGCGCCTGCGCCAAGGTATACAGAAATGCAGCGTTCCATTGGGGGGAGAAGCCCATCCGGGTGAATCTGCCGTCGGAACGTTGATTGAAGGCCGAACCGAGCTCACGCAGCTCGGCGGTATCGATCGCGTAGGTCCCGAGCTCGAGGTCCGCGTCACGGTTGAACATGATCACGGGGAGGTCGAACGACAGCGGCAGGAAGCGCTGACTGCCGTCGAACCGCCCGAGCGCAAGCAGGTCCGGATAGAACGCCTCCTCGTCTACGCGCCCTGTGGACAATAGGCGATCGAGCGGACGCATGAGCTCAGCCGTGTCCCGATTAGCAAGATAACGCGAAATGAGGAGATCGGGCTGATCTTCGGCGCGACGCAAGCGCTCAGCCGGCCGCTCGTGGTACTGGAGCTCGGCTCGGTACGAGCTCTGGGCGGAGTTGAACAACTCGATGTAGGCTGCGACTTCGGGAATATCCGACCATACAACGACGCGGTTGGCCGATTCATCGGCACACCCGGCTACCGCTACAACCAGCGCAGCGGCACCCAGCACCATCCCAGGGACTCGAGCAATGCGCATATTGGCGCCATCGTACGGACAGAGCGCATCGCTGTCAACGCGGGTCATTCCGCCGCCGGCTCCGGCCCCCAAAGTCAGCGTCGAAACTGCAGCTCGCGCCCCTTGCGCGCCGCTTCCTCGACAGCCGCAAGGGCTGCGTTTGCCAAGTCCTGCGGCGACTGCATGCGTCGCTCATAGGCTGCCACGCCGCAGCGTAGCTCAGCATTGCAGCGGTCGAGGCAATGTTGCAGCTCGCGATCGTGGCGCAGCCGCTCTATCAGCCGCTGCACCGGGACTTCGGCCAGTGCGACGTTTGTGCGGGCAAGCAGGACCCAAACGGTGTCACGCGCGTAACGCCCGCAGCGGTCCGAGCGCCTCAAATACGGGTCGATCGCACGCTGCAACGCTTCGGCGATGGAATCGAGGTCGGTGGAGCCGGCTTTCGATTCCGGGAACGCCCGTATCATGATCAACGCCACCGGATCGCCATAGCGGACCGCTCCGTCCCAGTAGATGTGTATCTGGTCGCTAAACTCAGGGCCGGCGATCTCTTTGACCCAATCGACAGCGCTCAGATTCACAAGGAGGGCGAAGAAGACCGCGCGGTACGCCCAACCGTACGCGGCGGTCAAGACAATCAGAACGGTTAGCGGCATCAGCGGGGACACCTCGGCCAACGCCGAAGCCTCCAGATACGAGGGAGCCGACGGATAGAGCGCGGCGAGTCCAAGCAAGAATGCCAGAAACACCGCCGGGAAGAACCCCGCGATCGGCAGGTTGGGACGCTGGCTCTGCATTCGGAGCTCGAGACGCAGCAGGACGCCCCCGAAACTCGCCGCAGCCGCAAGCAGCAGGAGTTGCGTCACAAGAGCGAGACTATTGGCCTGTCCGCCGTAACGAAGGGTGAGAATTGCCCCGGCTGCAAGCACAGTGGCCGCGGCGATGATCGCCCCCGTCTTGAGAATAACCGAGGTTTGGGTGGCCATCAGCAGCGCTTTACGTTCCCGCTGATCAATAGGCCTGGGCATCGAGACTCCCCGGAAGCTCGACTCGCACGTCGATACGTGCGAGAATCGGTACGGCTACCGTGACCATGTGTCCGAGTCTACCCCGCAAGCGGGAGGGACGCAAGCACCGCGCGACACCGGCGGGGAAAACGGCGATTAACCGCGTCGGTAACCGGGGCCAAAGAATAACCAATCCATAATTCTGTACAGGGGAGACATCAGCATGCAGAACATCGGCTGGATCGGAACGGGAATCATGGGAAAGAGTATGTGTCGTCATCTGATTGACGCCGGATACTCGGCATCAGTTTACACGCGTACCAAAGACAAAGCGGAAGAGTTGATCGCAGCGGGGGCGAGGTGGTGTGAGTCACCCAAGGGCGTAGCGGAGCGCAGCGACTGCATCTTCACGATTGTGGGGTACCCCAAGGATGTGCGCGAGGTGATCCTTGGCGACGACGGCGTGCTCGCCGGATCCCGCCCGGGCAGCATCATTGTGGATATGACGACCTCGGAACCGGCGTTAGCGGAGGAGATCGCAGCCGCCGCGGCTCAGAAAGGGGTCGCGGCGCTCGATGCGCCGGTCTCGGGCGGCGATCTGGGAGCACGCAACGGCACCCTCGCTATCATGTGCGGCGGTGACTCCGAAACCTACGAGAAGGTGTTGCCGTTGCTGCAGTGCATGGGCGAGCGGATCTCGCTTCTCGGGGGAGCTGGGCGTGGTCAACACACCAAGATGTGCAATCAGATCCTGGTTGCCTCCGGCATCGTCGGAATGGTAGAAGCATTGCTGTACGCGCAAAAGGCCGGGCTCGATGCCGAACAGGTCATTGAGATCGTCGGCAGTGGTGCAGCCGCCTCGTGGGCTATCAACAACCTCGGCCCGCGCATCGCCCGCGGCGATTACGATCCCGGCTTCATGATCCGCCATTTTCTCAAAGATATGGGAATAGCGCTGGAGGAAGCCAAGCGCTTGAAGCTCTCGTTGCCGGGCCTCGCGCTCACGCAGGAGCTCTACACGGCTGCCGCCGCGCAGGGTCTCGAAGATCTCGGCACCCACGGGCTGTACAAGATCCTCGCCGAGCTCAACGGGATGCGGGCCTGACTGGAGCTTCGCGCTGACCGGGGCGCGGGCGAACGCGGCCGCTCTGTGCGGTGCTGTGCCGCGGGGGGTAGCGTGCCGGGGCGGAGGTGGGCCCGTGCGGTGGAGTGCCGTTACACGAGCGCTTCCAGCTCGCGATCAAACAGCGGGGCGAGTACCCGGCAGTCAAATCGCGCAAAGGCGTGTTGCAGGGAAGCCGTAAGTGCGCGGCGTTCGGCGGTCGGCCGGCTGAGATGCCGCCTCAGCAACTCGTAGAGGTGCCTCTCGTCCTGATAGAGACACTCGCGGTGAAACTCGTCCGGGACGAGCTCGGGGTATGACAGTCGGTGGGGCAACACCGGCAGGCATCCGCACAGTACCGCCTCGCACACCGCTATTCCGAAGTTCTCCTGCTCCGCAGTACTGACCACGATCTCGCCGCGTTCCAGCCAGGTCTGATACTCATCGCGCGATTCAACGTAGCCGTAATGCCGGACACGATCACCGAGCTCGGACACGGCGCGATCCATGCGACGGCGCATAGAGGTAGACCGTTCGCCTAGCAGAACTACCTCGAACGGCAGCTGCGCGGATGCGAGTCGGTTGAGTGTGCGGAAAAAGACTCCGGGAGCCTTATCGTATTCCAGTCGGTGATTCCAGACGATGGGCGGCACCTGCTGCGAACCGTGGTTGGAACCGTGGCTGGGGACGGACGCCGAGCTCATCACGACCGGCCGCGGAGGGCGCGGTAGATTGGCGCCCGGGTAGTGAACCCCGGCGGCGGTAGCGGCCTCGTCAGCCGCTGCGAGCCGCACTGCCGCGCCGTGATCCGAAGAGTTACGGTACTCCGACAGGACGGCGTGCGCCGCCGAGACAAAGGCCGCACGGTGGGTATTGGAGTTGAACAGCGTGCGGTCGGCGGCGGCGACGTTCTTGATCTCCTGCAGGAAGAGCTCGCGCGGCGGCAGCCGATGACGGGTCGGCGGATAGGTGAGCTGACTCTCGTGCATGTACAGGAGCACCGGTGGCACCGGTCCGCGCTCGGCGAAGAGTGCGCGCAGCTCCGTGAGGTCGATGAGGTCGCTGACGATAAGCCCGTCGTACGAGCATGCGGCATCGACACGCTCGATCAGCTCCCACGCCGCGGTCTGCATGCGTTGGCGCCACTGCCGGGCGGGCAAGGTGAGCAACGTAATCTCATGCGCCGATCGGGAGACAACCGAATCGGCGAACGCGCGGTGCGAACCGCCGTAGAAGGATTCCAGGAAGAGAAAGCGAAGCCGCTTCACGGCCTGCGCTCCGGAGGCAAGACCGGCATGTCGTCCAGGAAATGTGTGATAGCCTCGAAAACCTGGCGGCGCAACGGCTCCGGCTCGTTGAAGAGGTTGTGCCGGGCTCCTTCGACGGTAACGGCGTGATGAATCGGGAAACGCTCCTTCAGATACGCGCGGTTGTAGTCGTTATCGACGACGGTGTCGTTCTCGGCGAAGACCATCAGAAGCGGGACCCGGCGGGGCCGATATCCGCGGCTACGTTCTTCCCAGGCCAGGTAGGTCACGGCCCAGCTCAACGGCACGCGGTACACTCCTAACGGGTCGTGTTTCTCGCTGAACTCGATAAACTCGGGGTCGGAGCTCGCCGCTTCGAGGCGGCGCCCGACGGTTTCAAAGAGCGGAGCGCCGATGCGAATCCCTGCCTGCGCAAGCGGCCAGAGCCAGATGCGCACCAGCGGGGCGGCAAATATGAGCGCGTCATAGCTGCCGCCGCAGTGTTCAAGATGCTCGATTAGGGCCGCAGCTCCGGTGCTGTGGCCCACGCCGACGAGTGGGAGCTCCTCGCTGCCGAGGTGTGCGGAATCCCGTTCGCGCAGCACCGTGTCCAATGCCGGGAGCGCCTCGACGAGAACTCGGTCGAGTACGCGAGCGTAGTCACGGAATTCCTCTATCTCTCCACGCGGGCCGCTTGAGAGGCCATGCCCCGGAAGATCCGGAGCGACGATCGCATACCCCTCAGTAAGCAGCGCTCGCACCGCTTCACGATTGAGGCCGGCATGATCGAGATAGCCGTGCAACAGCACCGCCACCCCATCAGGTACCGTTTCGGGGACGAAGAGCTGAACTGCGATCCGATGGTCTGCGGTCTGCACGGTTCCGATTCGCCACACAGCGTCTTCGAACCATAACTCATAGTGCGTGCGGTATGCTTCCGCTACAGCGCGGGCCTGAGGATCAAGGTCTTCGGTCAGCGGGGGAAGCGTGTCTCGCAATATGCGCGCGGCTGTCTCGTCAAATGGGTGTGCAGCCGCACCCGGCACCGCAGTCGCACAGGAGGCGAGCGCGAGCGCGAGGGTTGTCAGAGCGCGCGTACCGGCTCGTACACGATCGGAGTCGCTCATCACCTATCTCTCTCCGCCGGCGAGCGAGCCGGCGACGACGGAGTGTCGTTGGTGACCGCGTAAACGCCAGCGTGGCTGCTGCCGGCCGCGTTGATCTCGGCGGTGTCGAGCACGAGTAGCGGAGGGTCGGGCAAGGTCGCGCCGGGCGATGCTTCGCGAAGAAGTGCGCGGATCGCGGCGCACGCACCCTTGGCGGCCGGGAGATTGGGAAACAACAGGAAGAACGCGCCGCCTCCGCCGGCGCCGCTGAGCTTACCGCCGGTGGCACCGTTGACCCGCCCGCATTCCAGCACGCGGTCGAGCAGTACCGTACTGAGTCCCCATCCGGCAAGCATCTCGTGCGCGCGATCGGCGTATCCGCCGAGCTCGGCGATTGTGGCGGCGCGAGTGGGCCGACCGGTGCCGGCGGTCAATGTCTCGGCAACTGCAGCGCTAAGCGTTCCGAGCCCTGCGAGCGCACCCTGCGGCTCTAGTTCTGCAGCCTCGATGCGGGCCTTCAGGCCGGCGATCAACGTGCGGGTCGAGCCTTCGCGCCGCACGGCCCCGGCTAGCAGGGCTCCCTCAGGCAGGATGATCGGCGTCTGACGGGGCAGATCGCCCTGCCCGAACTGAAACGCATGCGCGCCGCCGAGGGTCGCGAGCCCGGTATCAACGCCGGAGGGGGTGCCATGGAACTCGCGCTCCAGCTCATTTGCAACTCGCCAGCGGCGGAGCGAGGGAGCTTCCGGGAGGGCCGCCGCGGCGAGCGCGGCGCAGAGCGCAGCAGATGAGCCGAGGCCCATACCGCGGGGTACGCTCGAGCTGATTGACAGGGTTCCGCCGGCCGGCCCGTCGCCCTGCCGGCGGCGTGTGCCCTGCCGCTCCGCCGGCTCACGGGGCTGCAGCAGCTTGCGAGCGGCTCGGTTCCCGGACGACATTTCCTCATCGCTGAGCGTCCGGAACAGGCGCTTGAGCACCGCCTCGACTGCGGGACGATCCTCCTCGTCGATCGTGGTGCAGTCAATCTCCAGCTGTTTCCAGTCTTGCTGATTCTCGGTCCCTGGGAACACCGTCGTTGCGGTGCTGCCGGCCGGGAGGCGAACCGTGACCGTAGTATAAAGCGGCAATGCCGTTCCGACGGCCGGGTACCCGTAGACCGCTGCGTGTTCACCGAACAACAGCAGTTTGCCCGAGGCCCGACCTACGGCGTGCCGGGATGATGCGAACTGTCCCACGATACTCCCTCCGAGGCTATGCGCAACGGTTGTATCGTATCATGAGCCAGCGGTTCGAGCGCAAGCTCAGCAGGAGTATCGCTTCGGGGTACGCAGAGAGCGAGCTCGTTTCCGGCGCCGATCGCCTTACAGAGAACGGCGCTTCCGGATTCGGCCGACGCGCGGCCGGGAGGCAACTCTGTCTTGCCGGGTGCGGGGTCTCCTACGCCGGTCGCCGGTCCGCCGATGGTACGCTCGGCTTCGGCGCAGAGGGCCGGGGGCAGCGCGGCCGAAACCCCGATACGCTCGCCGAGCGCAATGCCGAGCTCGGCAAGTCGTTCCAGTATCGGCAACGCCTTCTCGCGGGAGTCGGCGGCAGCGAGCTCGCTCACCAGCGTGTTCGAGCGTTCAAGAAAGGTGCGGGCCTCGTGCGACGCGGTGTGTTTCCAACGTTTGAAGCTGCGCGCCGCGCCCGCGGTGCGGACGGCGTGGTTCGCCTTCGCCACGAGCGCCCCGCGCAGCCAACGCAGATCCAGCGGTGTCAGTGAAGGGCTCGGTCCCCCACGGAACAGTCCGCCTCCGCCTGCGGTGGAGACCAGGACGTCATAGCCGCTGCCGTGGCCGTGCTGAAACTCACGATGAATCGGCCCCGCATGTTCATGCAGTATCCGGCGAGCCTCGGCCGGGGCCAGGCCGCCGGCGTGCAGCAGCGCGGCGGTACATACGACGGTGGCCGCGGCGCTGGAGCCGAGACCCCGTTTGCTGCCGTCGTTGTGGAAGAACGCGCTGGAGTCGAGCGTGATCTCGGCATTCAGCGGGCGTTCCATGAGCTGATAGCGCTCGAGGTAGGCGACGCATGTGGCCGGAAGCCTGGTCTCGTCCGTCACCGGTTGACCGGGAACAAACACGTGCTCGGCGTCGCCCCCCATCCGGCAGCGCACGGCGTCCCAGCGGGCGGGCCGCACCTCCGCCACCGTCCGCGGGTGGGTGGCCACTGCGATCCCGAGCCCCCCGGGCTCGAGCACGGCGTACTCTCCGCACACCAGCAGATTGCCGGGAGCGCTGATCCGCGCCACACGTTCGCCGTCGTGCACCCGAGCGGAGCTTCCGTCCGCCTGCGTGCCGCTACTCATCGGCTGGTGTCTCCTCTGTGGAGCTCGGCATCGGGACCGGGGCCGCAGACGGCGAACACTTCGGCGATCTCGGACAGCTCCTCGCGCACCCGGTCGACATGCTCGGCCGTCGTCAAAACCTTCACCTGCGGGCCCGCATCCATCGTCTCGAACGCGGGCACGGCGGCACGGCGCAGCCGTTCGCAGGCGTGAATCGCTTCCACGCTGGCGGGTAACCAGTACAGAACCGGCGGCTCGGCGGTGAACATCGTCGCGAACATGCGCAGGTAACTCAGCCGTGCAACCCTCCCGAGACGCTCGAGATCGCGCTCGGTAAGCGCACGCACCGCCTCTTCGGCGAGGGCACGGTTGTCCTGTTCCCAAGCCTCGAAGTAAGGCGATGTCTTGCGGGTGCGCTCCATCGCCTCGCGGGAGGAGACGCCTTTGGCTTGGCTCGAGATCTTCACAACGATCACGCGGAGCTCGGGCCAATGAGAAGCCGGGTAGAGCTGTTCGGCCGAGCGCGCCCCCCGGCTCCAGCGCGTAAACCCGCCGAACACCGCGCGTGCCGCTGAACCAGACCCCACCCGCGCCATGGCCGAAAGCTCGTCTCTCGGGAGCGGCAGCGGCAGCGGCAGGGGCGAACCTAGGGCGAACCGTGCCGGTGACGCGTTGCATGCGGCGGCGCTGCAGGCAAGCGCCAGGGCTGCGAAGCCGGAGGATGAGCTTGCCAGCCCGGCCGCGGTGGGGAAGTTGTTTTGGCTCTTCACCGCGAACGCCACATGAGTTGCGCAGCGTTGTCTGACGGCATCGAAGAAGGGTGTGAATCGCGCTGGGTCGACCGCGTGCCCGTCGATCACGATCTCGTCCGGCCGGTTTGGTACGGCGCTCACGACGACACGGCTGGTGAGGTGGTCGAGCGTCATCGCGATGCTTGTGGTAGCGGGGAGGTTCGTGTCTCCGGGTAGTTTCCCCCAGTACTTAACCAAGGCCAGACTGGGGTGGGCGGTCGCAGTGTAGACCTGACCGGCGTTCTTAAGCGGGCTCATCGGTGTGCTCGTAGGTGTTGCGCACGTAGGTCCGACAGTATGCGCTCGGCAGCTTGAAGGTTGAAGCTGCCGCCGGCAACGAGACGCTCGGCTACAGTGTCGATCTCCGCCCCGCGCGCCCCGGCTTTGTAAGCGAGCCGGTTTGCGTGCAGGCGCATGTGGCCGGTCTGTATGCCTTCCGATACGAGGGCAAGGAGCGCGGCGAAGTTCTGTGCCAGGCCGAGCGCCGCGGCAATTCCGGCCAGCCGAACGGCCTCGGGGTCGCCGAGCAGCCGGAGCATACTGCGAGCCACCGGGTGGAAGCTCGAGGCGCCGCCGACGGTGCCGAATGCAGCAGGGAGCGCGAGCTCGGCGCTGAGCTCGTCATTCTCGATGCGGTAGGTAGTCAGCGCCCGGTAGCGGCCTTCGCGCGTTGCGTAAGCGTGCGCAGCGGCCTCGATTGCGCGCGTGTCGTTGGCGGTGGCGAGCGCGAGCGCGCTGATCCCGTTCATGATCCCCTTGTTATGGGTGACCGCGCGTTCCGGATCGGCGGACGCGATTGCGTTGGCCAGGACGATGCGGTCGGCCAGCTCGCGACCTGCCAGTGTCCCGCGGCGCAGCTGGGACAGCGGCAACCGAAACGTGGCCGCAGCGGTTCGCTCGCGGGCGGCATTGGTTATGATCGCCATCACGGTGGAGCCGCCGGAGGCCTTGGCAAGAATCGGCGCGGCACGCTCGGCGGCGCTGTTGACCACGTTGGCTCCCATCGCATCGCGTACGTCGATCACGAGCTCGACGCAGACGACTTCGCCGCGCGCCGGCAACTCTCCGTCGCAGCGGCGCACCCGCAGCTTCCGAAAACCACCGCCGCGCGCCTGCATCGACGCTAGCAGGGGCGCGAGGGCGCTCGCGACATCGTCCTCAGCAGCTTCGAGTGCGGCTATCCGCTCGGCGGCGACGCCCTCGAGAAAGACTTGTGCGCTCATCAATGGTTCGCTTGCCCAGGTCGTGAAGCCGCCTCCCCGCGCGACGATTGAGGCCGCAAACCCGGCGGCGGCGATCACCGACGGCTCCTCAGTCGCCATCGGGATGTCGTAGGAAACCCCGTCGATCAGAAACCCACCGGCTATCCCGAGGGGAACCGGCATGAAGCCGACCGCGCTCTCCACCATCACATCGGCTAAATCGAGCATCTCGCCTGCTCCGCTGAGAGCGCTGCGCTCCTCTTCATCGAGCTTGAGAGTCTCCGCCAACGCGCTGTTGCGCTCTCGTACTGATTGCTTTCGGAAGGCTCGGGGAAGCCGCGACACGGTTACGCTCCGCCGAATTCGCCCGTGTCCCACTCGAGCGCGGTGAGCAGGGCGTATACCGCCTCTTGAAACGCAGCTGAGCGCTGCAGGCGAACGCTGCGCAACTCGGCCAACGACCGCGAGCCGGTAAGCATCATGACGGTGCGGAGCACCTTCTCGTAGCGTGCGATCAGCTCAATCGCCTTCTCGGCGCCACCTTCGTCGATCGCTCGGATCAGCGGAAGCGCGTACCCGCCCGCATGCGCCCCAAGGGCCAGGGACTTCGCCAGATCGAGCCCGGTGCGCAGACCGCCGGAGGCAAGAATGCGCCCCTCGGCCTGGGGAAGCCGCCCGACCGCCGCCAGAAGCACGCCGGTGCGGTAGCCCCAGTCGGCAAACTCCTCGGCGGCGGCACGTTCCTCAGCCTCGGCGCGGTAGGCTTCCACCTGCACCCAGTTGGTTCCACCGCTGCCGGCGAGGTCGAGATACGTCGCCCCGGCATCCAGCAGGCTGCGGACCAGGCGCGGGTCCACTCCGAAGCCGGTTTCCTTAATGATGACCGGGATAGGACAGTGGCTCACAAAGCGCAGGATCGCCCCGAGCACGCCGCGGAAGTCACGATCCCCGTCGCTCTGAAACAGCTCCTGGCCGGGATTGAGATGCACTGCTATCCCTTCGACCTCCAGCCGTCTGAGTACCTCGAAGATCTCGGCGTGATTCATGTCCCGGAGCTGCACGCTGCCGATATTGGCGAACACCGGTACGTCGGGGGCAATCTTCTTCAGCGCGAAGTGATCGAACACCTCGGGTTTGCGGAACAGTATGCGGATAGAGCCCATCCCTACCGGCACACCGGCAGCCTGCGCCGCGCGCGCGAGCTCCTTGTTGGCGCGGTAGCCGGCCTCGGAGCCGCCGGTCATCGAGGAGATAAACAGCGGCAGCCGGACCGGGCGTCCGAGGAACGTGGTGCTTGTGTCTATCTCGTGGTCGGCGATCTCCGGCAGTGCCCGGTGCAGGAACGAGACGCCCTCAAGGCCGGTGCTCCCGGTCTCCACCCGGTACCGGTCACGGTGGAGACAGATCTCGAGATGCTGAGTCTTGCGCGTGCCGAGCCCCCCTGCCTCATGGTCCGTAAGTGGTTGGTTGCCAGGCGGGGAACTGTCCTCGATTCCTCTATTTGAAGCTGTATTCACGATAGCCGTCGTCCCGAATGCCGGCCAGGTAAAACGAACCGCTGGGAATCCCGGTTACCTCTTCGGCGATCATTCGATTATATGCTTCCGGCTCCGCCGGTGCTTCGATCCAGCGCTCGTACGTATCGAACGAAACCTCGCAGTTTCCCTCCCGGACTATATCGAGATCCCAACCGGCGATGATCCCGGGCGCTTGATCGGCCACGCGGCCCCGCATCACCGACATTGTGTTGCCGGACCCGTAGGAAGCGAGCAGAATACGTTTGCCGACGATGTCGTCGCCGAGGGTGTCATAGCGGTCCTTGAGGTAGTAGGCAAGCGAGAGGTAGGCCGCGCCGGAATAGATGTTTCCGATCCGCGCTGCAGGCTCGGTTGCGGCCTGAAACCCGCGCGCGCTCAGAAATGCCTCGATCTTCTCCGGCGGCAGGTGCAGGTGCTCACTCAGCAGGCGGTGGATCGCGATCCACGCCATTCTCTGGAACGGGATGTGGAGCACGAACATATCGGTGTTCTCGAGCGCCTCGCGCGGCTCTTCACCGGTACGTTGACAATGGTCGCGAAACGCGGCGTCGAGCGATTCATGATAACACTGGACCGAGTATCCGCCCTTGACCTTGGCGGTCACCGAGCCGAGGGGTCGGAAAAAGTCGTCGACGTCACGCGAGCAGTAGCCCTGGGTGGATATATCCAGCTCGACCAGGCGCGGGTTGGTTTCGACCAGTATCGCGACCGAACCGGCTCCCTGCGTGATCTCGGCGGTGGTGGCGGTTTCGTAACGGGCGATGTCGGAGCAGATAACCATTCCGGTCTCGTCGGTTCGGCCCGCCGCCTGCAGCAACGCGCCGACGCTCATCATCGAGATTGTCCCGCCGGCGCAGGCGTGCTGCACCTGGAAGGTGGAGATGGAGTCCGGCACCGGATGGCCGGCGTTTTGCAACATCCCCTCGACGTAGGCCGCCACCGGCTTGGAGAGATCCACACTGGTTTCAGTGCCGACCGCGATGTACCTGAGTTTCGAGAGATCAAGCCGCGGGTTTTGTCTGAGGAGCCGATCACCGGCCTGCGCCGCAAGGGTAGCGTTGTCCTCCCAAGGATATGGGTAACGCATCGACTTCTGGCCCGTGGATTCGACGGCACGGCGCAGGCGGCGCTCCATTTTTGCATCGCCGTTCACACGGTAGCCCACGAGTGTCTCGAGGTCCATGCACGGCTGCGGGATATAGACCGCTAAATCTCCGATTCCCACTGCGGAGGTTGTCATATGAGCGCCTGCCTTAAAGTTAATATTTTATCAAGTGAGTGTAGCACGATGCAATTCCGCATGTAAACGACGCACGCTTAATATAT
>PUPD01000187.1 GCA_003552985.1 Spirochaetaceae bacterium
GCGAAGCGCTCGCGAAAGCGGTAGGTGAGCCCCAAATGCGCGAGCGGCGTCCGCAAGTACCCCAGATCGAACGCCGGCACCAGCGCGCGCTCACCCGGCAACGGGAGTACCCAGGCACCGTGAAGATACCATGCCGGCAACGGCTCGATGAACCGCTCCGAGTACGGCTCCTCCTCATCGCCCTGCTCCGTGCTCCTACGCATTCCATGGTACGCTGATGCACCCAGGATGTTCAAGACGCTCGCGCCGCCGATGAAGTTTCCGCGCTCGGCGACCAGCCCGAAGTCAAGCCGGGCGCCGACGCCGCCTCCGCTGCCGGGATAGAAGTAGCTGATCTCGGTTTCGGTCTCAACGGTCTCAGGACGGGCGCGCTCGTCGGTGATTATGGTCGTCTCGGCGTCGGCTCGTGCCTGCGCGGAGCTATAGAACCCAACCAGGCGCGGTGCGGCGGTAACTTCGCCGATCGCCGGCAGGTACAGAGGCCTCAGGAAGGTGACACTCTGGCTTATCCCGGCTTCGGCCCCAAAGCTTCCGATCAGCCGATAGCTGCTCTCGGCCTCCAAACGGCCGCGGTCTATCGCGCGCTCGAGGCTACGGTCGGGGGTGAGCCGATGCCCGCCACCGCCGAGAAACAGTCCGGTCTCGGCTACCGTCCGTTCGCGGCGAACCCGAAAGCGAGCCAGCGGGGGCGGAACCAGGGGCGTGGCTACGACGCTACGCGCGGCAGACCCGGCGACCTCCCGAAACACGAGCGGATTGCCATCTTCGTCGGTTACGTCAACCCTATCGCGCGCCACAGTGACGACTACCTCGTCGGGGCTTCTGCCCGGATTGAGGAGCAGCGTATTGGGGTGGGATAACTGCTGATAGAACTGCAGGAAATCGAACTGTCTTCGGAATGCCGGCCGGTCGGTCTGGTATAGCAGAGGGTTACGCTCGGGCTCGGTGAACCCCAGAAGCCCTACCGGGAGCGGGCGAAGGGTGCGGAACTCCGCAGGGGGCTCCTCGAGGACCTGCATCGCCGGGTTGCGGTCGGCGGCCCGTAGCCCGGGCAGCATGGTACCTGCCATTCCGGCCGGCCCGGCGGCGTGCAGTTCGGTTGCCGCGAAGGGCAGAACCGCGACGGCCGACAGCAGGATGACGAAACGGGAGATGACCCAACGGAAGATGATGCCGCGGCCCGGAATGCCTCCCGCGGGCCGCGGCTCTGCAGATACCACTCAGAAACGGTACCGTTCGGCGTCAGACTACGTCAATGATACCGAACACCAACACGATGATGATCGCGATCGGGACGATGAGCTTGATCATCACACCGTACCAATTGCCCAGGACGATGCGGCTCGGCGGATTATTGAAGTCCTCCTGAGCCTTTTTGGCCGTCCAGACGTAGCCGGCGAAGATTGCGGTCAGCAGCCCGCCGACCGGCAGCATGATTGCGTTCGCGATCCAGTCGTAGGTGTCGAGCAGGTCGAACCCGAGGAAAGTCACATCGCTCAGGACGCTGTACCCCAGCACGGTCGGGATACCGACGATGAACGAGATTGCGCCGACGAGGATCGTGGCTGTTTTGCGCGGCATCCCCTTTTCGTCGGTGATCCAGGCTACCACCACCTCCATGAGGCTGATCGCAGAGGTGAGCGCTGCGATCGAGAGCAGTACGAAGAACAGGAAGGCGAAGAAGCTTCCCGCGGGGATCTCAGCGAACACCGCCGGCAGCGTGATGAAGGTGAGCCCCGCACCGGCGCCCGGCTCTAGACCCAGCGCGAATACCGCCGGAAAGATTGCGAAGCCGGCGATGATCGCGATAGCGGTGTCGGCGCCGACCACGTATGCGCCGTTACCCGGGACGGTGTCTTCCTTCTTGAGGTAACTGCCGTAGGTGATCATCGCCCCCATTCCCAGGCTCAGGGTAAAGAAACTCTGTCCGATTGCGTCGAGGAATGTGGTCCCGGTCACCTCGCTGAAATCAGGCTGCAGGTAGAACGCAACGCCTTCCGCGGCACCCGGCAGGGTCAACGCGCGCAGGGCGACCACTACCAGCAGGACCGCGAGAACCGGCATCAACAGCTTGACCCAGCGCTGTATTCCCTTGACGACGCCGGCGGCAATGATGCCCACGCACAAGGCCATGAAGATCAGGTGCCACAGGATCGGCTCACCGATTTGGCTGATGTGGCCCACAAACACCTCATCGAACGCCATCTCGGGGGTGAAGCCCGCGATCGCTTTGAAGATGTAGGAAAGCGACCAGCCGGCGACAACCGAGTAGTAGGACAGGATCACAAAGCCGGTCAGCACCCCAAGCGCACCGACCAGCCACCACGGGGTGTTCGGCGCGAGCGCTTTGAAAGCGCCGACCGGGTTACGCTGTGTCCTGCGTCCGATTCCCACCTCGGTCACCATCATCGGATAGCCGATCAACACGATCGCGACCAAATAGATGATGAGAAACGCCGCTCCGCCGTTGGTGCCGGTTACATATGGGAATCGCCAGATGTTACCGAGGCCAACCGCAGAGCCTGCCGCGGCTAGGATGAAACCCAGACGTGACCCCCACTGTTCACGTGCTCCGTTCATGAGAGCTCCTCCTCACTAGAAAGCTATACATGGCGACCGGCTGTCCTCTCGCTATAACGAGATCGCAGCCGGCGCATCCGGTGAAGGGTTATCTGTGATGATGCTGATTGTTGTAGGGGAATTATAGTACAATCGGCGTATCTGTCAATTGGGAGGTGTGTCTCCAGGACGGATAAAGGGCTTGATTTTGTCGCCCTGCGTATCCTGTTTGCGTTGCAGCTCTTTCTCGGAGAGCTCTTCGATCAAGGCCACCGACTGAAACGGAATCATGATCTGCTCGGCGTCACCGAAGGCATGTTTGAGCTCCTCTTCGCCGGGGTCGATGATCAGGCGCTCACCCTCTGAGAACAGCAAGCCCTTGATCGAGACGAAGTAGGGGTGGGTCATGTCCAGGCTGCGCGCTCTGATAGAGACGTCTTTGTTTTTCCACTTGAAATGTACGCGGTATACTGACACGCGTTCATCCTAACCCGAAACCGCACGGCTGGACAATTGGGCCAAATACCCCGCTTGCCTCGCGACTCTGTCTGCGGCTACACTGCCGAGCATGATCCCCACACATGTGCGGCAATTGCTTGAGCGTGAAGGGCTTGATGTGCTCGAGTTCGAGCCCGGAAGCACGCCTACCGCCGAGGCCGCCGCGGCCCGTATCGGGGTCGCGGTCGATCAGATAGCTAAGTCACTCCTGTTCCGGACCAAGGCCGGCGAATACGTGTTGGTGGTCTGCCGAGGGGCGCAGCGGGTATCCTCCACCAAGCTGAAAGGCCTGGTGGGGAGCAAATGCTCGATGACCTCGGCGGAGGAGACCGAGCGGGTGACCGGGTTCAGGCCGGGCGGGGTGTGCCCATTCGGGGTAACCGGCGTTCCGATGTATATCGACGAGGGTCTCGCGCAGTTTGAGCTTGTCTATCCCGCGGCCGGCACCGACGCAACCGGGGTGCCGATGACCTTCGAGCACCTGGTGGCGGTCAGCGAAGGCACTACGGCTGAGGTAGTGTAGTTGTGGCCAGGGGCCACGGTGAAGGCGTTGCCCGGGCGGGGCGGGCGAAGACGAGGGCGGCCCACCGGCACGGAAGGGAACCCGGCAGCGCTGTCGCACCGCCGGGTTTAGACTGCATTCCGTCCTATCCGAAGAAGTCGATCAGCGTGGCGATCAGAACCACGAAGACCGCGATCGGAATCAGGTATTTGATCAGAACACCGTACCAGTCGCCGATTTTAATGGCTCCGGGCGGGTTGTTGGTCTCGTCTACGACGGTGCGTGCCTTCCAGACGTGACCCGCGAAGATGGCCGTCAGCGCACCGCCGATCGGGAGTGCGAGCTCACTCGCCAGGAAATCATAGAAGTCCAGGATTTCCATACCGATGATGCGAACATCACCCCAGACGCCGAAGCCAAGGCTGGTAGGCAGGCCGATAACGAAGATAGCGATGCCCATGCCGACGGCGGCCTTCATACGCGACCAGCCCTTCTCGTCGACCAGCCAGGCTACGACTACCTCCAGCAGCGAGATCGCTGAGGTGAGCGCCGCAATCGAGAGCAGCACGAAGAAGATGAAGCCGAAGAGGCTACCGGCGGGCATCTCGGCGAATACGGCCGGGAGGGTGATGAACACAAGCCCCGGACCGGCTGCCGGATCATAACCAAGTGCGAACACCGCCGGGAAGATCGCGAAACCGGCGATCAGGGCGATTATGGTGTCCAGACCGACTACCCAACCGCCGTTGTCGGCGATGTTTTCATCCTTGCCGAGGTAGCTTCCGTAGGTGATCATAGCCCCCATACCGAGACTCAGCGTGAAGAACGCCTGACCGATGGCGGCCAGGAACGTGCCGGCCGTCACATCCTCGAAGCGCGGCGCCAGATAGAACGCGACGCCTTCACCGGCTCCCGGGAGCGTGATTGCGCGGAAGACCATAACAATCAGCAACACGAGCAATACCGGCATCAGGATCTTCACCCAGCGCTGAATCCCTTTGACGACGCCGGCGGCGATGATGGCAAGGGTCAGCACCATGAACACGGCGTGCCAAATGATGGGTGCGGCAGTGCTGGTGATGTGCCCGACGAAGACATCGGCGAAGTCGGTGCCGGGCGCGAAGCCCGCTATCGACTTGAAGATGTAGGCGACCGACCAGCCGGCAACAACCGAGTAGAACGCCAGAATCACAAAGCCGGAGAACACCCCAAGGCCGCCGACGATGTACCACGGCGTGTTCGGGGCGAGCGCTTTGAACGCACCGACCGGATTGCGCTCGGACTTTCGCCCGATCGCGACCTCGGTCACCATCATCGGATAGCCGATCAGGATGATCGCAATCAAATAGATCACGACGAACGCGGCTCCGCCGTTAGTTCCGGTAACATAGGAAAACCTCCAGATGTTGCCTAAACCAACGGCTGAACCCGCGGCGGCGAGGACGAATCCAGCTTTGGACGTCCATTTCTCACGAGCTCCGTTCATGTACAGCCTCCATGCATGTGAAGAGATTAGAAAATTCGTGGTACTATACCACGGAATTGAGGAGTAAATCCACATTTTTTTGTAATTGCAACAGCGTATATCGACTCGAAATTGGCTTGCGCGATAACCGTTCTCGAGCTAATCTAGGTTGTCGACAGCTCCCGCGTAATACCGCCTTATTGACAGGCAGGAGAAAGATGTGAAACGAGTTCTTTGCGGGGATTCCGCGGATCTCATATGAAGGACTTGAGTCGGACAATCCGTATGCGTGTAAACTCCATAAACTTGACAAGATGGGCACGGCAGAACTCGGCGCGAGCACCTGCGCCTACCCTCGCGGACTGGAGATCGCCGACCGCATGCTGCAGGCAGGCACCATCGAGCTTTTCATCGAGGAGCGCCACACCGGGAATGGGTCGAGGCGGTGATCAACCAGTTTATCTGATCTGCAGAGTTTCTGAGGAGTGAGACCATGAGTGATGCAACAGCGAAGGGTGATTCGGCGGCCGGCAAAGCCGACCTGGTTTTGGGTCTGGAGCTCTCAACACAGTCCGGCAAATGGGTGGTGCTCGACACCGGCTCTGCAGCCGTGGTTGCAAGCGGGAGCGTAGAGTACGATAACCGCTTCCCGGAGTACGGGACCGCCGGAGGGGTGCTCCCGTCCGAAGATCTGCGCGAGCGCCAGAGCCCGCCGGCGATGTTCCTCGATGCGCTCGAGGCGGTGTTTGCCGAGGCGGGTGAGGCCGGGGTGGCGCTCGGAAGGCTTGCGGCGATCAAGTGCGACGCGCAGCAGCACTGCACCGTGTACCTGAACGACCGGTTCAGCCGCCGTCTCGCGGAGGCCGACCCTGCGCGCCGGTTGTCGGAGCAGTTTGCAGATTGCTTCACGC
>PUPD01000140.1 GCA_003552985.1 Spirochaetaceae bacterium
AGGGGCCGATATCGTTCTTCACCTTGACTTTGCACTCCCCGCAGCTGCCGCGCCCGCCGCATGCCGACGGTATGAAGATCTGGTTCTCGGCCAGGGTGACGAGCATGTTGGCGCCGCCGGCAACCTCGAGCTCGCGCGAGCCCGCGTTGATATTGATCTGCACCTCGCCGTAGTTGTTGACGATCTTGTCGGTGATCGAGATCAGAACCGCGAGCGCCGCGCTGATCGCCGAAAGCGCCGCGGGTGCTACCAGTACAGTTGCAAACTCCAAGCTACTCCTCCTTGGGGGTGATCATTGAACCGGCAGCATGCCGCCGAAGCCGATGAACGCCATCGCCATAAAGCCGATTGTTATCACCGTGATGCCCGGGCCCTTCAACGCCGCCGGTACCGGGCCTTTCTCGACCTTCTTGCGGATCGCCGCCAGCAGCATGATCGCGAGCCACCAACCAAGTCCGGAACCGAGCCCGTAGACCAGCGATTGCAGGAACGTATATTCGCGAATCTCAAGGAACAGCGAAACGCCCAGGATAGCGCAGTTCACGGTGATCAGCGGCAGGAAGATACCGAGGGTGATATACAGTTTCGGCGACACGCGGTCAATCACCATCTCGATGATCTGTACCATTGAGGCAATCACAGTGATGAAGATGATGAAGCGCAGATACTCCAGGCCCAGCGGCACGAGCACCATGTGGTACACGACCCAGTTCAGACCGGAGGTCAGGAACAGTACCAACGTAACCGCCATCCCGAGCCCGTTCGAGGACTGCATGTCCTTCGATATTGAGATGAACGAGCACATTCCGAGAAAGTTTGCCAACAGGATGTTGCTTGTAAAGATCGAGGCGAACAGCAATGGTATCAGATTGATATCAGGTGCGTTCATGCGGGAGCTCCTTCACGTTCCATGATCGCTTTTCCAATCCAGATGACGATGCCCAGGACGAAGAACGCGCTCGGGGGCATGACCATGATGATCCAGGGCTCAAAGATCTCCGGCATCACCTGGTAGCCGAACAATGAGCCGAACCCCAGCAACTCGCGGATAAGGGCGATTGCGAGCAGGACGCCCATGTAGCCGAAGGCCGAGGTGACGCCGTCCCACACCGATAACAGCGGTGGGTTCTGCTGCGCGAAGGCCTCAGCGCGTCCCATGATGATGCAGTTGGTGATGATCAAGCCGACGTAGGGCCCGAGAGCTCGACTGATGTCCGGCAAGTAAGCGCGCAGGATGATATCGACCACGATGACATACGAGGCGATGATCAGAGTCTGCACCATCATCCGCACCTTACGGGGGATCAACGACTTGATCAGCGATACCGTCAGGTTCGTCATTCCCATCACGCCCACAACCGCGATCGTCATGATCATCGTGTTGGTGAGCAGGTTGGTGACCGCGAGCGCCGAGCAGATTCCCAGGATCTGCATGAAGATCGGATTGTTCGTCCAAAGATTGTCGCGCAGCATTGCGCCGGGGGCCGGTGCGCTACTCATGACGCTCCTCCTAACGCACGGGTGATCTCCTCCAGATGGTTGTTGATAATCCGTTCCATCGCTTGACTTGTGCTCGTCGCACCGGTGATGCCGTCGAACTCACCGCTGTCCTCAACGAAGTCGCCCTGTCCGTCGCGGGAGCCCATTCGAATGCGTCCGTCGACGAGCCGCTTGTTTCGAAACTGTTCCTGGAACCACGGTTCGTCGATGCGGCCGCCGAGTCCCGGAGTTTCGTCGTGTTCGAGGATCGTGAGCCCGAGGGTTCGTTCGCCATCGGCCCGGATACCGAGGTGGCCCCGGATCGGTCCCCACAGGCCTGCGCCGGAGTACTGCTTCGCATAGAGCACTTCTTCGTTCCGCGCGAACCGATACAGCGAGAGGCCGTTCTGCTCTACCTGTTGCACGTCATTGAAAAGCTCCCGGGCGTGTTCATCATCCTCGAACTCCACGCCCATAGCGTCCAGCACGCTGCGCACCAGCCGAACCTCCCGGTTGAACTGTATTTGATCAGCGGTCACCTCATTAACCACCGCGAGTGCCAAGACGAACACGAAGGACACTACCGCGGTGAACAATATCGTGTATCCGAAGTTCTGCTTATTCACAATCGTCCTCCTTGGTCGGCCGTGACTAACCGCTTGCGGTAGCGGCCGTCGACTGAGCTGCCCTGGCTTTCTTGCGCTTCTCGAGGCCGATAACGATCTCGTCGAGCAGGCAGGCGAAGGTATTTCCGAGCAGAAGCCCGAAGCTCGTCCCTTCGGGAAAGTCGGCGAAGCTGCGCACCAGAGCGGTCATCCCGCCGATGATGAAACCGTAGATCCACATCGAAAGCGCCTTGTTGGGTGCCGATACCGGATCGGTAGACATGAAGACCGAGACGTAGACCAGGCTGCCCGACATCAGCGCGTATTGGGGGGCGTACTCCGTATCCAGGCCGGTTTGATGGAAGATTACCGTGAGGATCGCAGCGGTGCCGAATGTTGAGACCATCAAGCGCCAGTTCGCGCTCTTGGTCCAGACAAGGTACGCTGCCGCGATCAAGATCAAAAGGATCGAGCTTTCGCCCATCGAGCTTGCATGCCAACCGAGAAACAACTCGGCGAGCTCCAGAGTCTCGCCGTCGCGCAACATCGCGAGCGGTGTTGCGCTGCTGACTGCATCGGTGCCGAAGAAGCTCGGTTCGAGCCACTCAGTCATCATGATCGCCGGAAAGGAGATCCAGATGAAGATTCGCCCGGTTATCGCCGGGTTGAAGATATTTCTTCCGAAGCCCCCGTAGACCCCCTTCCCGAGCAAGACCGCAAACACGATTCCGACCACGGCAACCCACAGCGGGACGGCGGGAGGTAGGGCCAGGGCAAATATCGCGCAGGTTACCAGGACCGCCTCGCTGACTTTTTTGTTGCGCGCCTTCTCGACAAAATACTCGGTTAGTATTCCGAAAATGAATACCGTTGCGACCACCAGCACGACACGCGGACCGTACTTGTATATTGCAAAGAGAAACAGAGGGATCATCGAGTAGACCACCCTCCGCATTACCGCCTGCTTCTGGAACACAACGCCTCCTTGTTCGACACGCGTTATTCTCGCCGCCCTAAAAATAGGGCTGTGTTTCGTCTCTAGGCAACAAAGACCTCACAAATTAGTGTGTAGGTGAACCGCTATCTTGGAGCTGTTTTCCTCGAGCTCGAATACGACGCCCTGTTGCGTCGCTACGGCCTTGATTTTGTATCACCAGGCCATAGGATATGGGTTTCCGACTTCCAAATTCAAGTTCCGAGTGTTACATTAAGGGGCGATTAAGTGCAACCCTGACCGGGTGGACAGGTGTAAGCGATAGAAAGTGGACCGAAGCTTGTTGCGCAGTTAACCCAAACTTGTTGCTCGTAAACGATTAGCCGCGCGATAGAGTTGGAGCCGCTACCACAAAGGAGTTGACGCATGCAACTGCACGAGATGCTGGCCGTCATGGAGCGGATACTGGAATCGGGCAAGACCGCGGTGTTAGGCACGGTCGAAGCGCCGGACCAACGTCCGCGTCTGCGATGGATGACCCCGACCACGATCCGCGGTCGCAACGGTTTTCTGTACGCCCTCACGTCTCCGGATTACGCATGGGTGCGTAATCTGTCGGAGAACACCCCGGTGGAATGGATGCTGCAGACCGCGGCGCTCAATGAGATCGTCTATCTACGCGGCGGATTGAACGTGATCGACAATCCGGCGCTCAAAGCCGATGTTCAGGAGGCCCTCGGCGGCCACTTGACGGTGTTTTGGACGAACATTCCCGACGAGAGCAATTTGGTGGTGCTCGAGTCCCAGATCGAAGAGATTGTGTATTTCAAGCCGATGAGCAGCGAACGAGTAGTCGTGAAGCTGCAGTAACAACAGGAGTCGGATTCTATGGCGAAGACTGCGGAAAAGAAGAAACTGCAACACTACGACAAGGAGTTTCTCGACCGCTTGATGCGCGAGATGCTCGTTATTCGACGGTTCGAAGAGAAAGCGGCCCAGATGTACGGTCTGAAGAAGATCGGCGGGTTCTGCCACCTTTATAACGGGCAGGAAGCAGTCGCGGTTGGCAGTTGCGCCGCAATAGACCTGAGCAAGGACTACGTCCTTACCGCCTACCGCGACCACGGGCACGCAATTGCCTGCGGCATGGATCCCAAGGCGGCGATGGCCGAGCTGTTCGGCAAAGAGACTGGTTGCTCGCGCGGGAAGGGCGGATCGATGCATTTGTTCGACCGCGAGAAGCACATGCTCGGAGGCAACGGGATCGTCGGCGCGCAGATTCCGGTGGCCACAGGAGTTGCGTTTGCGCAGATGTACCGCAACGACGGCGGTTTGACCCTCTGTTTTTTCGGCGACGGGGCGATTCACCAGGGGGCTTTCCACGAGTCGCTGAACCTCGCGAGCGTCTGGAAGCTTCCGGTAATCTACATCGTTGAGAACAACCATTTCGGGATGGGGACTGCGGTGAAGCGCGTCTCGGCGGTTGAAGACTTCGACGTTAAGGCCGGAGGCTACGACATCGAAGGCCGGACGGTGAACGGTATGAGCGTTATCGAGGTGTACGAAGCGTTGTCCAAGGCCGCCTCCGAGGTGCGCGAGAAACGCGTGCCCCTGCTGCTCGACATCAAAACCTACCGTTACAAGGGGCACTCGATGAGCGATCCGGCGAAGTATCGCACGAAGGAAGAGCTGGAGGCTTACAAGCAGCAGGATCCTATCCTCCTGCTGAAGGCCGACATGCTCGATGCCGGGCTGCTCAAGGAAGACGATTATCAGGCGCTCGACCAGGAGGCCAAGCAGATCGCACAGGATGCGGCGGAGTTCGCCGAAGAAAGCCCGGAGCCGCCGATCAGCTCGATCTACGAAGACGTGCTTGCCTGAGACTCAACCCATCAAGAGGAGCTGACATGGCTGAAATTGCAATCAGAGAAGCGCTGCGGCAGGCGCTTGACGAGGAAATGGAGCGCGATGAGCGCGTGTTCATCATGGGGGAAGAGGTAGGCGAGTACGAGGGCGCCTATAAGGTCACCCGCGGGTTGCTGGCGAAGTATGGTGTGCCGAGGGTGATGGATACCCCCATCGCCGAGCTCGGCTTCACCGGCGTCGGGATAGGCGCCGCGTTGAACGGCCTGCGCCCGGTGGTGGAATGGATGACCTTCAACTTTTCGCTCCTGGCGCTCGACCAGGTGGTGAACAATGCCGCCAAGATGCGGCATATGTCCGGCGGGCAGCTCCACTGCCCGATCGTGTTTCGCGGCCCCAACGGACCGGCGGAGTATCTCTCATCGCAGCACTCACAGGCGCTGCAGAGCTTCTATGCCCACGTGCCGGGCTTGAAGGTGGTGGCGTTCTCCAATCCCTACGATGCCAAAGGGCTACTCAAAAGCGCGATCCGGGACGACAATCCGGTCGTCGTGCTCGAGAGCGAGATGACCTACGGCCTTACCGGCGAGGTTCCTGATGAGGAGTACCTCGTGCCGATCGGCGAAGCTCGGGTAATGCGCGAAGGAGCGGATGCGACCGTGATTTCGTTCTCTAAGCCGGTGCATTACTGCTTGCGGGCCGCCGAGGAGCTTGAGAAGGCCGGCGTCTCGGTGGAGGTGATCGATCTGCGATCGCTGCGGCCGCTGGACGAACAGGCGATTTACGCTTCGGTTCGCAAGACCAATCGGGCTGTGGTGGTCGACGAAGCGTGGCCGGTAGCCAGCGTAGGTTCGCACGTGGCGTGGCTGATATCGAAAAACTGTTTCGATGATCTCGACGCGCCGGTAGAGTTGGTGAGCTCGGAAGATGTGCCGATGCCCTATAACCACAACCTCGAGCTTGCGGTGC
>PUPD01000031.1 GCA_003552985.1 Spirochaetaceae bacterium
AAGCTGGCGGCGCTCAATGCGAACTTGTCGCTGTCGGACACCATCTTTCAGGAGATCCGGGACTATCAGCGTGAGCTGCAGCGTGAGCTGGCCAAGAGAAGGGGCGAGTTCTGGCGACAGTACCATCGCGTTACGGGAAACGGAGATCCCGGAGAGCCCGGCGCTGCCGGCGAAGACCCGTCCGGCGCCACTGCCGATAAACCGGGACGCGCCGGTGGCGAGGACGGTGACGGAGATAACGGGCGGCACGTACGCGGCGGGTCTGGGCTGCGTAACGGACAGGATATAGCCGAGACGCTTGATAACCTGTTGTTGCAGGCACTCCTAGAGCATAATCGCAAAGACTATCATAAGGCGATTGCGATCTACGATCGCCTCCTCGAACATGATCTGCGACCGGAGGTCGAATCGGTAATCTACGCGCATCGCGGCATGGCTTACTTCGCGGAGGGGCGGCACCAGGCGGCGGTTGCGGACTTCACCAAGTCGCTTTCGCTACGCCCCGACAACGCTAAAGCGCTCTACTATCGGGCGGTGGTCAATAGGGCGGCCGGGAACACCGCCGATGCGCTTGCAGACCTGGATGCATGCCTCGAGATAGATCCGTATCATTTCGACGGGTCATTCGCGCGCGCGCAGCTCTACTACGAGCTTGGCGATAACGTGCGCGCACTCTCTGATTGTGACCGGGCGATCGAGATCTCCCCGCGCTCCAAAGAAGCGTTGAAGTTTCGGGAACTGATTGCCGATCGGGTGTATCGCTGATAGGCGTGCTTAGATAAAAAACTAATAAAAGCTAATGAGGAGAAACCGACGCCATGGCGCATGATTCTGAAGTTGGTGCTTCCCACTACGATCCAAGCGAGTTTCTGCAGCTATACGGTGATGACCCGGAGCTAAAAGCCGAGATCCTCGATGTGCTTGCTTCTGAGACTCCGGGCAAGCTTGAACGCCTCCAAGCGGCAATCGCCGGTGAGGAAGGCGATGAGATCGCGCGCGCCGCCCATTCACTCGCGAACACGGCCGGAACGATGCGAGCTGAGCAGTTGCTCGCCATCTGTCGGGAGCTCGAGGCGGTGACGCGCGAAGGCAAGCGGGGTAGATCTCGTGAGCTTGCGGAGGTCGTGCAGTCCGGCTTCACCGATATGCTGGCAAAGGCAGCTGAGCTCTGATTGCCGCTCCGAGCTCAGCGTTGTACGCACCGCCGAGGCTCGTACGCGGGAGTAGGTGCCTTTACTTCGGCTACAAGCTCTCCGGGCGGCGTTCCGGAATCTGCCTCGGTTCCTCTTGACGCGCGGCGAACTGCGGCGAGAAGAACAATGCACAGAAACAGTGCCCGTACTCCTGTTGGTCGGGGATGTTATAGTCGCATGGGCAGATAATGTCCCGGTCGAGCTCACGCGACCCGTCACTATCGCGGCAGGGGCAGAGGTAGTAGCCGTACCGGTTGTAATTGACCGCCAGGCCCTCGGCAAGATCTGCCACGAACTCGCCGTCCGGGTTCACAACCCAGCCGTTGTGCTGGGCGACGCGGGAAATGAACCTCAGCGCATCCTCTGTTGCCTTGGGGCGGCGAAGTCTGCGTTCCATCTCAGCTGGTCCCTATTCCTCGGTAGGAAGCTGCAACTCTTTGCGCCACTGCATCTCGGTGAAACCGGTTAACGCGCGTTTGTCATCGACAACGAGTACCGGAAAGATCGGTGAGATGTTGAAACGAGTGCGCAGCACATCCTTGACTTGTCGCTTTCGTTCAGGCTCAATCTGGTCCAGGTGAATGAAGCGATAGCTGAAGCCATGCTTGTCGAGGAAGCTCAGCGCGCGTTTACAGAATCCGCAGGTGGAAAGCGAAAACACCGTGAGCTTCCGGCCGTTGGTATTCCCTTCGCGGCGGTCGTACTCAAGCTGTTCAATTATGTCATCGGTACCGTCCATGCGCCTAACTCCCTGTTACGTGCCGGTCTTCGTTTCGCGTGGTTGGTAGCATAGCGTGAACGCGGGTATGGCGACAAGCCACCGAGTCTGTGTTACACTACCATCCACATACGGTTTACAGGTAGTGACAAGCTTGATGGGCAGGCAGAACGCTGCGCGGACTACACAAACACAGCAGTTAGACGATGAGCCGCTGGGCGTTATCGGTAAGCTGCTTGCGATCTTCACCAATCACAATGACCCCGAGCGTGAGAAGAAGCGGCAGCTCAAGGCGCTGCGCAGGGACCTCAACAGAAGCCGCCACAAGTTCTATAAGCCGCGCGGCAACGAAGTGCAACCTGCTCTGGGGCGGTTTTTCTTCGATATCTACAAGGCGGTCGTACCGGCTCAGGCGATTCTGCAGAATGCGGCCGAGTCAAAGGCGCTGAAGTCGCTGGTGATCGAGTACTACATGAGCGCTGAACAAGCGGAGATGCGTGAGCGCTTCACTGAGGAGCGCGTCCGCGCGGCCGCCGAGAAAAAGGATACCCGCGCGCTCGCCGGCGAGTTGAAGCAGGCGATGGTCAATTTCTTCGGTTCGTTCGACAACACCACGGTGAAGCGAATCAACGCAACCTACAACACGGTGCTGTGCTTCATTCGGTTTGTCGGCTTTGACTACTATTTTCTGTTGAAGAAGTTCGACTCGGGGGTCCCCGAAGGTGATACGAGCTACAAGCCCAAGTTTGAGGTGATCGGCGGCGAGTATATCAGCGACGATCTCAAGGACTTCCTGGAAGTGGCTCCGTTGGTAGACAAGTCGCAAGATTGGGACACGGTCTTCGCCGTCCTTCAGCAATACCGGGGGGTCGAAGTCATTTCTCGCGCCGCCTGGAAAAAAGTGATGAACTCGGTCACCGACGTGCTCACAACCGACGTACTTGCGAAGATCGTCCGCTATGTGGAGCAGGATCCCTATTGTGAGATCAAGCCGAGCTTCCCTTCCGAGCACATCGTCGAGATCTACCTGAATACGCTCAAGACTACCACTGAAGCCACAATCCAGAAGATCCTGGCCGAGCGCCGTGGTCGCAAGGTGCAGGAGCTGTGCACGCGTGTGTTCGGAACTACGACGATTGCTCGGACCAAGTACTACACGGAAGCGGGGAGCCAGGTCTATACCAAACGCCTGTTGAGCGGCTTCACCCTGATCGCGCCGCTAAACTACCTCAAGGCATTTTTGGTCGACTACTTCAAAAAGGATGTACGCGAGCTGGTTCGTGACATCCTGCTGGTACGGGGGAAATGGTCCACGAACATGACCTCCCACCAGCTCTCGGAAGCGTTCCACCAGGTTATGTCGGTGGCGGAAGAACTCGTGAAGTTCGACGAGAGCCTTGCCGACGATGGCGAGCGCGGCGCCAAGTTGCGTAAGGCGCTCGGTCGGGCGGTGGGACGCGACAAGAAGACCCTCGCGTTGCTGCGCGACCAACTCGGTGAGGTCAACGAGACCGCCCGGAAGATGATCGTTGAGGCGGCGCAGAACCTCATCACGATCGCAAAGATTCTGAAGCTGGCTATCGAGGATGCCGAGCGCGAGAACCACGAGGTGATCCTGAACTGGAGGGAGCTTGACGGATACACCGAACAGCCGACCAAGCAGCGCCTGGCTGAGATCTACCGTCAGATCCACTACTTTGTGCAGCTGATGCAGGTCTACGTCAAAAGCAAGTGATCATCGACGGGAGGTAGCGATCACTCGAGCGCTCCCTCCAGCTTTAGTAAACGCCGTTTAAGATCTGCACCACTGCCGTCCGGGAAGCTGCGCAGCGCGTACTTGCCGATTCCGCCGTCGGCCGCGACAACCCTGTGGCAGGGTATGACGATTGGAACCGGGTTGCCGGCTACCGCGTTGCCGACTGCTCGCGCCGCGCCGGTCCGCCCTATCTTGCGAGCCACCTCGCCGTAGGTCAGGGTTGTACCGTAGTCTATCTTCGCCAGTCGTTTCCAAACGCTGCGCTGGAACGGAGTGCCGTTGAGCGCAACCGGGATACTAAAGCGTTGCAGCTGCCCGCGGAAGTAAGCCTCAAGCTGGTGTTCAAGCTCGCCGCAGGCGTACTTGTTTTCTTCCACGGTGATTCCTTCAGGCCAGTTCTCAAACGGCTCATACCCGATTCGCAACACGCTGCCGTTGCGTGTCACGGCCAGATACAGCGCGCCGATCGGCGCGTCGTAACGGTGCGTGTATATGACGTGATTGAGTCTCATCACAGAAATCCCTAGTTGCGGTCGTGTTTGTGATTACCTCCCTGGAGATTCAAGTAATCCCGGAAGTGTCGATAGGGAGCCAGGCGACCGGCGGCTTCGGGTGCCACGTGTGCGTGCACCTCGATGATCCCGTTCTCGTACCGTTCGCTCAGAACGTGTCCGTTGCGATGCAGGTAAGCGATCAGATCGTAGCGATCGGCTGGAATGGCGTACACCGTTTCACGGCTCTGCGCGTCGATCGTTTCGCGGATGAGCTCGAATACGCGGTCGATACCCTCACCGGTCTTGGCCGATACGAAGGCCGTACGCTCCGGTGGGCAGCCGAGACTCTCAGCGGCGGCATGGAGCTCCAGCCGGTCGGGGACCAGGTCGATCTTGTTGAACACGAACATACGTGGGCGCTCGGCCACACCCAGCTCCTCGAGCACCTCCGCGGTTGCAGCGAAATGCCGAACAAGGTTGCGGCTCGAGGCGTCAATCACATGCACCAGAAACTGGGCGAGCACTGTTTCCTCGAGGGTCGACTTGAACGCGTCGATCAGGCTTGGCGGCAGCTTCTGGATGAAGCCGACGGTGTCTGTGAGCACTGCGCCGCCGTCAAACTGCGGCGCGAGCCTGCGCGTGGTGGCATCGAGCGTTGCGAATGGCTGGTTCGCTACCCGCACCTCGGCGGTGGTGAGGTGGCGCATCAGCGATGACTTGCCGGCGTTGGTGTACCCTACGATAGAACCGGTTGGGACCGGGACGCCTAGGCGGCGTTTGCGCATCGTCGCGCGGCTGGCCTGAACCTCCTCCAGCTCTACCCGCAGCTCTTGTATGCGCCGTAGCACCTGACGGCGGTCAAGTTCGATCTGTTTTTCGCCTTCCCCACGAGTGCCCCGCCGGCCGCCTTTCTGGCGTGACAAGTGCGTCCATGCATGCGCGAGGCGCGGCAGGTAGTATTCCATCTGGGCGAGCTCCACCTGCAGCTTTGCCTCGGTAGTGCGAGCGTGCCGCGCAAAAATGTCGAGGATGACCTCTTGGCGGTCGACCACTGCCCGGTTAGTCAGCCGCTCCCAGTTGCGCTGTTGCGACGGGGAGAGCTGGTCGTCGAACACGATCCATTCAGCATCGAGCTCATCGGCGCGGGCGGCGATCTCCTCGGCTTTGCCGCTGCCTAGGAGGTAACGTACTTGCGGGCGACGTAGTTTGGCGCGTAGCGGACCGAGCGCCTTGAACCCGAGCGCGCGCACCAACTCAGCGAGCTCCGCACCGGTTTCCAGGACAGCGGTTTCGTCTTCTTCGGGACGTTGAATCGTCACCAGTAACGCTCGTGTCCCACGTTCGTAGCGGGGTGTGTGCAGCAGACTCATGAGCTATCGGATCCGCTCACTGATGCAATCCCGGAATCCGAGCGCAGATAAGCCTGCCAGGCGGTTTGAAGCAACGTCTCCGGATCGCTGTAGCGCGGCACCCACCCGAGAACCTCACGCGCCGCCTGCGACGAGGCCATCAGTTTCGCCGGGTCACCGGCGCGCCGCGCCGCGACGGCCATCGGAATCTCCCGGCCGGTGATGCGTTCGGCGAGCTCGAAGACCTCGCGGACGCTCACACCATGCTCGGTGCCGAGGTTCAGGACCAGATTCTGCTGTTTTGCAGCGATATGGTCGAGCGCGAGGATATGCGCGCCGGCTAAATCGGTGACATGGACGTAATCCCGCACGCCGGTGCCGTCCGGGGTATCATAGTCGTCTCCAAAGATCTGCAGGTGGGGTCGGCGCCCGAGGGCGACCTCCATGATTACCGGCAGCAGGTTGGCGGGATTGCGCTCTATACCGAGGATCTCGCCGTCCGGGTCGTAGCCGGCGGCGTTGAAGTATCGGAGCGACGCGTAACGTAGTCCTCGCAGTTGTGAATACCACTTCAGCAAGCGTTCGATCTCCAGCTTCGTCGCGCCATAGAAGTTGGTTGGTTCGGTCGGATGGTGTTCATCGATCGGGAGGTATTGCGGCTCACCGTATACCGCGGCCGACGAGGAGAAGACCAGGAAAGGCACCTCAGCCGCGGTCATAGCGTTCAATATCTTAATTGTGCCGGCAATGTTGTGCTCTGCATAGCGTTCGGGCTCGAGCATCGATTCGCCCGCGGCTTTCAAGGCAGCCAGATGAACGACCGCGTCCACCGGGCGTTCAGCGTCCTGCATTGCAGCCTGAAGTGCCGAGTAGTCGCGAATATCGGCTTCGATGAAGCGGCACTGTGGGAACAGGTTTTCGCGGCATCCGGTCGAGAGATTGTCGTACACGGTAACCGAATCCCCATGCGCCAGCAGCGCCTTTACCACGTGGCTGCCGATGTACCCGGCGCCCCCGATCACGAGTATGTTCATATCTTGTTTCAGCATAGCTGCAGCGTCCACCGGTGTCAAACTACCGATCGCGTTCCAGACCCATGTGAAGTTTCGCAACGCGTGCGCATTAGGCGCTCACGAGCTCAGTTGCGCGTAGGCGACCGCAAGCTCGGCGGCAACGCGCGCATTGTTGTAGACCAGAGCCTTGTTAGCGGCCAGGCTTGCGCCCGCCGTTACCTCATGCAGCCGCGCAAGGACGAATGGGGTGACGTCCTTACCGCGTATGCTGCGACGTTCGGTTTCGGCAACCGCTTCCGCAATGCAACCGTTGATCAGCTCCGGATCCATCTCGTGCTCGGCGGGAATGGGATTGGCGATCACCAGCCCGCCGGTCAACTCCAGCTCCCACTTCAACTGCAGTGCCACGGCGAGAACCGCCATGTCATCCACGCGGTCGTCGACGGGGTAGCCGCTGTCGCGCAGATAGAACGCCGGAAAAGCATCGGTGCGGTAACCGATCACCGGGACGCCGTGGGTTTCCAGCACCTCGAGCGTCAGTCCGATATCGAGAATGGACTTGGCGCCGGCGCAGACTACCGCAACGGATGTTCGGCCCAGCTCGAGAAGATCGGCCGAGACGTCAAAGGTGTGTTGCGCGTGACGATGTGCTCCGCCAATACCTCCGGTAGCGAAGACCGCGATCCCTGCGCGCTCAGCGGCGAGCATCGTGGTCGCCACGGTGGTAGCTCCGTCTCGACCGGTTGCAAGAATCACCGGCAAGTCACGGCGGCTGGCTTTGCGGATACCGGAGTGTTTGCCCATGTAGGTGAGCTCATCCGGAGATAAGCCGACGCGTATCTGTCCACCCATCACGGCCACGGTCGCCGGCACCGCCCCGTTCTCACGGATGATACGCTCCGAGGTCAACGCGCTCTCGACGTTTTCGGGGTACGGCATGCCGTGGGAGATGATCGTTGATTCCAGCGCCACCACGGGCCGGTCTTCGGTTAAGGCTTCGCGTACCTCCTCCGAGAGACGAATCCGTTCATGCATGCTTAGCTCGCTCCTTTTCCCATTACATTTGAGTATTCAGGTGGGCGTTCAGTGTGCATCCGATCGCAGACGTTCGACCGCTGCAACGCTCATATTCGGACTGACCGTGTCCGGACTCTGAAGGGCTATCGCCGCCGCCGCAACCCCGTACTCAGCCGCCTCCCGGATCGGAAGGCCGCGCAACTGAGCGTGAACTGCTCCCGCTGTGAACGCATCCCCGGCGCCGGATACATTGCGGACCACCGTCGGCTGGGCGGGAACCACGCCGCTATCGCGTGAGTCGCGGTAGTATACCCCCTCATTGCCGGCGGTGATAAAGACCGACTGCGCCCCGCTGCTGACCAGCAACTCGCCTGCTCTGTCGAGGTCGCGCAGATCGCCGATAGGGGCCCCGGTCAGCTGAGCCGCTTCAGCGCGGTTCATCTTTAGACAGGAGAAACCATGGTACGGGTGTGGTATGCGGGAGCACTTCTTCACTGATACGGCTTCAAGTATGAGCGGCTTCCCGGTGAACCGGGAGCGCAGATAATCGAGGCAATCGTAGCGAAGCCCGGCGTCGGCCACGATTGCGCCGGCAGCCTCTAAGACGGCACGGCGTTCCTGCAGCAGCTCGACGGTGAGCTCCTCGAGGATGCGGCTGTCCGACAGTGCGAGCGCCATTTCGCCGTCCGCATCGATCATCGCCATGTAGGTTGAGGAGTCGGCGCCGGGAATCGAGACACTCATTCGCATATCTATGCCCACGGTACTGCACTCGCGCTCGATGCGTCGCCCGTGATCGTCGCCGCCGAGGGCCGTTACCAGCGTCACCGCGTTCCCGAGCCTCGCGAGGTTCTCGCTGATGTTACGGGCGACGCCGCCGAGCGAGACTGCCACCGTGCCCGGGTTGGAATCACCTGCAATCAGTGAATGCTCGCTGAAACCGTGAATATCCAGGCTCGCCGTTCCCACCGCGACGACCGGCTGCGGGTCAGCCCTCAAAACGATCGACCTCAGAGCGCAGAGGAATCGATGGACCTGCGCCGGCGCGGGTGACCGAGAGCGCGGCGGCACGCTGTGCGAAATCGACAGCCTCGTCAAGGGGGCGATCTTCGGTAAGCGCCACCGCCAGCGCACCGCTGAAGACGTCTCCCGCAGCAGTGGTATCAAACGGCGTGACCGCGTAGGCCGGCCGGCGGAGGACCGTCCCGTCTTCGCGCGTATAGGCGACCCCGTCGCCGCCCAGGGTGACGCAGACGCGGCTAACCCCCATCTGTTGCAGCGTGCCGACGATGTGCTCGAGCTCATCCGTGGAGATCCCACCTTCCGGGTCCGGCCGCCCGGCCAGAGCGGCCGCCTCCCCCGCATTCGGGGTCAGATAGCTCACCCCAGCGAGCGCCTCGGCGTCCAGGGTGGCTGCCGGAGCGGGGTTAAGCAGAACCGGCGTTCCGACCTCGCCCGCGACACGGACCGTTTCGGCAACCACTTCCAGCGGTATCTCAAGCTGGAGGACGACCAGATCCGCCGCGGCCAGTTGAGGCCGATAGGCAGCGATGTCCGCCGTGGTTAAACGGTGATTGGCTCCCGGGTCTATGACGATGGTGTTCTCGCCTTCCCGAACGGTGATCAGGGCTACGCCGCTCGGGCTGTCATCCACTGCCTTTACGTCCGCGGTGTTTACGCCGGTACCGCTTAGGTGTTGACTGAGCTCGCTCCCGAAGGCGTCATTCCCTACCCGACCGAGCATGCGGACCTCACCGCCGAGTTTCGCCGCGGCGCACGCCTGGTTGGCACCTTTGCCTCCCGGCGCGGTCATAAACCCGTGCCCGATAATGGTCTCTCCCGGCGACGGGAACCGCGGAGAGTGAATAACGAGGTCCATATTGATGCTTCCCACCACAACGATTGCGCCCATCTCTACACGTCCTCTTGCAGTTTGTGAGGGGCATTATAGAGGCGTGGCTTCCTCAGCCGCAAGTCCGAGGAAAGCCGGACGGCTCGAACCGGGGCTGATTCGGTTGACAGACGCCCGGGCGCTGTCCAGACTTTATGCGATGGTGTCGTTTACAACCGGCACCCTTGATGCGCTGCACAACTGAGGTGCTATGTCTGCGATGTTATCGCGTGGATGAACGCACCGCCTTTCCTACATCCGGTGTTGCCGACCGACGACCGACGACCAACGAACGGCGACCTCCCGGAGGTAGCCGCCGGCTCCGAATATCACTATATTTCTCCCCAATCATGAATGACACAGTCTTTCCGAAAGGGTACGACGTCAGCACGTACCTGGGCGGGTTACGCAATTACCGGTCGCTTGTGAAGCAGCTCTACCAGCGGGCGGAACCGGCCCCTGAGCATGTAACGGCGCTCAGGCGAGGCCTGGCCGCTCAGGTGCAGCCGGTGCGAGCCACGATTATGACCGAGGACTGGTGCGGAGACTCTGCGGCCAATTTGCCGATTATCGCACGCCTGGCGGAAGCGGCGGGCGTGGAACTGCGCGTGTTTCGCGGCAGTGAAGTCGCGGAGCTGAAGCACTACTACGAAGGTGCAGGTGTCACCCACATCCCGGTGGTTTCGCTCTGGGACGGGGAGTGGCGCGAGATTGCACGCTGGGTGGAGGCTCCGGCTGTCGTCGATCGCAAGAAGACTGCCTGGAAGGATGCTCATCCGGAGTTCATGCGCTTGTATTCAGAACGCGACCATGATAAGCAGGCCGCAAAACAGTTTGCGGAGCTTTACCGAACGTTTCTCGACGAGATGGTTCGCTGGTATGAGGGCGGTCATTGGCGGGAAACCACTCGAGAACTTGTGGAAGCGTTGCCGGCTTCGGTAGGCTGACCGAGTCCTCGGGGCTGCGATCGCAGCACTCGGCTTGACAGTGAGCGGCAAAGGGCGGGAGAATTACCGTAGCGGAGATACCCGTCATGGAGCACGTGAATCCCTATCGCCGCCGCGCGGTACGGTTCTTACTCGTGGTGGCCTTGGTTGCCCACGCTGCCGGTTATGCGGCGGCCAACGAAGCGTTTGTCGAGGTGGCAGGCGGAGCCGTTTCAATGCGCCCTCCGGATGAGACGGACATTGAGCTGGCGTCCGAGACTATTCGCATCTACCTTTCAGCCAAGGAATACGTAATCGACGCGTCGTTCGTGTTCAAGAATCACGGCAACACCGTGACGCTGGACGTCGGCTTTCCGCGGTACGACTATGGGACCGCCGAGACCACCCAGTTTCGTGACTTTCGCACCTGGGTGAACGACCAACCGGTGGGCGCACGCCAAATGCCTTCGGCGAACGACGTGCCGGCCGAGATTCGTTCCTGGTACGTCAAGCAGGTGCGCTTTCCCGCAGATGAGCTCACCACAACGCGGGTACGCTATCGGTCGGCATACGGACGCGACCGGCTCATGCGCACGGTCGAGTACCTCTACGGTACCGGCCGCACCTGGAGTGGGGATATCGGCCATCTGCGCGTACAGGTGTTCAATAGCGGAGTGTTATGGATCGACTCGTTTCGGTTCTCCACCCCCCTGCCGATTGCCTTCTTCTCGCTGGAGGCCGACGATTTCGAGCTGATTGCCGAAAACGTGGAGGCTGAGGAAGACGATGTGTTTCGTCTTGCGATGGAACGCGTCCCCTGGTGGTTGAGCGACAGCCCGTCCGCTTCGGAGCAGGACTGGATCTTTGATCGCACCGAAGTGAAGACCGAAAACCTGCGGCTGCTCACCCTCGCGCAGCTGCGCATCTTCCGTAACACTTTCTATGCGCGCAGAGGCTTTGATTTCGGCGACGGAGAGCTCGGGCGGTTTTTCCGGCAGTTTCGGTGGTACAGGCCCCGGACCACCGACGCGGAGGGGTTGCTCAACCCGGTCGAGGAAGAGAACGTGGAGCGCATCGTAGCCGAAGAAGAGCGCCGTCGTACTTTTCTGTTTCGTTAGAGAGGTGCGGACCGGTGTCGAGCACTGCGATGACCTCGCGATCGGCTACGTGCAACACCGCGGTATTGCCGCCGGCGGGGTTGGCGACAAAGGCGTAACGGTAGTCGAACGTGAAGTCGATCATGTGCGGCATGTCGATCTCGGCATCCGACTACGCACCAAGCTCGACGACTTCAGAGACTGAGAACCGGCCGGTCTCCGCTTCATCCGGGACTATGATGTGGATCTTGTTAGTCCCCTGATCAAGAGCCCAGACTTCATGCGCCGGTTCGGCATGCGCGGGTGCGCCCGATCACCAATATCCTGTCTCCTATTGTTGAGTAATTCAATGATATTCATCAAGCTTCTGCGTTCAAATCGGGAAGGCGAAGTAGGTCCCAAGTCCGACGGTGAACAGCCACACACCATAGAGAGCGTGTTCGATCGAGGTCACAGTCACCGAACGGCTTTCGAGGTAGGTTACGGCGAATAGAACGCCGCCGCAGAACGACAGCGCATAGACGAGAGGATGGGCGATGATGGTATGCGCCCAGGCGAACAGGACGCTGTTAACCCCGACAAGTAGCCACGGATCTGTAAACAAGCGCGCATAGCGTTCGAGGAAATACGCCCGAAACACCAGAGCTTGGGGGTAGACCGAGAGCAGGCAGTACACGGCGAGAAACGTCACCCAGAGCCGAGGGTGAGAACGGGGTGCACGGAACAGCAACTGCGGCGCGACCAAAGCCACGGCCAGAGTAGAGGCTATCGCAAACATTCCAAATAGCGCCAGTACACGCTTCCACTGCAGGAAGCCGCCGGTGCCGAGCGAGGTTCGTCTCAGGATGCGCTTCCGCAGGCTCTGTACGATCACGTACGTCAAGCCCGCAACGATCACGATCGCTCGTTCAAGCCGGCCGTCCTCGATGAGAAAGACCGCCGGAATCAGCACATAAAGGACAACCAGCTCGACTGCGAGCCCGACCCGCGAAGCACGAGCGGGCACCTCGCTCATGGAAGCGTCATCGTCCCCCCCGCGCGCACTAAGCGACCTGCTCCAGGTCGCGCTCGATTTCTCTCTTCAACCGTTCGAGCGTTCCTCGCAGGCTGCGGGGACCGGCGTCAAAGTCAAAAGGCTTGTTGTGCAGTGCGCAAACCGTGCCGAGGACTTCGCCGCGAACCTCGATAGGGTATCCCAGGTAGACACCGAGTCCGAACTTTACAAGATCCTCGTTGCCGCGCCACTCAGGATCGAGAGCTGCGTCGGGTACGTGGAGCGGCGCGCGATCGTTAACCACCTGTTCGCAATACAGCTTGTGGCACCCGGGGTTGACGCTTTTTGGCCCTTCGTCTCCGGGATGGTAGGTGTCACGCTTGGGACCTGCGCTGACAACGGCTACCATATGCGTGGGAGTAGAGCGCATGATCAACAATGACTGGATGCCGCTCTCCGAGGCGATCGATTCGAGCATGTCACGCCACTTCGTCTCAAAGCCGTCGTAATAGTGTTTGCCGAATTTCATAGAGACCCTCCTTAAAACCTGTATCTACAAGTATATTCCGGATGGTCTCTATACGTCCAGTAGCACGGCGAGCTCGGCCGTATCGTCGACCATCACTGTCGGGTGGGTTGCCGCGAGTGTCGAGCGCGTGTGATTGCCCCAGGTGACCGCGCATGTGAGCGCACCGGCTCCATGACCCATCTCGATATCGAAGGTTGTGTCGCCCACCATCAGCAGCGAGGCCGGCGCGAGCCCGAGCCGGTCAGCGAGCGCCAGCAGCAAGTCCGGATATGGCTTCTCACGCGCTGCATCCTCAGGTCCCGCGATTATCCGAAAATGGCCTGTGAGACCAAGATTCGCCACCATCTCGTCCAGTGACTCGTGACTGCGGCTCGAAGCGATCGCCAACGGAACCTTGCGTGTCGCCAGTGCTTGAATGACCCGCGAGATTCCGGGAAACGGTTTGATATCGTCGAAGCCGAGCTCTCGACAGACCTCACGATGGGTGGTGATACTGTGGTCGAGGTCGCGCTCGCGGGCACCGGTAACTGCTTGGAACGACCGGCGGAGCGGAACTCCGATGGTTTCGATGATGCGATCGGCATCCGGTACCGGCAACCCGAGCCGTTGAAAGGTCTCCTGATACGAGCGCACGATATGTGCCCTGGTGTCTGCTATCGTCCCATCGAAATCAAAGATGACTGCGCGAGGTTGTGGGGTGAGATGTGGCATGGCGCCACTGTAGCCTGCTACTCCGGCCGGGTCAACGGTTGGTCGGCCACAGGTAACGAGCCTTCTTCACAGCGAGGGCAGAATATCGCGGGCCTTCAGCGCCGCCTCGGTCCGGTTCGAGACCCTGAGTTTACGGAGCAGGCGCGTCACGATATTGCGCACAGACTTCTCGGCCAGATTCAGGAAGCCGGCGATCTCCTTGTTCTGATAGCCTTCGGCGAGCAGCTGCAGGACCTCGCGTTCGCGCGGAGATAGCGGGCTGCGCTCGTTTGCAAGCGGATTCCGGTCGGCATCAGGCTCGGTGATTGATTCGGCGGGCATTACACGGTCGCCGTAGTGGACAGCAAGCACCGCTTCCCGTATCGCACTGCCGTCGGCGTCTTTGACGAGAAACGCGTCGGCTCCGGCCGCAAGAGCGGCGCGTACAGTGGCCGGGTCGCCGAAGGCCGATAGAACCAGCACCCGTGTTCGGGGTGACCGCGCCTTGAGGCGGGCGGCGCCGCGCCCGTCATCACTGTCCGGCAACCGGACGTCGAGCAATACCACATCAGGATGTGTAGCTCCGACAATGTCTTCAGCGCCCGCTAACGTCTTCGCCTCACCACTGACACGAAACCCACTGAAGCTGTCGAACAGCGACCGGATGCCATGGCGCACAACATCGTGATCGTCGACTATTACCAACCGAATCATGATCGTTGCGTATTCTCCCGGGTTCCCCCCAACGGTGCTACTATCTCGAGCACGGTTCCGTCCCCGGCGCCGTTGCGCCGGATCGAGACCGAGCCGCCTATCCGGCGAGTTCGGATGTGGATTGAAGCAAGCCCCAAACCTTCCGGCCGGGCTTCGCTGTTCCGGGGTAGCACGACGTCGTGCCCCACCCGGCGGCGCGGTGCCTGTGCAGTGCTCTCGGTTTCGAGCGAGACCTCGGCATTGTCCTGCAAACGAATCAGCAACCCACGCCGGCGGCCCTGCTCAACGTGTACCTCAAAGCGATCGGCCTTTCCGTGGCGGACGGCATTAGCTACCGCCTCTACCAGGATCGAGGTCAGGTCGAACGGGCGCTCGACCACCGCCGCACTGTCAGCGGCGGCGGTTTCGGAGAACACGACGCTGATCGAGACCCCAAAGGACTGCTCGAGCCGCTCCATCTGCTCGGTAACGGTGAGTGCAAAGGTGCTGAGATCGCACGGAGCTCCGTTCGGACGATACACGAACCCGCGGATCTCGCGGATGGAGTCGTTAATGGTGTTGCGGATACTCAGTAACTCGCGCTGTTTGGTATCGACGGCGGCGGGGTGTGCGGCCGATGTTACCTGTTCGAGCCGAAGTCCGGCAGCGAACAGTGTCTGAATCACGCGGTCGTGAAGGTCGTGAGCGAGACGCTCACGCTCCTCGGCAACAATCTGCTGTTCGCGGAGGCTGCTCAGCCGATCTTCGCGCGCATCACGAATCTCGCGTGCGATGCGTACGAACGCGAATGCCGCCGCTGTTGCCGCGGCGGCGCGAATCAGCTCCACCGGGAAGCCGAGCACCGCTCTGGCTGCCTCCGTATTGACAGCTGACGCGGGTGGAAACGGAGCGGCGGTGACGATGAGGCCGGTGGCTATGCCGTACACGAAGAAGGCTGCCGCCAGTAGACGGAGCGCGTGCACCAGCGCCGTAATCCCGTACACGCGCATTGATCTGGCTGTATGAACCAGCGCCCGTGCACTCAGCAGGGCCGCCGGAAAAGCCAGTGCGTAGCGCGTGAGCGCATCGAATCCATGAAACCAAAACGCATACTCCACGAGCTCTCCGGCAAGCACACGTGGTAAAACTGCCGCGCCCAGGAGAAACCAGCAGCCCGCCCATAGCGCTCCGCCGATTACCGGGAGGCGGGCCCACCCCGGCAGGCGGCCGTAGGCGTTCTCGAGGCCGATGCCGAATCGCAGCAGGAACCAGAACGAGAGCGCGTTGAACCCGGCCAGCAGATAATGGGCAACCGGCTGCGCGGATCCGAAAGCCTCAATGATGAGGAGCATCGTCCACCATTCGACGATGCCGTGCGTGATGCCGAACCATTGGAGGTGGCGCAGTTGGGCAAACAAAGGTACGACGGAAGCACGGGTACGCCGTAGGACGAAGGCCACCGTTCCCAAGACGAAGAATGCGAGCCCGTAGGGCAGGAAAATCGCGATTGCAGTGGTCGTACTCATACGGTTCTTCTATTTGGGGACAAATGTCCTCATTGCGCTAATTCGAGTTCCCAAGTATCGTTCAAAAAATACCAATTCTATGTGGGGGTACAGTAAACCATGAAAACAATACTCAAACTCGCGATTGTCCTTAGCGTAGTCGCGGTGATTGCCGCGGCGCTGGTGGCTGCCGGCTCGCCGGAGCCCGAGTTCGAGCGTTCCTACGCCGGACGGTACGTCGGCTACTCCTGGCGCGGCGAAGCCGGCGGCACCGCGTTCGAAGATGCCAACCAGTATATCAAAACCGTGCTGGAGCTCGACCATGACGGCATCATCACCGACGCCCGCATCTGGTTCTTCGTGCAGCGCGACGGCTTCTGGATTCCGCGCCAAAGCGGCAATGCCTACGTTGCGGTAGACTTCGAGGTCGACCCGACGCCGGCCACCGGGCGGATCGATAACTACGAAGACGGCGACTCGATGTTCACCGTCCACACTGCCGACATGATGTCGTTCTATGCGGCGGCAGTCAATTCGGACGGAACCGTTGCCGCGGCGCTGGTCTGCCCGGTTACCCGTTACATGTTCGAGATGAAGTTCTCCGCCGACTACGACTTCAGCCGTGAGTTCGGTGAGCTCACGATCGGAAGCGGCGAGATCGTCCCCACCTATCTTACGTCCGGGGCTTCCCTGGTACGGCCGCAGGAGTGGAATGAGCTTGCCGACAAACATTTTTTGAACATCCACTTTTGGTCGCACGTTGTCAATGATGTGGGTGTTCTCGGCGATATCACCGCTTCGTCCTCGTTGCAGGGCGTGCTCGAGGCGCTCGGGGTAAGCTTCTCCGGCGGCGAGCCGCAGCCGCTTGATCCGAGTTACGGATACTTCGGCGTAGGTGGCTGGAACGGCAACCTGAACGCCATCGCTGAGAACCTCATAGGGGTGGATGCAACCGAGAAGACCTCGCTCATCGACTGGTCGATTGCGCGCTTCGGTGACGCCATCGACGACCAGAACCGCTTCGGCGTGGACGTTCCAAGCGGTGCAACCCGCACGGTGCAGGACTCAATCGACACCATCTCCGGTGCGACGGTCCGCGTCTCGCGAGAAGCTACCTCGTATCAGCGCGCGCTCGTCGCTGCCGGCATCATCGACGAATCCGAGGTCGTGATCGGCCGATTCTAACCCACCCGCAGGCTACCGCGGCTGCCGGGGCGGATGATGGAGCTGATCTCCGTCATCCGCTCTTCGATTACTCGAGAGCCGGAACCACCTGCAATCACTTCCAGCCACCACCAGTCACCTGCGGTTTCGTGAGTAATCTGTGTTCGTGAGGATCGGCAAGGCGGCTTTACCGGCCGGCACCGGAGCGGGTATCCTGCCTGCAGTATGAACATCGTGTCTCTCATCAATATGGGAAAGACCGTAGGCAACGGGCGACTGTTCGATGACGTGACCCTGGGGCTGGAAGAAGGCGAGAAGCTCGGCCTGGTAGGCCGCAACGGTGTCGGCAAGTCGACCTTGCTGCGGATCCTCGCCGGAGAGCTTGAGCCGGATGAAGGTGAGGTTGTGCACAGCCGTACCGCGCGCATTTCGCGGCTGGATCAGCGACCGGGGCTTGCTCCCGGTGTAACGGTGGAGCAGCACCTGTTTCCCGAGCTCTCTATTGGGGGGGAGTCCGCGGTAACGTTTGGGCTTGAGGCGGAGGAGCAGGCGTCCACGCTGCAACGCTATCAGGCCTTCTGCACCCGGCTTGGGATCGACGATACGCACGTAGAGCTACAAACCCTGTCCGGCGGCATGTTCAAGAAGGTTTCGATTGCGCGCTGCCTCGCCTTTGACGCGGATCTGTACCTCCTCGACGAGCCCACGAACCACCTTGATCTCGACGCAATCACCTGGCTCGAACAGTACCTGGAGCGCTCGAGTGCGGGTTTCGTGCTGGTGACCCACGATCGCTACATACTCGACGCGGTGTGCGACACCATCCTGGAGATCGATGGTGGCGAGGTGTTCCGGCATCCCGGCAACTATTCAGCGTACCTGGAACGGCGGGCGGAGCGGCTGCGAGAGGAGAGCGTTGCCGAGGACCGACGGCGTTCGATTCTGCGCCGCGAGCTGGAGTGGCTGCAGCGCGGCCCCAAGGCGCGCACCGGAAAGGACAAGAAACGGAAGGAGCGTATCGGCGAGATGCTCGAATTAGCCCCGGGGCGTGGGGCAGTACTGCAGGACCTCCCGGCAGCACAGCGGCGGCTCGGCAAGAAGGTGCTCGAGCTCGAAGGAGTGACCAAGTCGTACAACGGGCGACCGGTGATCTCGAAGTTCTCGCACCGGTTTGCGCCCGGGGAACGAGTGGGGGTGATCGGCCCCAACGGCTCGGGAAAGACGACGCTGCTCGACCTAGTAGCCGGGAGAACGGAGCCTGATCATGGTACAATCGAGTGGGGTGAGACGGTTGCGATCGCCTATTTCGACCAGACCGGAAAGCGCTTGCCCGGTGAGACGACGGTGCTCGAGTATCTAAAAGAGGAGGCCGAGCGCGTTCGTATCGACGATCAGACCTCAGTCTCAGCCGAACAGTTCCTCGAACGTTTTCTCTTTCCGCGATCCATGCTCGCGCAGCCTCTCGAACGGCTTTCCGGTGGAGAGTTGCGCCGGCTCTACCTGGTGCGCCTACTCGCGCGCGCACCGAACTTCCTGCTGCTGGACGAGCCGACCAACGACCTGGATCTCGATACCCTGCGGGTCGTTGAACAGTACCTCGATGGTTTTGCAGGCTGCATTCTCCTCGTGTCGCACGACCGGGCGCTGCTCGATCGCCTGACCGACTCGCTGCTTGTGTTGGACGGCGGCGGGATTCGGCGCTTTGTCGGAAGCTATGACGAGGTTCGCGCGGCGGCCGGTGAGGACTCGGCGCTTCCGGGAAGCGGGGGCGCGCCCGGAGGTGATTGGACCGCCTACCGGTCCACGCGCGCCGCCCAGAGTGCGGCGCGCGCCGCGGGTAAAGCGATAAACCGCGAGCCGAAGCAGGGATTATCGTTCCGCGAACAGCGTGAATATGATCAACTGCCCGACAAGATTGAGGAAACCGAGCGCGAGCTCAGTCAGCTTGAAGCTTTGTTTCAACAACCGGAGCAGAATCCAGCCGTCCTCGAGCAGAATACGAAGCGCTACCACGCGCTGCGCGACCGGCTCGAGCAGATGACCGCGCGCTGGGAAGAGCTCGGCGAACGCGCCGGCGAGTGAGCGGCTCTCGCGGCTGAGGGCCGGCTCACGACCATCGTTACAGCCCGTCGCGGTTCATGCGCTCGAATACCTCACCCTGCGTGCCCCGGAACACTCCCGGAGCTTCCATCTTGATACTGACGAGCGCTGCGGCGTAGCGCAGCGCCTCGTGTCGATCGTGGTGCAGCTGCCGGGCAAGATAGGCCGCGAAACAGGTGTCGCCTCGTCCGGTTCGTCCGGATAGGTTGCGCGGAGTAAGCGGTGCGCGATGACGTTCGCCGTCGTGAGTCGCGAGGAGCACTTCGGTGTTGTGCGTGATCATCACCTCCGAGGCTCCCATCTCCAGAAGCGCGGATGCCGCGTCGTCGCGATCAGTGTACCCGGTAAGCAGTTCCGCCTCCGCGGCGTCGGTCTTAAAGAACGTGACCTGGGGCAGGTATTGGCGTTTGGCGGCCCAGTCGCGGAATACCAGTCGGCCGACGTCCGACGCTCTGACGACCCCCTGGGCATCAAGTGCCACCGGCGCTCGGGCGGCGAGCTTCGCTATGAGCTCGTCGGGAATCTCCCCCACAAACAGCCCGCCGAGATGATAGATACGAGTAGGTTCGGTTGGAACCTCACTCGGCTCGAAAGGCGACGCGGATTGGAGCAGGGTAACGGTGCGCCGCTCGTGGTCGGCGGTTTCATAGCGATTGTGGATCGAGGTGGTCGCCGGGCTGTCGAGGACGACTACTGCAGCCCCGTTCTCCGCGAGGATCGCAAGCTCGTCGCGGTCGGGCTCTGCGGCCTTGGTGATGACCAGCACAGACGCGTCCGAGCGCGCAGCGGCGGCAGAGGAATACACGACCGGTCCGCCGACAATGTGCTGAACGCCGGCCGGATCTTCAATGATGTCCTTAGAAACGTGTCCGATCATCGTGATGTCATACATACTGTGCCTCTTACTGTTGGTCGAATTCTGGAGGTCGAACTACACTACCCGAAAGATTGCATAGTTCCAGTTCAGGACCTGCGCGTCAAGGTAGCGCTTGTGCTCGCGAAAGACCTCCTCGTAGTGTTTGAGCTTGCATTCCTGATCGCGCACCGGCGAGTGGGGAACGACAATGTAATCATAATCCTGCAGTGCGCCGTAGGCCTCGGTATCCGCCAGCGGCTCCCGTGAAAACTCGTGCTTGGTGCACACCAGAACTTTGATACCGCCGCAGTCATGCAGGATCGCCGATTTCACACTGCGTTCACGGTCGGATTCGACGTACAGTCGGCCGTCGCAGACGCAACTTGTTCCTTGAACGACCACGTCCAGCTCGGCACCGCCGAGCTCGTCGAGCCGGGTGCCCAGAATCGTACGCGTGACCGGTTCGAGCTCGCCGCCGAGCGTGAATAGCGATAGCCGCTCGTAGTTCACGTTGGAGTTCAGGAGCGTTTGTATGAATCCCGCGTTATGCGTGTAGAGCCGATAGCGATTCGGCCCTGTATGCGACTTGTTTGCAAAGATGGTTGCGAGGTGGTACACCGTGCTGCCGGCCCCGAGCAGGACATTGCATGGGCGGTCGGGACCGAGCAGCTGTGCGCGTTGCGTTATGAAATCGTAGGTGCCGTTGGCAATTTTGATCTTCTCGGTGACGTAAAGGTGCTGCTTCTGATAGAAATCCACCATCGGAGCATACAGCGCCAGCGCAGTCTCACCACTGCCTTCAGCCGGCTTCCGGCGCTCGAACAGTGGCACTCCAAGCTCATCCTCATAGCGTCTAAGCTGGGTGTGCAACCAGTGGTCACTGCTGTAACTGGTGCCGTGGCGCTCGCTGAGGTGTTGGCGAATCGTGGCGACCTGCAGTGAGACCTCCCAGATCGACTCCACATCGCTACGCTCGAACTCGTCCGACAGTAGCGACAACACCGCCATCACCAGCTCTTCACGCTTGAGCCGGTGTTTGCTTCCCCCTGCGGCAACTTGCGAACTCATGCACGTATTATAAGCGAAAATTGCATGCTATGCATCGAAAGTCAGTTAAGTGCCTTCGATCTAACAGCACACAAGCCATATTCTGATGCAGAGGCCATAAGGCGATGCTACACTGAGGCTGAAGACTTGGTGAAGAATAGATTCGGAATAAGGAGGGAACTACCTATGACAAAGCGTTTACTGGTGTGTACCGTGTTGATTGCGGCAATTGCGGCCGGTCCTTTATGGGCCGGAGGGGCTGCGGAGCCCGACGAGGTGACGCTCACGATTGCCGGACGTGACGGAGCTTTCGGCGATGCGTTGGATATCGCGGCGGCCGAGTACAGCGAACGGAACCCCGATGTGCAGTTCGAGATTCTCAAGCTCTCGGGACCTGAGCTGCTCGAGCAAACGGTTATCGAGCTTCGCGGCGGTACAGGGGAGTTCGATCTGGTGATGATTGACGACCCGTTCCTGCCGCAGATGCAGGAAGCAGGCTGGCTGATTGATCTCGAAGAGATGTATGAACGGCATGGGATGGAGCTCGACGATGACTTGATCGATAACATCGTCACGCTGGGGCGGTATCCGTACGCTGAGGATGGGACCTTGTACGCGCTGCCGTATGTCGGCAACGTCTCTCTGTTTGCGTACCGCGAAGATCTCGCCAACGAGTACGGGTTCGATGACCTTGAAACCTGGGATGATGCCCTGGAGTTCGCGCGCCTGATCTCCGAAAACGAACCGGATATCTCGCCGGTTCTCTTCCGCGGTGTGGCCGGCAATCCGATTGTGACCGGCTTCATGCCGATCTTCGCTTCGCACGGCGCTCAGGTGCTCGACGAAGATGGAAGGCCCGCATTCGACTCGCCCGAGGCGCTCGAAGCCGTGGAGTTCTTCCTCGAGCTGGCTCAGTACGCCCCGGAAGGCGTTGTGGCCTACGAATCAGCACAGGTTCGTGACGGGCTTCTCGCCGGCACCGGCGCGATGGCTATTGAGGTGTGGCCGGGTTGGATCGGCGATATGGAGGATCCCGAGGAGTCCGAGGTGGTCGGTTTGGTGAACGTCAGCGCTCATCCGC
>PUPD01000278.1 GCA_003552985.1 Spirochaetaceae bacterium
ACACCGGCGCGGCACGCTAACGCTCGCCTCCGCCGGCCGGCGATTGACTGTCGGCGCGGCCGGAATCGGCTCCGCCGGCCCGGTGCGCGGTCTATTCGTGCGGAATCGCTCAGATTAGGTCCTAATAACGATCCTTGCCATAAAGCTGACAGGGTTAGCGCTCGTCCTGCTCGTCTTCTTTACGAGTTTCTTCATCAGTAACTATAGTCGCGACCGTCTCTACGACAGCGTCGCGACAGTACCGGAGAAAGAAGTGGGTTTGCTGTTGGGCACCAGTCGCTTCCTCGTAAGCGGCGAGCCGAACCCGTATTTCGAGAATCGAATTGAAGCGGCCGCGGCGCTGTATCATAGCGGACGTATTCAGGTCATCCTCGCCAGTGGTGATCACCGCCATGCTTCGTATAACGAACCCGGGGCAATGCGCGAAGCGTTGTTGCTGCGCAATGTTCCCGACGAGGCGATCCGAATGGACGCCGGTGGGGTAAGTACGCTTGAATCGGTTGCGCGTGCTAAACACGTCTTCGGCCTGAACGATGTAGTCGTGATATCGCAGCAGTTTCACAACGAGCGCGCCTTGTACATCGCCGGTAAGTATGAGCTGGAAGCAATCGGCTTCAACGCGCAGGATGTTGGGCGGTTATGGGGTATTCGTACGGTGTTGCGTGAGTATCTTGCGCGAGTCAAGGCAGTGGTAGATCTGCACCTCCTTGAAAAAGCGCCGTATCTGGACTAAGCTGGTCTACAATCGCCCGAATGGACTCCTAACAGAGCGGCGATTACCGCGGTGAAGCCCCCGGCGGCAGGCCTTTGGCGACAGGGCTATATCTGAGAGTGTGATGGTTCGTACCCCGGTTACGTTGATCACCGGCTTCCTAGGAGCCGGCAAGAGCACATTGATCAATCGCATACTCGCACAGTTCACCGAGCGGCGCTTCGGTATAGTAGTCAACGAGTTCGGCGAGGTGCAACTGGAAAGCGCCGTGATCGATGCCGGGATCGACGAGGTGGTCGAGCTCTCCGGCGGCTGTATGTGCTGCGTGACTCGCCGTGACCTCGGGCGCGCGCTCAAGCGCCTGCTGGCGCACCGCTCTCAACTCGACCGAGTACTGCTTGAAGCATCAGGGGCCTCGGATCCGCTGCCGGTCATTCAAACGCTGAACAAACGGGGACTCGTTTCCCAGACGTATCTCGATTCGGTGATTACCGTCGTTGACCTGGAGCGCTTTGCCGATTACCGCCGCCGCTATGAGGTGGTCGAAGCACAGATACAACACGCCGACATCGTATTGCTTTCCAAAGGCGCGTACGCAGCGCAGGACCGAATTGAGGCCACACGGGCGGCGGTCTGCGAGCTGGCTCCCCAGGCGGTATTGGCGGATATGGACGAGCAGCAGGCGCTGGTAACGGTGTTTGCCGGGCATGGCTATGAGGGTCGCCATCGAGACGAGCTTGCGCTCGAGAGCGCCGGTGTGCGACGACACGCTGAGCTCAACACCTTGCTGTTTGAATGTGAGCGACCGTTGGAACGCGAAGCGCTTGGTGCGGTGTTGAACGCACTCCCTACCGGCCTCATCCGGGCCAAGGGCTACGTGTATCTCGACGGACGTGACGGACGCAAGCACAAAATGGTGCTGCAGGTAGTCGGTGGGCGCAGGTCTCTTGAAGCGGTTCGGTGGCAGCGCAACGAGACGCGGAGGACGGCTTTGCTGTTTCTGGGACATGAGCTCGACGCAGATGCGCTGCGCGCACGTCTGGAGTCCTGCGCGCTCGAGTCCGCAGGACACCCACGATTAGGATGACACCATTTAGGATGACACCATAATGAGACTGGTACCACGATGGTTGAGGTAGCCCGATGAAAACGACACCGCTTGTGGGCGCGATACTGCTCGTGCTGTTTTTGCTGCTGTTCGGAACGTCCGGCGCCGACGCTCAGCAAAATCCGTTCTTTTCGCTGCCGGAGGACGCTGCACCCCGTCGCGATTCGGGATTCCTCGGTGACTCGCGCGGAGGGGCTACGCTGCCTGGGGCTCCACAATGGTTGCTTTCGCTTCAAAGGGAGCTGAATGCGCGTCTGACGACCTTCATCCGCGAGATGGGAGCCGCTACCGATAATCCCTCTGCATGGCTAGCGGTTATCGGTGCGTCGTTCGTGTACGGGCTGATGCACTCGTTTCTACCCGGCCACCGTAAGACCGTGATCATGTCGTATTATCTGTCCGAGGATGCCGAGGTTCTGCACGGGGTGTTTGCCGGCCTCTTGTTTGCGCTCATGCATGCCGTGTCGGCGGTCGCAATCATCGCCGGTGTCTATTTTCTCGTCGATGGTGCGTTGAGCGCGTCGGTTGTGCAGGTGGGGGCACGCGTGCAGGCCGTTAGCTCCGGGCTCATCATGCTCGTGGGCCTCGCCTTCGTGCTTGTCAAGCTGCGCGGGCTGCAGGCGGCGCGCAGGCTGCGGGCCGCCCAACGGGCAAGCCGCGATCTCAAGCTGGATGCGAAGCCTGGGGCAATGCGAACGCAGGAGCAGCGCTTCCGGGTCCCGCGCGAACGCTTCCTGCCACTGGTTGTCTCCACCGGTATCGTCCCGTGCCCAGGCACCACTCTGCTGTTATTGTTCACGTTGTCACTAGGGCTGCTGCAGGTTGGTATCATCGCGATCGTGTCGATGTCGTTGGGGATTGCGATCGCTCTCTCGGCGGTAGCGGTACTTACCATCGTGTTCAAGCGAAATATCGGCGGTTGGCTCGAACGTCGGGGTGGTCATATGTTTCACAGCGGAATCGAGCTCGCCGGTGCGAGCTTTATTTTCCTGTTCGGCCTGGTGACGATGGTCGCGTTCCTTTAATACGCGCGAGCGGTACTCAAGCCGTTGTAAGCCGTGTGAGGCGCTATCCCTCGAGGTCGCTGAGCAGCTCACGAACCTCGCCGACCGAATTGACGAAGTACGTCGCGTTTGAGATATCTGCCCCAACCCTGATGGTATAGGCATTGCTCGGCAGGATCGTGAACATGTCTTCGTCGGTCCAGTCGTCACCGATTGCAATCACAAAGTCCCATTGATCTTTCGCGTAACAGGCGGTTGCAGCTCGCCCTTTGTTGACGTTCGAGTTCTTGATCTCGAGCACTTTGTTCCCCTCGAGGATCGAGACGTCAAGGTTGCTCGTCAAACTCAGAAGAGCGTCCTTGAGCTCGGCGAGGCGTACAGCGGCGAGCTCAGGTTCGGCGCGGCGGTAGTGCCAGGCGAGTGAGTACTCCTTCTCTTCGACCGCCGCTCCGGGTGTACGGTCCACATGCAGCTGAAGAATCGGGAGGATCGTGTCCTTCCAGTCGTCGCTGATGTGTTCAATCACCCTCCATTCGGCGCCGGCTTCGCGCATCCAGACGCCGTGACCGCCGACGAGCGTGATATCCAGGTTTCCGAGATGTCTGTCGAGAAATTGTTGGCCCCTGCCGCTTATCACCACCACTTCGTTGGCCGGATCTTTTCCGAGGCGTTGCAGGATGTCTTTGATGTCGGCATCAGGAGTAGCGTGTTCCGGACGGTCGGTGAACTGGGTCAAGGTTCCGTCATAGTCCAGGAGCAGCAAGCGTCGGCGCGCCTCGCGGAAGTCGGTGATGATCTGTTTGCGTACCGACGAGGTGAGCTGTTTGGCCAGGAACGGGCCCTGGATGTCGGCCGTCTCAGTCAGTTTTTCCATGAAATCCTGCGCCCAATGCATCACGTTGTAACGACTCAGCCGGCGGTGCATGCGCTCGTTGCGGTGTCGTCGTTCTTCCAGCGGCAGCTCCAGGGCTATCGTGATGTTCTCAGCGATCTGATCGATGTTGCTGGAGTTGACAATCAGTGCTTCTCCGAGTTCACGAGCCGCCCCCGCGGTTTCACTGAGGACCACCACCCCGTTTTTCTCCGCGTTGGCCGCGATAAACTCCTTGGCGATTAAGTTCATGCCGTCGCGCACCGGGGTAACCAGGAGGATTTCAGCCAGGTAATACAGCGCTGTGAGCTCATCGAATGGAAACGCTCGATAGAAATAGACTACCGGCGTCCACCCGATAGTCCCGAATGTCCCGTTGACCTCTCCCACGAGCTCGTCTATTTCGCGCTTCAACTCCCCGTACTGCGGCACCTCGGTCCGCGACGGAGCCACAATCATCACCATGCTTACTTTTTCGTGATACTCGGGCTTGGTCTGCAGAAAACGCTCAAACGCGCGCAGCCGTTGCAGAATACCTTTGCTGTAATCCAGGCGGTCAACCGACAGAATCAATCGCTGGCCGCCGAGCTCGTCCCGCATCCGGTCGATGTTCTGCTGCACCTCGGGGCGTTCGGGAGCACGTGAGTACTTCTCGTAGTCAATCCCCATCGGGAACACGTCTACCTTGATGACACGGTGCTCGCGCATGATCTTCGCCATGTTGTGCTCGTAGCCGGTGATACGGCGAACGCTGCTGAGGAAGTGGCGCGCATAGTCGTAGGTGTGAAAGCCGACCAGATCGGCCCCGAGCACGCCCATCAGAATCTCGTGCCGCCATGGCAACAGCCGAAACAACTCGTACGAGGGAAACGGAATATGCAGGAAAAAGCCGATGTTGACCTCGGGAAACGCCTGCTTCACCATGTCGGGGAGCAGCATGAGCTGGTAGTCATGGATCCAGACGTAGTCATCCGGTTCGATCAGCTCTGAAACGCGCTCGAAGAATCTGCGGTTCGCCGCCTGATAGGCTTTCCACAGGTTGTTGTCATACTCTACGTAGGTTGGAAAGTAGTGAAACAGCGGCCAGATTATATTGTTGCAGAACCCGTAGTAGAAGCGATCGAGATCTGCGTGCGTCAGGCTCACCGGGACGCTCTTGTGTTGCTCGCGCAGCGCCACCGTGATGTCTTCCGATAGCTCCGGGGTAATGTCATCCTCAGCGACGCCGCTCCAGCCTACCCACAGGCTGTTTTCGCGTGCGTGGAGCGAACTCAGCCCGGTTGCCAACCCACCGACACTCGGGGTGAAAACAGGCTCACCGTTCTGTATTTTGACCGAAGTAGAGAGTCTGTTGGAAACGAGTATGATCTTGCCCATAAGAAAAGTATAGCCCGGATGAGATTGCGCCGTAAACCGGCGTATCGAGACGTCGTTTCGTCAGGCGCTGTCGTCGCTATCGGAGGTTAAGAGCTCGTGGATCGAGGCGGCGGCCTTTCGGCCTTCGCCCATCGCTAGAATAACGGTGGCGGCGCCGAGTACGATATCCCCGCCGGCGTACACGCGATCCATCGAGGTCTTACCGTTTTCGTCGGTCAGGATATTGCCCCATTTGTTGGTCTCGAGCTCAGGCGTAGTCTGAGTGATCAACGGGTGTGAATCGTTGCCGATCGAAACCAGGGCGGTGTCAACCTCGATTACGGTCTCGCTGCCGGGTATCGGCACAGGCCGGCGGCGCCCGGAGTCATCGGGCTCGCCGAGCTCGTAGGCGAGACACTCCACACCGACGACACGCTCGTCCTCGTTTCCGAGAATACGCTTGGGGCTGCGCAGGAAGTGAAACCGAACGCCCTCTTCCTCGGCGTTGTCGACTTCTTCGGCCCGCGCCGGCATCTCGGTGCGCGTGCGGCGATAGATCACGTTCACCTCTTCGGCTTCGAGGCGCACGGCCGTTCTTGCTGCGTCCATCGCCACGTTTCCGCCGCCGAACACCGCCACTTTTCGGGGTTGAAAGATCGGAGTCTCGGCGTGCTCACGGTCGTACGCCTTCATGAGGTTGCTGCGGGTGAGAAATTCGTTGGCCGAGAACACACCCACGAGGTTTTCGCCCTCAATACCGAGGAACTTCGGCAGCCCGGCTCCGCTGCCGATAAACACTGCGTCGTACCCATCCTTGTCGAACAGGTCATGCAGTCTCCGTGTACGGCCGACTAGGAAGTTCGTTCTTATTTCCACACCCATGCGCTCAAGCGTGTGGATCTCATCTTCGACAATGGCTTTAGGAAGCCGAAACTCGGGGATGCCGTACACCATGACTCCGCCCGGGCGGTGAAAGGCCTCCAGAATCGTGACCGCGTGGCCTTCGCGCCGCAGATCCGCGGCTACCGTGATGCTCGCCGGACCGCTTCCGATCACGGCTACCCGTTTGCCGGTTTCCGGTTTTACCTCCGGCACTCCGCTGCCCTGCGTGCTTCGCTCGTAATCGGCTACGAAGCGTTCGAGGCGTCCGATCGAGACTGCCTTCAGCGGGTCCTTATGTACCTTGCCGACGGTGCAGGTCGCCTGACATTGGTTTTCCTGGGGACAGACGCGCCCGCAGATTGCCGGCAGTATATTGGTTCGGTGGATAATCGCTATCGCTTCAGCATAGCGGCCGTCTTCGATCGCCTGGATGAAGCTTGGGATGTCTACCCCAACCGGACAGCCCTCAACACAGACCGCGTTCTTACACTGCAGGCAGCGCGCCGCCTCCAGTCGCGCTTGCGCTTCGGTATAGCCGAGGGTAACTTCCGACATATTGGAACGGCGCTCAACCGGATCCTGGGCGGGTATCGTCTGCTGTGGAATCTCAAGCCGCTGTTTGCGTGTAAGCTCTGCACCCTCGATAGAGTTCAGCAGGCGGGTTGCTTCCCTTTCTAGGAGTTCCGGGGTAGCTCTGCTCATTCTCGTACCTCCTCTATCCGGCATTCGTGGAGCCTGCGCTCTTCCTGATCCCGATATGCTTCCAGCCGCTTGAGCATGTTGTTGAAATCAACCAGGCGTCCGTCGAACTCAGGGCCGTCTACACAGACGAACTTCGTCTCGCCGTCCACGGTCACCCGGCATCCGCCGCACATACCAGTGCCGTCGACCATGATGGTGTTGAGCGAGACCATCACCGGGATATCGTGGTGCCGGACTGTCTCCACGCAGAACTTCATCATGATGGCCGGTCCAATCGCCACCACCAGGTCCGGCAGCCGTTCACTACGGCACAGCTCGGCGAGGGGCTCGGTGACCACTGCCTTGCGGCCATAGGAGCCGTCGTCGGTACAGACGATCAACTCCTCGCTTACCGAGCGCATCTCGGACTCCAGTATCACGAGCTCACGTGTGCGTGCGCCGATGATGGTCGTGATCCGATTCCCTTCCCGTTTGAGGGCTTGCACAATCGGGAACATCGGGGCAACACCGATTCCACCGCCCACCGCTATCACGCGGCCGAAGCTCTTGATTTCAGTAGGTCGGCCGAGCGGGCCGAGGAGGTTCGCAATCTTGCCTCCGACGTTCAGCGCAGCGAGCTGCTGCGTGCTCTTGCCTACCGCCTGAAAAATGAGCGTGATCGAGCCTTCTTCCGGGTCGGCGTCGGCGATTGTGAGCGGTATCCGCTCGCCGAACTCGCTATCGATCTGCAGGATGACAAATTGACCGGGTCTGCGCTCCTCGGCGATCAGCGGAGCCTCTACGCGAATGCGAAACACGTGAGGGGCCAACTGCTCTCTTTCGAGTATCCGGTTCACAGCTACCATCCTTGCCGGCATAGCCAAGCATCCGCCGGCGATTGTTTACAGAATTGCTCGATAGAGTTGTACTGATCACATGATAGCATCTCTTGAGACGTTCGTCGAACGGCGGGCAGGGGTAGCAAACCGTTCCGCAGAAGCGCGCTTGTAGCTTGTACTATGACTCAGTGCGCTTCCGGGCCCGCCTCGGCGACGGTGGGGATATCCTTCTTGGTGATCGAGCACAGAATCTCGTCGGTCAGAGATGAGATCGACGAGATACGGTTCGCCTGTTTCTCAACGGTCTTCTCGAACAGGTTGCGGACGAGTCGGCCGTTTCCAAAGCTCTTGTCGCGTTGTTCGTGAAGTTCGGTGAGGAGGGTGAGCATCGCCCGGCGAGCGGGCTTGGTCAGCGTAAACAATGCATTCTCGGTGAAGATGTTGAGGATTTGCATCAGCTCTTCGGGGCTATAGTGGTCGAAATAGAAGTAGCGGTTGAACCGTGACTTCAGACCGGGATTAGAGTCGATGAAGCGCTGCATCTCGTCCGGGTAACCGGCAACGATCACCACAAGGCGATCGCGATGGTCCTCCATCCGCTTGATCAGGGTGTCGATTGCTTCCTGTCCGAAGTCCTTGCCGTGACTCTCGGCCGGGCTCAGCGCGTAGGCCTCGTCGATAAAAAGAACACCGTCGAGCGCCTCCTGCACCGTCTCGTTGACCTGAATAGCAGTTTGACCGACATAGCCGGCCACCAGACCGGCGCGATCGGTCTCAACCATATGACCACTCTCGAGCAGTCCGAGGCATTTGTACACTTTGCCGAGATAGCGCGCGATTGTCGTCTTCCCGGTTCCGGGCGGACCGTAGAAGACCGCGTGCATCGAAAACTGGGTGACCGGCAGCCCTCGGCGCTTGCGCTCCTGGTGGACCTTGATCAGGTTCACGAAGGTGCGGACCTGCTCTTTGACCTTCGCCATGCCGATCAGCCGATCGATACTCTCCATCACCCCCTCGAGGGTCTCTTCCTGCTCCTCGGTCTGGATTCGCGCCGACTGTCGTGTGCGGTCTTTAACCGTCCTGACCCCGTCGGCGGAAGCGGTTCGATCCTCGCCGTAGATAATGCGCCGGATCTTCTGCAGCCGGCGAGCACGAACCTCGGAAGCGATCCCGTCGGCTTTGATCACAATTTGGGCGAAGGAGTAGAAGACCGCGGCCATCTTGTCGAAATGCGAGCTGTTTTCCTGTTTGTCGAACAACCGCAGGTATTCAAGCGAGCGCAGCATTCCGGATTCCTTACTGTTCCGTCCGGATTTGCGGATCTCGTTTGCGAACAGATTCCAGTGCGAGAGAATTGCCTTGCGCTGGTGCAACGGCAGCGATTCGTAGCGGAACAGATCGATGATCAGCTCGCGATCCCTGATTAGATTCTGGCGCAGCGGCATGAGCGTCATCGCGATAAAGAGTCTGCTCTCGTCCGCGATCTGCGGCTCACCCTCTAGGCAGAGGTGCGCAACCTGCATCAGGTCATCGGTCATCTGCTGAAGGAACGCAGGCTCACCGTTGAACTGCTTGTACCTGTTGATCTCGAGAAACAGCTTGCGCGCCTCACTATGGAGGAACTTGAAATTCTCAAGCTTCGCTTCCTGGGGCGAAAGCGGCGGCTTGCCCACCGGCTCGTCCTCTTCATCATCGTCGGTCCCTGAATCGGACACCGCGTCGAGCTCGAGACGCGGCGGCGGGACATCGCGCTCGGACGGCTCTTCGCCGGTGGGCGGGCCCACCTCCGGCAGGTGTTCCTCCGGAGCCGGGTCGTCCGGCACGACCTCCGGCCCTGACTCCGGCAGCAACTCTCCTGCCGACGGCTCCTCCCGCTCAGGCTGTACGTCGCGTGAGTTTGTTTCGGTTCCGGCGGTCGGCGCCGTATGCTCGACGAGTTCCGGTTCCGTGTCTTCTGGTTCCGTGTCGCTCGTCTTACCGCCGGTCAGCTGTTCGGCGAGCTTGATCCGCAAGTCCTCGAGAAATGAGTTGATCTGGCCTTCATCCCGGGTAGAGGTAAGCGTTACCGTGCCGCCGGTGTGATGGACGTGGATGCGCGTGGAAGAGACGCCGCGTTTGAGATCGTACGAAGTGAACTCCGGGTAGGGAATCTCCTCAGGATTGCTACCGGAGGTGCCGTTTGCAAGAAACACAAGCCGCCGGTCGGTGACACAGAAGATGCCCGGCGTGCCGGAGCCCGACCCAGCGATGCGGCGGCCACGAAAGAACCCCTCGAGCAGATTCTCCACCTGTTCGCCGTCTTCCAGCGCGTTTTGCAGAGCGCTCAGAAGATTCTTCTTGAACGAGACGTGGCGCCAGTTCGATATGGTACGAAGCTGAGACTCAAGCTCGTCCGGCAGCGGCATGCGTGCTTCCTCGCCTCCCGTCCCGGCGAACAGCCGTCCTGAAGCAGGGCAGGCCGGACCAGGATCGGGAGACTAGGTTACGTCTTTCAGGCTAAGCCCGTTCTTCTTGAGGTACGGCAGCAATCCGAGCTTGCTGACCGAGCGCAACGCGCGGGTTGAAAGCTTTACGCGGACAGTACGATCTAATTCCGGCACATACAGCCGCTTGTACGTAACGTTCGGCTTCTGCCACTTCTTGGTCTTGTTGTTCGCGTGACTAACGTTGTTGCCCGACAACGGTCGTTTGCCGGTGATAGAACATCGACGTGCCATGGTTGGCCTTCTCCTTTCAGATCATGAGCTCCAACCGAAACCGACGGCCTGCCGGTATGTTGAAAACCGGCATTTCAGCGCGGGGGTAGGGCAGACTGGTAATAGTATTGCGCCCGATTGTCCGCAGAAGCGGGCCGCAGCTTTCGGCTGCAAGATACTCGCAGTACTCTACTGGAAAGCCAGGCTCCAAGTCAATCCCCGCGAGGAATCCTGATCTGGAGCCGTCCGGCGCGCTAAACGCCTATCGGACCTCAGTTCGAAGAGCTCAGTTCATAGGCCTCAGTTCGTGAGTCGGTCAGTGGGGAACTCCACGCGGTGAACCGGCTGACCGGTTGCCGCCACGTAGCGCCGGGCGGCGTTCTCTTTCGGGCGGTCCTCAGGGTGGGCAAGCTCCGATGGACGTCGTCCCAACAAGCGTTCCTGCGGCTGTCCGTAAGACCGGGGTGCCTCGACCTTGAGGATGCCACAGCGCCCGTCTTCGTCCCTGCCGGTCATGATCTCCTGTGAACGCTGAACGATCGATTGGTAGCGCTTATCTGTTTGAGATAGCGTGGTCTCGGTGAGATTCCGGTCGGTATCGTCGACCACAAAGCCGCTGATCAGAAACCCGTAGCCGGTTTCGTCGTTTTCGTCGAGCACCGGTACGGGGTGATCCGAAGCTGTGCTGTCTCTCCGGTGGCGCGGTAGGCTTCGACCGAAAAGTTACGGACCCTCCCGTTCTCTCGCAATAGCCGAAGCAGCTGGTCTCGGCGAACAACTGTCGTCCTAAAACAGAATAGAACTTCAGCAAAACCTCGGGCGATTGGAAACCGAGCATACGCGCCATTTCGGGAGTTGCCTGCCGGAATTTGCCGTTGAAAGCAGTCTGGAAGATTCCCACCGGCGCACCTTCGATGAGGTTGGTGAGACGCTGTTCGGGCTTCTGCAGTTCAACATGCGCCCCAAATAACTGGAACGCCATATTGATCAACTGAGCGAGGACGAACTCTCCGGATCCCTTGAGCACGTATCCGTAGGGGGTGATCTGCTCGACGCTCTCGATGTACTCCTGAAGCGCGCGGCGCCTTAGGATTCGGCGGACGGTTTCGGTGCCGTCTATCCCTGGAGCGCTCAATGCTGCACGGTCTGATCCGCAGTTCAAGCTCACAAGAGTTGTCAGGTGCCGTACTGCAAAATTGTCGGCGCGTAAAGATCGCAGTGAGTAAATACCCGCATGAGGTTTTGTGCAAGTTCAAGTTGTTGTCGATAGCTATTGACTAGTGGAAATATCGGGGCTACCATATTAGCAGCTGCAAATATTGGGGTGCATTATTGATGCGGTCCCATCGTCTGCCGGCCTGTTTTCAGCGCGAGCGTTTTCGATGCCGACAGCCTGAAGGTGTTGTCAAGGGCAGTTCCGGGCGTGTTTGTAGGCGGGAGACGACGGGCGGCATACAACCGACAGGAGTGCAAAACAGTGGATCTGCATTACGAAGATCCCGGCGTCGACAAACTCTACCACCGTATCTGGGGAGAAGACATCCACTACGGGATTTACGAAAGCGAGAACGAGCCGATTGCAGCGGCTACGCAGCGCGCCAAGGCCGAGATGGCGAAACCGCTTGCTCTCACGCCGGAGTGGCTTGTGCTTGAAGTAGGGTGCGGGTACGGAGCCACAGCCCGGTTCCTGGCCGAGCGGTACGGCTGCAAGGTAGTTGCGACCAACATCGCTTCTGGTCAGCTGCGCCGGGCACAGGAGGCTACCAAAGCAACGGCAGTGGCAGAGCTCGTAAGGTTTGAGGTCGCCGATTACCACGATCTGCCCTATGGCGATGGGCAGTTCGATTGTTGGTGGTGTCAGGAAGCGCTCGTGCACTCACCGGACAAACTGCTCGTTCTTCAGGAAGCTCACCGGGTCCTTAAGCCCGGCGGCTATGCGGTTGTGTCCGATCAGATTTTCCGGCCGAACCGCCTGACGCAGGAAGAGCTGCAAGCCGTTCGCGAGCGCTACCACACCGAGAGAATTTCCGGCCCGAACGACTACGCAGATATGATCCGGGAAGCGGGCTTCGAGTTGATCGAGCATCGCAATTGGCAGGAGCACGCCAAAACACATCGTCGCAGGATACGTGACCGCCTCGCTGAGCTCACCCCCGAGCTGAGCGAAGAGGTCTCACCTGAGACACTGAGGCGTAACTACCAAAGCTGGGACGCATGGGCCAAACTGGCCGAGGCCGGCAAACTCGGTTTCGACTACTTTCTGGCCCGCAAACCGGGGTAGCAGGGCTGTTCACGTTCGCAAACCGCGGACGGAGCGTCGCCGGCTTCGTTTGAAACGGCGTAGGGCCTGCCGGTGTGCTGGGGCTGGATGTCGGCACGACTGCCGGAAGGGAGGTAACTGTTGATGGATACGCAGTTGAAGGAAGCGCTGGAGCGAGCGCCGCAGTTCGATGAGGTGCGGTCGAATGGGGTTGATGTCGAGCGGCTTGGCGGTCTTACGAATCTAGTGTACCGGGTCACCTACAACGACACTCCGTACCTCGTACGGATTCCGGGCGAAGGCACTGAGGAGTACATCGACCGCTCGGTGGAAGCCCACAACGCCAGACAGGCTGCCGCCGCCGGCGTCAGCGCCCCGGTGTTGTATTTCGATGAGAGCGACGGGCTGATGGTGTGTACGTATCTGGAAGGATGCAGAACGATGTCGCCCACAGCCTTCCGGGACGAGAATGATGCCACAGAGCGCGCCGGCCGCGCTCTGAAGCGTATGCATGCCAGCGGTCGCGAGTTCCGGTTTCGCTTCGAGCTATTTGCCATGATCGATGAGTACCTGGGCGTGCTGCAGCAGCTGGAATGTAGCCTCCCGGAGGGCTATCACGACGTAGTCGCTGAGGCTCAGGCAGTTCGCGAAGCGCTTGCGGCTAATCCACAACCGCTTGCTCCCTGCCACAACGACCCGTTATGCGAGAACTTTCTTGACAACGGCGAGCGCATCTACGTCGTGGATTGGGAGTACTCGGGAATGAACGAACCGCTCTGGGATGTAGCCGATCTGGCGGTTGAGGCAGGGCTGAGCGAAGAGCAAGACATCATTCTGCTTGAGGCTTATACGAATGGCAACTACCGTGCTGCCGACCTCGGGAGAATGCGGATCTATAAGGCGATGTGCGACCTGCTGTGGACGCTGTGGGGTTTGATTCAGTACGCCAACGATAATCCGGCCGATGATTTCTGGGCGTACAGCACAGAGCGCTTTGAGCGCTGCAAAGCCTTGATGGCGCGGCCGGAGTTTCACACCTATCTGCGCGACGTACGTCTTAATAACTGAGCGTGCAGCAACTGATGACACCGCTTCCCACGGGCATTCTCTTCGATAAGGACGGGACCTTGTTCGGCTATCGCGATACATGGGTTCCGATCAACCAGGCGGCGGCCGACGCGGTAAGTGAAGGTAATCCGCTCATAACTGAAGCGCTCTTGGCTGCAGGGGGCTACGATTCCGCGACCGGCACGCTGGTCTCCGACGGGCTCCTGGCCGCTGGTAACACGCGTGAAATTGCCGAATGCTGGCATGAAGTACTCAGCCGGAAGCGCGCGGAAAGCACCGGCTCTTTCCCGGAACCGCGTCCGAGGGCCCGGCAAGGGGTTGAAGCGATTGCGGAGCTCATTGAAACCGTCTATCGGCGCGAAGGGCCGATCCGGGCCGTACCGGTAACCAATCTGCGCTCGCTCCTTGGGGCGCTGGTAGCGCGCGGACACCGCTTAGGATTGGCCACCAGCGACAGCGAGTCGGCCGCCGAGGACACGCTCGAGCGCTTCGGGGTGCGTGAGCTGTTTGCGTTCGTCGCCGGGTACGACAGTGGCTACGACCCCAAGCCTCAACCGGAAATGGTCTACGGGTTCTGCCGGGCCGCCGGGACTATACCTGCCGAGGTGGCTGTAGTCGGCGACACACCCCATGATATGCGGATGGGGCGTGCGGCCGGTGCGGGAGAGGTGATCGGAGTTCTCACCGGCGCATCTTCGCGTGAGGACCTTCTCCCGTTTGCCAATAGCATTTTGCCGGACATAGAGGCGCTCCGGCTCCGGTTGCGCTACCCGGATGCCGGAGGCGGTCGTGGTATACTGAGCGCATGTACAAATCCGGGCTGAGGATCGGCACCTGCTCCTGGAACTTCGACAGTTGGGTTGGGCTCGTATACAGCAGTAAAAGATCGCGCGCGGTCGAGTATTTGCCGGAATACGCCGAGGAGTTCGACACCGCCGAGATCGATTCCTGGTTCTACCGCATACCCGATAAGCGCTCGGTGGAGGAGTACAGCGCTGCGGTACCGAAGGAGTTCTCCTTCACCTGCAAGGTCCCTCAGGAGATAACCTTAACCCACTTCCGCAAGCGTCGGCCTCAGGACCCGCTTGAGCCCAATTCAGCCTTTTTGTCGGTAGACCGATTCATGAGGTTTCTTGAGGCGGTGGAGCCGGTGTTGCCGCAGCTTGACGCAATCATGTTTGAGTTTGAGTATCTGAACCGACAGAAAATGAGTGGACAGGAAGAGTTCATCGATCGCCTGGGTAGTTTTCTGCAGCGATTGCCGGCCGGGTTGCCGTATGCCATCGAGCCGCGAAATGCGAACTACCTCAACCGCCGGTGGTTCGAGTTCCTCTGCGAACACCGCAGTGCTCACGTTTTCAGCGAGAAGCAATATATGCCGCACGTGTGGGAGGTGTGCGCGCAGCATCGCGAGCTGGTGGAGAGAACGAGCGATCGAACCGTAGTCAGGCTCCTGGGAGGCGACCGTAGAGCGATGGAAGCGAAGACCGGCGGTACGTGGAATAAGGTCGTGGATTCGAAGGAGGGCGAGGTGTCCGCGGTTGCAGGCATGGTCGCCTCGCTGCTCAGTTCCTTGTTCACTATCGTGTCTGTCAACAACCATTACGAAGGGGCGGCGCCGGTTACCGCACGCAATCTCAGGCGCCTGATAATGGACCGCTAGTAGCGGACCACTGAGCAAGGGAAAGGAGCGGATTCGCAACCATGAGAGAGTTTTCGAGCTTCCACAGCGTGGCTGTTTCGGGGTAGTTTCTGCAGCCATGACCAACCTATACACAGACTTCACAAGTCCCAAGCTGACTGACCGGCTTGCATGGTACTGCGAGCCCACCAACTGGACGATTGACCCCGTCGCCGGCGAGTTACGCGTGATCACCGATGGTGAGACCGACTACTGGCAACGTACGCATTACGGCTTCAGGCGTGACAACGGTCACTTTCTGTACACCGCGACACAGGGGGATTTCGAAATCGAGACCAAGGTGCAGTACGAGCCACGCGCTGAGTTCGATCAGGCGGGGCTCATGGTTCGCTTCTCGCCGGATGAGTGGATCAAGGCTTCGGTGGAACTGGAGCGCAATCAGCGCTGTTACCTCGGAGCGGTGGTAACGCGCGGCGGCCACTCCGATTGGTCCACCCAGGAGTATGCGCATGCGACCGTGGATATCGGCCTCCGGATGCGCCGCGTGGGGGACGACTTCCTGGTCGACTGGCGGGCGGCCGAAGGCGACTGGGTTCCGTTGAGGGTGACTCATCTGACCTCTCCTGAAGGGGGAGGGCCGCTCCTGGCCGGTCTGTACGCCGCGAGCCCAAAGCACGGTGGGTGTACGGCGCGCTTTCAGTGCCTGCGAGTCAGTGCCGCGTAGTGCAGCGATCAAAAAGATTACGAAACTCATGCAATCCGTGGGCGATTTTTTCCGTTCAGCGCTTGCGCCTGCGGGCGTGGTGACGTAGAATCATAGCACTTTTCGTGTTCTCAGTTATCCAACAAGGAGGGATTGCTATGAAGAAGAGTTTACGGATCGGTGGAGTTGCCGTTGCCATGGCGCTTGCGGTAGTGCTGGCGGCGACGGCGGGTGGGGCCGGGGAAGCTGCGGAGACGCCCGATGAAATAACGATCGTCGTGGGTTTCGGGGCCGGTGGTTCCAACGATCTGTCGGCGCGCTACTTGGCGGAAGCGTTTAACGATCACGGCATATCGGCAAACGTCGTCAACATGCCCGGAGGCATGGGAACCGAGGCCGCCTATCATGTATCTACTCAGTCGCCGGATTCTAACACCTTTATGTGGGCGCACCCGCTTATTATGCTGTTCGAGCCTGCGGCAGGCGACCGCGGTTTCACGATTCATGATTTCGAGCCGGTGGGAACCTTAGCAAGCCCCACTTTTGCGGTTAGCTCACGAGCCGGCGCACCTTGGGAAACGCTCGAGGAACTGATTCAGTATATCGAAGCGAACCCCGGTGAAGTTGTGCTTGGCGGTCAGGGTGAGGGCAACATGATGCATTTCATCGCCGAGTTGATTCTGGACCCGGCAGAGCTGGACTACACCTATGTTGGTCTCGGCGGCGGAGCCGACGTTGCGTTGAACCTGACCGGCGGGCACGTGGATGTCGGCCATCTGAGCCTGGCTGCAGCTCGCCCCCTGCACCAGGATGGTGACCTGACGGTGCTGGTGAACACTCAGATTCTGGTGGAGCGCGATCCGCTCATGCCTGAGATTCCCAATATCGTTGAGTTCGGCATCCAAGGGCAGGAACCGCATCCGCTTGCGCTCTGGGCACCGAAGGGGACTTCATCCGCACTGATACAGCAGCTGACCGAGGCGATGGCCGAGATAGCTCAAGATGCAGATTTCGCCCAGAACTATCAGGACATCGGCGTCATTGCCCATTATCTCGACCCGGAAGAGACCTGGGAGTTCTTTATGGACGTCGAGGAAAACATGGTCCCGCGCTACAAGGCGTGGCTCGAAGCGTACTTGGCTAACTAAGAGTCTAAAGTTAAGGCGCGGCTTTGAGAGCCGGACGGCCGTCCGTTTTCAAGCCGCGCCGGCTACGTTCGCCGGCAGCGAGCAAACGTCACGCACCGGCGAGAAAGTATCACAGGTGAGTTACGCGTGACTACAAAACGATTGACGCAGAACGGCATTATTGGGCTCCTGATGGCGCTGGTTGCCGTCGGCGCTTTTATCTGGACGTTCTATTCGCCGCTACGTTCGATGGAGCTGTTCGTGCCGCGCATTGCGATGTGGCTCATAATCATCGGAGGCCTGTTGGTATTGCTCCGTGACGTCGTGAAGCCTGAGAGGGCTCCGCGGCTGAGCCAGGCGTTCGTGCTTCCGTACGCCGGCGGAGTCGCGTTTGCGATGTGGCTGTACGGGTGGGCGTTCCGGAATATCGGACTCGTGACCTCGACATTCGGGTTTCTGTCGGTCTGGTGGATATGGATCGCGGTCCGCGACGCGCGGCGCAGCGGTACAACCGCGGGGCTGGCATGGCGAGTTGCGAAACTGTTGGCGCTTGCGCTCGCAATCGCCGCCGTAATTCACGTGCTGTTTATTGTGCTGCTCAACATGCACATGCCTCGAACCCCACTGCCGTAACCGGAGTACCGCATGTTCGCTTTCAACGTAGAAGCTGTTTTCGGTGCTGTCGCCACGGTCTTTGCGTTAGACACGGCGATGTTCGTTATGCTCGGTATCGTGGTCGGGATCACCACGGGCGCGATTCCCGGACTGGCCCATAGTCTTCCGATCGCTTTGGTCCTGCCGTTCTCGTTCTTCCTGCCGATCCATCAGACGATGGGTCTGCTGATCGGCACCTATCAAGGCGGCACCTACGGCGGGTCGATAACCGCGATCGCATTCGGAACGCCGGGTACACCCGGAGCCGCGGCGACTGTCGCCGACGGATACGCTCTTACCCGGCAGGGCAAGGGCAAGAAGGCGCTGCAGATGGGCCTCTACTCTTCGGTCGTCGGCGGCCTCTTCGGCTCCCTGGTGCTTATTTTTCTGGTTGTCCCAATCGGCCGGATTGCGCCCCGGTTCGGGCCGGCGGAGCTGACCGCGTTGTACTTCATGGCGCTATCGTTGGTGGTGGTTTTCTCAACTGAGAACGCGGGCAAAGGGATCCTTTCAGCCGGTATCGGCTTTTTCCTCGCGATCATCGGACGCGACATCATTACCGGAGGGCTGCGGTTTACCTTCGGAATACGCTACATGCAATCCGGGTTTCCGTTGGTGCCGCTGCTGATGGGCTTCTTTGCGCTTCCCGAGATTATCAAGCAGATCCACACCGTCATTACCGACCCTGAACACGCCGGACAGGTGTCGGAAGATGGTGTGCTCGAGTTGCCGAAAAAGGCGGAACCCGGCCTCTCACTGAAAGAGTTCTTGGGGAGCTGGAAGGGTACCACCATCGGATCGGTGGTGGGGACCTTTCTGGGTGCGCTCCCCGGCCCTGGGGCGACCTTGGCGGCCTACACCTCCTACAGCGTGACCAGCCAGTTTACCGAGGACAAGAGCTACGGGAAGGGATCGCTTGAAGGCGTGGCTGCCGCCGAATCAGCGAACAACGCCACCTGCGGCGCTACGTTCATACCAATGCTCACGTTCGGCATTCCGGGAAGCTCAATCTCGGCACTGCTGATGGCGGCGCTGATTATGGAGGGGGTGCCGGTGGGCCCGCGGGTGGTGATCGATCACACGCTGGTGGTGTACACGATCTTTTTGCTGATGCTGGTGGCAAATCCTTTTAATCTGATCTTCGGCCGGCTGCTGATCCCGGTGTTTACGCGGTTGACCAAAATTCCGGCGGCGGTGCTTTGGCCGACGATCGCGATCGTGCTGGTTATCGGAACCTATGCGTACAACAACAGGCCCTTTGACATCATCATGTGTATCATCGCAGGGCTAATCGGCTATTTCTACCGCTGGTTCAAGCTGCCGGATGGCCCACTGGTGCTCGCGTTCCTGGTGACGCCGTTGTTTGAGGCGAGTTTTCGTCAGGCCCTGACGATCTCGCGGGGCGATCCGGTGTTCTTCGTCCAAAGTCCGATTTCGCAGGTGCTGTGGGTGATAACCGCCCTGTCGATTTTCTTCTTCCTGCGAAAGAAGGAGCGGGGTTGAGGGAAGCGCGGCTCCGAAACATGAGTGTACGGATCATTGTCACCGGCGGAACCTTCGACAAAGAGTATGACGCGCTCAGGGGTGAGCTCACCTTTCGCGACACGCATCTTCCGGAAATACTCGAGCGTGTTCGTTGTACGGTGCCGATAGAGATCGAGATCAATCAGTTGATCGATAGCCTCGAGATGCGGGAATCAAATCGCCGCGCCGTGCTTGAGGCCTGCCAAGCCGCGCCGGAAAAGCGAATTATCGTGACGCATGGAACCGATACCATGGCCGAAACCGCGCGCATCCTGGGGGAAGCAGGCCTAACCAAAACGATTGTGTTAACCGGAGCGATGGTCCCGTACGCGTTTTCCGGTTCCGACGCGGTATTCAATCTCGGCTGCGCGATAACCGCCTGCAGGGTGCTCGCTTCCGGCGTATACATCACCATGAACGGCCGGGTCTTCGGCTGGGATGCAGTACGCAAGGATACCGAACGGGGAGTCTTCGTCGAAGCCGAGTGACTGGTTTCGGGCGGCTATGCCTCGCCGGCGAGCGCTGCGTAGAACTCGCAGGCCCGGACGATCTCCGAGACTGGACAGCTCTCATCGCGCATGTGTGCCAGCTGGTGGTCGCCGGGGCCGAACCCAATGGTCGGAATCCCTAACGCGACCGGAGTTACCGCATTGGTGCTGAAATCCCAGAACGTGTAGTCTCCAGGGCTGCGGCCGAAAGTGCGCTCGTACACGCGTCGGCACGCCAGGGCAAGGGGCGCGTTTTCGTCGATTCGCCAAGGCGGATGGATGGGGTCGTACTCCACCGGCATTCCGGTCCAGCTCGAGCGCTTGAGCGTTCCGATCTCCCAGGTCGCGTTGGTGCCGGAGACAAGCGCATTCATCTCGGCTTTCACGGTCTCTTCGTCCTCTCCGAGCACCAGCCGGCGGTCGAGATACATCTCGCAGGCAGTAGGCACGGCGTTCAACGATGCGCTCGTACTCGTGATCCGTGACAGCACGATACTGCCGGCATCGTCACCGCCGCGGCGCAGACGTTTGTTGAGCGCCTCCACACGCCGGATTATTTCTGCCATTTCGTAGACCGCGTTCTTTCCCTTCTCGGGTGCGGCGCCGTGTGCGGCAATACCGTGTGTTCGTATCAGCAACTGCGCCTTGCCCTTGTGCCCGAGCGCGATGGTGTTGCCGGAAGGCTCGCAGATCACCACCGCATCAGGCCGCAGGTTGAGCTCGGAAAACAGGTGCTTTAGATTCTCTCCGTCGCAGTCCTCTTCCATCACGCTGCAGGACACATAGACGCTTCTGCCTGCAAGCCGTCCGGTCCGCGCGGCGAGCGCGGCGCCGTATACTGAGGCTGCGGCCGCCGCCTTCATATCTACCGAGCCGCGGCCGCACAATCGACCGTTCGATATCGCTCCGCCGAACGGCTCGAAGGACCAATCGGCGGCGTCGGTTACTTCAACGGTGTCCAGATGTGAGTCGAACATCACAGCTGGGTTTCCATCGCCGATCCGGCCGAGGAGGTTTCCCATGCCGTCGATAACTACCTCATCATAGCCGAGCGCACGCATCTCACTCTCGGCTCGTTGAACAGCCTCGCCTTCATCGCCGGGATAGCTTCTGATTCGAACCAGCTCCTGTGCGAACTCAAGGAGCGCTTGCGAGGTCTTATCATCCAGCGCCTGGTAATTTGTCTCAGCCATGTTCTGTGTCCATCTCCAGTGTAAGCTTACCGTGTTCTGATAACGCCTTCTTCTGCGGCTCTCTTACTGCGGCTCTAACTGTAACCGAAATTGCACGTTGCGCCCACGGGAGGAGACCAAAGACAACCGTGCGGACCAAACCGCGGTGGTCCTGGGTCAAGGCCCTGGGGTGTCAGGTCGCCATAGCGCCCGATTCGCGCTATACTTAGCACATGGCTATCGTCGTTAATAAAGAGACAAAGCTGACCTACGAGGACTACGTGCATTTCCCGGACGACGGGCGGATCCACGAGCTCATGAGCGGAGATCACTACGTGTCACCATCGCCGACCACGCGGCACCAGCGTATTTCGCGCCGCATTCAGTTTCAGTTGTACGAGCAGCTTGAGAAGCCCGGCCTTGCCGAGGTATTTGACGCTCCTACCGATCTACACCTCACCGAAATAGACGTGGTGCAGCCGGACATCGTCGTAATAGACGCTGCGCGTGCGCATATCATTTCACCGAAGAAGATCAATGCTGCGCCGGAGCTCGTGATCGAGATCTTGTCCGAGAGCACTGCCGCCCGTGATGAGACACTGAAACTGGACCTCTACCAGCGGGTCGGGGTTCCCGAGTACTGGATCGTAGATCCGGAAGCGAACGAGCTTCGTGTCTACAAGCTGACCTCCGAGGGCGCATACCGGTCGGCGGGAACCTGTCGCGAGCGGGTTGAGTTCAATACAGAGCGGTTGCACGCGACTGTGGATCTTACCGCGGTCTGGTGAGAACCACGCCGGTTCAGTCCGGCATGCACGCCACGCATTCGATCTCAAGCAGGACGCCTTCGCCCATATCGGCTACCGCAACGCAGGTGCGCGCGGGCGGATCCCCGGGGAAGTACTCGCGATAGATCTCGTTGAACACCTCGCGGTCCTTGAGGTTGATCACGAAAGCGAGCACCTTTACTGAGTTTTCGACCGAGGTTCCGGCGTCCTCGAGCAGACTCTTGAGCGCCTCCATGCAGTTGCGTGCCTGACTGCGGATATCCGGCGGCAACGTGCCTTGGGAATCTAGGCCGACAATACCGCGAGTGAACACGAGCTCGCCGACGCGTATTGCCGGTGAGAACAAGGCCCCCTCTTCTCGATTGATCACTTCTCGTTTCGCCATGGTAGTTTTCCCCCGTTCGATAATTGTTGATGAGACTCTAGCACGGAACGGCGCGGTTATGGTATGCTCAGACCGGTGCCTCGGTGCCTGTCATTGGGGCGGGAGCGCGGTGATGGTCCCCAACGATGACCC
>PUPD01000290.1 GCA_003552985.1 Spirochaetaceae bacterium
CCGGAACGGAGGAGTGTAATGCTACAGCGTGCCTGCTTAGTATCGACAGCGTTGGTATACCTGTTCGTCGCCATAGCGCCGGCGCACAGTCAGGACGATCCGGACTATCTCGAAGCCCCTCCCGAGGTGATCGCCGAGACTCCGGACGCGGTGGACCCAATTGAGATCGACGTCGAAACCGCGGTCGCGATCAGCCTGCGAAACAACCTGGGGCTTAGGAGCGATCTGATCGACCTCGAGATAGCGCGGCGTAACCTCGACCGGCGCTACAACGTCTTCATCCCTGAGATCGCGGGAAGCGCAACGCTCGCGCGCCCGCACGCGCGACCGGAGGATCCGTTCGCGGACGTAGCAATACCCGGCCTCGAACCTGAGGAGCCCCCGCGCTGGCAGCTGCGGCCCGAGCTGCAGGCATCGTTGACCTTCACCACGCGCATGCTGCACAGCATTCGCGGAGCGCAGGTGGCTTATCGCGCCGGGATGCTCGAGATCGAAGATGCGCGCGCGCAGCTCGAGCGCGACGTGCGCCAGTCGTTCTACGAGCTGCTGCTGCTGCAGGAGAACCTTACGATCACCGACCGGCGCATCGAGAATGCGCAGGAGACCTACGAGGACGCGCAGGCCAACTTCGAGGCTGGGCTGATCGACGAGTTTTCGCTGCTGCAGGCGCAGGTAGCGCTCGAGAATCTGCGGCCCCAACGGCGGCAGCAGCAGCTCGCGCTCGAGACCGGGCTGCTCGGGTTCGTGCAGTCGCTCGGGCTGGCGCGCGGCACCGCGATCCGCCTGGTGGGCCGAATCAGTGCCGCCGATCCCGAGCTGCCGACTGAGAAGTTCGTGCTGGGGTTCCTCGGCGGCAACCCCGGACTGCGGCAGGCCGCGCAGTCGATCAAGCTGCTGGAAAACCAGCTGGCGATAGACCGCTCGGCGCGTCACCCGACGCTGACGCTGAGCTATGCCGAGCAGCCGCAGCTCGACGGCGATCCGCTGAGCGCCGATCCGCTTGAGCTCGACAACTGGGGTCGCGGCGGCCAGTTCGCGATCACGCTCCGCATTCCGCTCGACCCGCAGCTGCCCGGCTCGCAGGCGCGCACACAGATCGATAACCGGCGGAGCGAGCGCGCGCAGGCGGAGCTACGGCTGGAGGAGGCGCGCGAACAGGTGGCGCTGCGGATTACGCAGCTGCTGCGCAGCCTTTCAGCCTCGGTTGAGCAACTGCAGACCCTGGCGTTGAACCTTGAGCTTGCCCAGCGCGCCTATGTCTTGGCGGTGGAAGCCTACGAGGCCGGGCTGCGAGATTTCTCGGACGTGCGCGACGCCGAGGTAGAGCTAGAGGAGGCGCGCGTCGCGGTGCTGGAGGAGCAATACGAGTACCTCAGCAACGTTCTGGAACTCGAATATCAACTGGGTATCTCTTTTGACGAGATAAGGGAAGAGTATCATGAAGAGCAGGAATAAGGTTTTCGCCCCGCGCCGGCGCGTGCTTGCGCTGGGGCTGATTGCGGTGCTCGCCGTGGCAGGGTGTGACATCATCCCGTTCGGGCGAGGCGTCGATGATGCAGCCGAGCCGGAAGAACCGGTGTTCGCGGTCAGCGCCGGCGAGGTGGACCGCAGCAGCATCGTCGATTATATCCGCGTGAACGGCGACATCGAGTCGGCAACCTCGATCGATGTGTTCCCCGACGTGTTCGGCGATGTCCATGAGCTCAACATTCGAGTCGGCCAACGCGTCGAGCGCGGCGAAGTCATTGCGCGCATCGATCAGTCCCGACCCGGGCAGAGCTTTGTACCCGGGCCGGTACGCGCGCCGATCAGCGGCACGATCGTTTCGATCCCGGTACGCGTAGGGTCTAAGCTGCAACAGGGCCAGCCGATAGCGCGGATGGCGACTACCGGCGACCTGCAGGTGCGCACGCATATTGCCGAGCGCTATATCGGCCGGCTGAGCCTCGGGCAGAGCGCCGAGGTGGAGCTCGCGGCATTCCCGGACGAGACCTTTAGCGCCCGCGTGATCGAGTTGAGCCCGGTGGTGGATCCGGCAACGCGGACGATGGAGATCAAGCTCAATTTTCGCCGGGCCGACGCACGGATACGCTCGGGGATGTTTGCGCGCATCCGCATCATTACCGAAGAGCGCGTCGATGTCCCGGTAGTTCCGCCTGATGCGGTAGTCACCCGCCTCGGTCGCCAATACATATACGTGATCACCGAGGAGGAGCGGGTTGAACAGCGCGAGGTTGAGCTGGGAGTACAGGCCGCCGACCGCATAGAGATCAAGAGCGGCGTGAGACCCGGGGAGCGCATCGTGGTGGAAGGGCAGGGACAGCTTGAGGACGGCGTGAGAGTTCGGGTCATCGGCGAAGATGATGACCAGGCGGAGGCGGCGGCGCTGTAGCGACCGGCGCGGGGAGTAATAGCCATGTTGGTAACCAAGACGGTAGTTAACCGGCCAACGACCTTTTTCATTCTGTTCGCGCTCGTGTTCGGGTTCGGATTGTACACCGCGACCGGCCTGCCGATCGATCTTTTTCCCGAGGTCGAGCCGCCGATCCTGGTGCTGACCACCAGATACGACGGTGCCGGGCCGCAGGAGATCGAGCGACGCGTTTCGCGTCCGCTCGAAAGCGCGGTCAGTAACGTCAATGCTGTGGAGCAGATTAACTCCACCTCGCGTGAGGGCCAGAGTCAGCTCATCGTTGAGTTCACCTGGGGCACGAACATGGACGAGGCGACCAATGAGGTGCGCGACCGGCTCGATTTCGTGCGGAACATGCTACCGAGCGAAGCCGATTCGCCTCAGATCTTCAAGTTCGACCCATCGCAGATCCCGATTCTGTTCCTGCAGCTCTCTGGTAACCGCAGCGCCGAGGAGCTGCGCGAGCTCGCCGAAGACAGCGTGCAGACGCGTATCGAGCAGCTCGACGGCGTGGCGCTCGCGAGCGTTGCCGGAGGCCGTGAACGGGCGATTCGGGTGGAGATTCCACAGGATCGGCTGGAGGCCTACAACCTCACCTTCAATCAGGTCGCGCAGAAGTTGCGCCAACAGAACGTGCAGCTGTCGGCCGGCACGGTGACCGAAGGAAGACGCGACTATCTCATCCAGACCGCCGGAGAGTTCGAGAGTATCGAGGATATTCGCAACACCGTAATCGTACGGCGCGAGGTCGCCCAGGGTACCGGCGGCAACCCGGAAGGTTCGCAGGCGCTGGTGCGCCTCAGCGATATCGCCGACGTCTATGACGGGCTCAAGCGCGAAACCAGTGCGGTGTATGTCAACGGTGACCCAGGCGTGTTCGTCGTTGTGCAGCGACAGAGCGGCACCAACGCGGTGCAAACGGCCGACAACGTGCTCGCCGAGCTGGATGCGATCAACGAGGTGCTCCCGTCGGGCGTACGTCTCTCGGTCATCTACGACACAACCGAGATCATCCGTGACTCGCTCGAGACGGTCAGCGGTCAGGCACTGACCGGCGCTTTGTTCGCGGTGCTGGTGCTGTTTTTCTTCCTGCGTAGCCCCAAGGCGACGCTTGTGATCGCGGTCTCGATTCCGGTTTCGATCGTGGTCACCCTGATGCTGATGTATTTCTTCGACCTGACCCTGAACATCATGACCCTCGCCGGGTTGGCGCTGGGGGTGGGTCTTCTGGTCGATAACTCAATCGTCATTCTGGAGAACATCTACCGCTATCGCGAAAAGGGAACCAAGCTCAACTCGAGCGCGATCTTCGGGTCGCAGGAGATGGCCGGCGCAATCGTGGCTGCAACCTTCACCTCGATCTTCGTGTTCCTGCCGATCGCGCTGTTCCGTGCCGAGCTGGACATCTATGGAGAGCTCTTCGGCGCGCTGGCGTTCACGGTGGTGATCTCGCTGCTGAGCTCGCTGGCGGTAGCCCTTTTTCTGGTCCCGGTGCTGGCGAGCAGGTATCTGCCGCTGGTGAGTCGCAAGCAGGAGCCCCTGTCGGGGCCGTTGAAAGTGATCGACGACGGCATGAATAACGGGTTCCTTGCGCTCGACAACCGCTACAAACGCGCGCTCGGATTCGCGCTCCGTCACAAGGTGCTTACGATTCTGCTCGTGATCGTGGTGTTCGGCGGAACCGCGGCGCTGATTCCGCTCGGGGACTTCGAGCTTCTGCCGTCTGATGAAGGCGACGCGGTGGAGCTGACGGCCACGTTGCCGGTCGGCACCACGCTCGATGAAACGCGGCGGGTGATGTTTGAGCTGCAGGAGATCGTGGAGCGCGAGGTGCAAGGATACCGGGATATCTTCATGCAGATCGGCGGCGGAGGGTTCCTGGCCGCACCACGGTCGAATCGGGGCGAGCTGACGATCACGTTGCCTCCGTTCGGTGAGCGCATTGAAACCGAAACCCAGATCCAGGAGAAGCTTCGTCCGCATTTCGAGCGCTTCCCGTCTGTCGAGTTTGAGTTCGGCTCGGGCGGCATGGGGCCGGGAGGCGGCGGCACGCCGATCGATATCCGTGTGCGGACCAACGATCTCGATCGTGCGCGGGCGGTTGCCACGCAGATCAGGGATCTGCTGCAGGACCACGTGAGCGAGGCGACCGAACCGCGTATAAATCTCCGCGATGGGTTGCCGCAGGTCGATATACGGGTGGACCGTGAGCGGATGGCGGCGCTCGGGCTCAACATAGACGCGGTCGCAAGCGAGATCCGTGCCAATATAGAAGGTATCACCGCGTCGCAGCTGCGCAGCGGGGGCGATGAGTATGACATTCTGCTGAATCTGCCTGAGCGGGATCGTCGCGAGATTCCGGATCTCACGCGCATCTTCGTGATGAATGAACAGGGACGGCGGATTCCGCTTTCCAGTTTCGCAGAGCTCGAACGCACTACCGGCCCGGTTGAAATCAGACGAGAGAATCAGGCGCGCACGGTGCGGGTGCAGGCGGGGCTTGCTCCCGGCTCGAACATCGCTCAGGTAGAGCCGCGCATCCGTGCGCTGGTGGCCGAGAACATCCCGATCGAGGGCGATCTCAGCATCGAGTACGCCGGCGACTACCAGGATCTGATGAACTACGGACGAACCCTGCTCATTATTCTGTTCGTCAGCGTGCTGCTGGTGTTCGGCGTAATGGCGAGCGTGTTTGAGTCGTTCCTCGACCCCTTCATTATCATCTTCACGGTACCGTTGACTCTGATCGGGGTGGTGTGGCTCTACCTCTTGGTCGGGCAGGCGTTCAGTCTCTTCACGATCGTCGGGCTGGTGATGCTGGTCGGTATTGTGGTTAACAACGGAATCGTGCTGGTGAACTACACGAACCTGTTGCGGAAGCGAGGCTTGAGTATTTACAACGCCTGCGTGGAAGCGGGCGGAAACCGCCTTCGCCCGATCATGATGACCTCGCTGACCTCCATTCTGGCATTGACGCCGGTGGCGTTTTTCCAGGGTGAAGGCTCGTCGCTGATTCAGCCGATCGGACTGACGGTGGTCGGTGGTCTCTCGGTCGCAACGCTCCTGACGCTCTTTCTGGTGCCGGTACTCTACGCCATCTTCAACGGGATCTCCGATCGACGCAAGGTACGCAAACTCGAACGCAAGCGCGTGCGCCGCGAGCGCGCCCATCGGCTCGCTGCCGAGCATGAAGCGCGGCTGCGCGACCAGGGCAACGGGCGGCGCGGGAACGGCGGAGCGTACCGAGAGGCCGAGGGCGAGCACGACTCGGAGCGCGAGAGCGCGCCGGAAACGACGCGGCAGCCATGAGCGCATGAACGGAAGAAAGGACGGCTGATGAGACGACTGGAAATCGTAGCGAATCGATCGGTGGAAGAGGACCTTTTTCAGGAGCTGCAGAGCCGAGAGGTCGGCAGCTACTATACCCGGATCGATGATGTTTCGGGGGTCGGTACAAGCGGGCCCCGGCAGGGCGACCATATCTGGCCGGAGATCAACTTCCTGCTGATAATCTACTGCGACGAAGCCGAGGCGGCCGGAGTCCGCGCGGCGGTTGCGGCGGTCAAGGAGCGCTTCACCGACGAAGGGGTGAAGCTGTTCGAGCTCGGACCCTGACCCTGACCGGACCAGCCGGCCGGTTCCTGGCCACCGGTCACCGGCGCCCGCTGGGCCGCCCGCCGCGCTGTCCTCCGGGCTGTCGGCCACGCTCGCCGGCCGCGTCCACCGGAGACAGCTTGGGTGTGGTGAATCTGAGGGGTTTTCGTGTAGAATGCGGCGCAGAACCGCTATGAAGAAACTGACCTGTATCTCACTCAAGAATCCATTGTCGTATCTCGCATGCTACGGCATCAAAGATGTGGACAGCCGCAGTGAACGAACCGAGTTTCGAGGGCGGGTTTTCGTGCAGTCGGCCGGGAGGGTGGCAATTCGCGGCATGCCGGCGCTGGATGAGTATCCGCTGCCGGTAATCAACGAGTTCAACCGGCTTATGGATGAGGTCGCGGCGCTGGAGCGGCGGTCGCGCTATATTGCGTTCCGCGAGGCGGGTATCAGCGTGTACCTCAAGAACGAGCGGCGGCAGCCGCGACGAGTGAGGCGTGAGTATAATCTGCTTTCAGACGTATACCACCAATATCATGGTGAGAACGAGGAGCCGTTCTTTCGCGTCAACGCCATAGTGGGCAGCGTGGAGCTTGTCGAGGTGTGCGAGAACAGCGAATCGGAATGGGCCGACCGGGAACAGCCGTACCACTGGGTGTTCGCCGATCCGAAGATACTCAAGGAACCGATCCTGGAGGTATCCGGACAGGACGGTGTTTGGGAATATGAACTGAGCGATCTACACACGTGAGGAGGGAACCGATGACCTGGAAGGTTTCGATCAAGAACGGAGACAAAGAGGTTCCGCTCAACAGCTTCGTCGAGCGGCTGGTCGTGAATATTCTCGACGGCCTGGTCCGCAGCCTCTCCGGTTTGGAGTTCGATCGTGAGGTCGTGATCCGAATGGAGCCGCAGCGGGATCGCTGAGTCGGCAGGCAGCCGGAACACCGTACGAACTATATAGATAATTTTTCCTTGCAAAATGTAGCTTACTACGGTAGTATGGTTTGCGTGCGGCAGGGCCGCGTAACCCCTATTCCGTCGGCACCGCGAGAGTAGCAATGCTTGAAGCTCCGAAAGTGTTCGAGTACCTCGACAGCATCAGCTATAGGCTCCCAATTGAAGAGGTTCCGATCGACCGCGCCTGCGGGCGCATCATGCCCGGACATGCGCATTCCCGAATCGCGTCTCCGCCGTTCGACAAAGCCGCGATGGACGGCTACGCGGTCCGAGCAGCCGACCGCCGTTCCCGCTATCACGTCGTCGCAACTATTTCGGCGGGCGATCACCCCACCGGCAGTCTGCAGGACGGCGAGTGCGCCGCGATCATGACCGGAGCGATGTTACCGCTCGGCGCCGACAAGGTGATCCGCCGGGAGTACACGCGGCGGGAGGGCGATGAGGTCGAGATCACCGAACCGGAACCGCTGGAAAACGTGATCAAAGCGGGGGAGAACTGCCGAGCCGGTGATCCGGTGCTGGGTCCGCGGGTGTTGCGGCCACAGGACATCGGTGTGCTCGCGTCGGTCGGCATCGCCGAGCTGGAGGTTGCGCGTCGTTCGCACGCCGGCATAATCTCTACCGGCTCGGAACTCCGGGCTCCGGGCGACGAGCTTGGGCCGGGGCAGATCTACAACAGCAACGGCTATCAGATTACGGCTCAGTTGCAGAGCTACGGTTGCACGACCACGAACCACGGCATCGTCGCCGACGACCGCGATCGGCTCGCTGAAGTGGTCGAGATTGCGCTGCGGGAATCTGATCTCGTGATCCTCTCCGGGGGAGTCTCAATGGGTGATTTCGATTTCGTACCCGGCGTGCTGAGCCGCTGTGGGGTCGAGATTGGGTTCCATCGCATCGCGTTCAAGCCCGGAAAACCTACGCTGTTCGGCCGTAAGGGTGACGCCTTCGTGTTCGGTCTCGCCGGTAATCCGGTATCAACCTTCGTGTTGTGCGAGGTACTGGTTCGTCGCCTCCTGCTCCATATCAGCGGGGTTAGCGGGGAACCGCCGGCCGTGCGAGCGACGCTGAGTGAGGAGGTGTACCGAAAGTCCTCAGATCGGTTGGAGTTTCTGCCGGCGGTGATCGAGAACGGGATGGTGCGTCCGCTGTCGTATCAGGGCTCGGCGCATATTAATGCCCTGAGCGAGGCAAACTGTCTCTTCGCGCTTGATGCAGGAGTCGAGCGGTTGTCAAAAGGAATGGTACTCGATGTTAGACCGATATGACCGCGAGATCAGCTATCTCAGGATCTCGGTAACCGAACACTGCAATCTGTTGTGCAGCTACTGCGTGCCGGCCGGGTGCGTGCTGCCCCGGAGCAGCGAAGAGCGCCTCTCGGCCGCTACGATTATTCGGATCGTGCAGGAGGCCGGACAGATCGGCATACGCAAGGTTCGGCTTACAGGCGGTGAGCCGTTGGTGCGCAACGACATTGTCGAGATCGTAGCCGGGATCAAGGCCTGCGACCATGTGGAGCACCTTGCGATGACAACTAACGCAGCGTTGTTGCCGCGGTATGCGGCAGCGCTCGCGCAGGCGGGTCTGGACGGGGTCAATATCTCGCTTGATTCGCTTGACGGCCGAAAATATGCTCAGCTCACCGGAAACGGTCGACTCGAGCAGGCGATGCGTGGCATCGAGGCGGCACGAACGCACGGCTTCGCAATCAAGATCAATATGGTTGTCCTCAACGACACCTCCGAGGATGAGATTCGCGTGATGCAGCAGTTCTGCGATCAAAGGGGGATGACCTTACAGCTGATCAATCATTACGAGCTGACGACCGAGAAGCTCAATCAATACCGATTCGATCGCCCTCCAAACTGTCTGGAGTGCAACCGGATTCGCCTGCTCGCCGACGGCAACTTGAAACCGTGTTTGCATTCCAACACTGAGATCCCGGTCGATATGGATAATATTCGCGAAAGTCTAGAACAGACCGTGCTGGCCAAGCCTCTGTACGGAACGGTCTGTACCAATCGTCCGATGGTGCAGATTGGGGGATAGCCTATGGGACTCAGTCACGTTGATAAGCATGGCCAGGCACGCATGGTAGACGTTTCGCCGAAGCCGAAGGTGCGGCGCACCGCGGCCGCCCGCGGGATGGTCCGCATGGCCCCGGAAACGCTGCAGCTGGTGCGCGACAATGCGCTCGCCAAGGGTGACGTGCTGGCGACGGCGCGCATCGCGGGCATCACCGGAGGCAAACGCACGGCTGATCTGATACCGCTGTGTCACAATATCGCGATCGATCAGCTCGAGGTTGAGCTTGAGCTGATTGCAGACGGTGTTGCGGTTTCGGCGCGCGCAGTCTGCACCGACAAGACCGGTATTGAGATGGAGGCGCTGACCGCTGTTTCGGTCGCGTGTCTGACGGTGTATGATATGTGCAAAGCGGTCGACAAGGATATGCGAATCGACGGAGTGCAACTGGTTGAGAAGACCAAGGAACAGCTCGAGTGAGGAAGGACCGGCGTGAGGATTAGTATTGTCACAATCTCCGACAGAGTAAGTCGTGAAGGCGAGGTGGATCCGTGGGGCGGCGAGATCGAATCGGCGTTACGGGTGGGGTTGGCGGATGTGGAGTTGCACCGCCGCGCGGTGGGTGAGGAACCGCAGGCGATTCGGACGGCACTCGAGGACTCCGCGGCATACGATTACGTGCTCACCGCCGGCTGTAACGGTATTGCTCAGCACGAGGTGGCTCCGGAGGTAACCGCTGCGTACTGCGATCGTGAGCTGCCCGGTATCGTCCAGGCATTGCGGGCTTCGGCCATGCAGGAGACTCCGCTCGCGATGCTCATGCGCTCGGTCGCGGGCATGAAGGGCGACACCATTATCGTCAACCTTCCCGGTTCGGTACACGGCGTGCGCGTCGCTACCCGCGTGCTCTTGCCGATTATGCGACATACCCCGGCGATGATTCGCGGAGAGTATCAGAAGTAGGCGCGCACCTCCAGCCGCGCACGCAGCCGTAGCCGGCAGGCGAGCAAACTGCCGGGCTACCCGGCGATCAGGCCGGCAGACCGGTGTCTTGCTTGCGTTACAGCGGTGTTACCGGTATGCTTGGCGGTGACACCGCGCGCTCGGCGGAGCGTGCTTGGCTAAGCTCAGGATTGCATAGTTCGACGCCCAACCGGCGGCGGTCGGGCCGCAGGTCAAGGATACGCGAAGGCGAAGGTTTGTGAGTGACCGAACGAACTACTACCAGAGGATGAACAGCGAGGAGCGCATCTTCGATGAGGCTTACCGGGTCGCCACGCTATACTATTACCAGGACTTGAACACCGAGCAGATTGCCAGGGAGATGGGCTTCTCTCGACCCAAGGTTTCGAAACTACTGAGCTACGCCCGGCAGCACGGAATCGTCGATATCAAGGTCTATGACACGCGTACTCGCCTCAGCCCGCTCGAGACCATCATCTGCAACCGGTTCGCGCTAAAGCGCGTGCATATTGTGCCGGTGCCGAGTTATGCCGGCGAGTCGGTATGGCTCGAGCGCGTCGCGCGCTACACTGCAAAATATCTGAATCAGGTGCTTGTCGGTCACCAGGTGCTGGGCATTGCGTGGGGCACGACAATCAGCGAGATCAGCATGCATCTGATACCGAAGGTGCTGATCGGGATGAAAATCGTGCAGCTCAACGGGTCGGCGAACACCGCACTCTCTGATAACCGCTATGCCGCAAACATCCTGCAGGGTTTTGCCGACAACTATCAGGCGAGTGTGCAGCTGTTTCCGGTCCCGAGCTTTTTCGATTACGAAGATACCAAACGCGCTTTATGGCGTGAGCGTAGTATTCAGGCGATCCTCAAACAGCAACAAGAGGCCGATGTGCTGCTGTACAGCGTCGGCGCAGTGCATGCGGGGGTGCCGAGCCGTGTCTACGCCGGCGATTATCTTGAGCCCGAAGACCTAGAGGAGCTCAAACGGGAGGAAGTGGTGGGTGATATCTCCACTGTGTTCTATCGTGCCGACGGCAGCTGGGCGGACATCCCGCTCAATCAGCGTGCAAGCGGGCCGCCGCTGCACCTGTTTCAGTCGGTTGATCGTGCCCTGTGCGTTGTCGCCGGCCGAGCCAAGGTTCAGGGGCTGCATGCTGCCCTGCAGGCCGGGTATATGAACGAGCTGGTCGTGGATGAGCCCACTGCCCGGGAGCTGGTGAAGGCCTACCTGCCCGAACATGTCACCGCAAACGGCGAGGTCGCGCTGTTTTGAAGACCATGCCTGCAGGAACGATCCGGATGTTGGCGCTGTGGGCGGTACTACTGATCGGCCCGGGGCTGTCTCTGTCGTGGGCTGCTCCCCCCGAGGGATCGGAGGGCCGGGTTTCTGAGAGCAACACAGGTGAACGCCACACTGTTGAAAGCCTCACCGCTGAGAGCCTCACCCGCCGGCAGGTGCAGCCTGTTCAGCTGGAGAACAACAGCGACCGCGACGACGACGATGATGATCCCGCCTTCAGAGCCGTGTTTTACCCTCAGATCGGGTACACACCGGAACTCGGGTGGCTGTTCGGGGCGGCGGCGTTGATCGTCTACGACCCGGTCGGGCCTCCACCGGAATCGCCTGTTCCACCGGCAGGGCCCGGTGAGACGGGGGGCGTTGAGGCGCGTGCTCGGCCTGACAACACGCTGCTGCTGTCGGCCTTTTACACCACCACAACCGCGTATCGTTTCGGGGTGGAGAGCAATCAGTATCTGCTCCGGGATCGCCTGCTGCTTGAAAACGATTTTACGTTTACCGAGGTTCCGACCGATTTCTTCGGCATCGGCAGCGACGCCGAAGATGCAGAGCAGTACGTCGAGCGCCGGCTGTCCGGGGAGCTTGGTGCGTTGTTTCAGTTTCTGCCGCGGTTCAGGGTCGGCCCCCGGTTCAGGGCGACCCGGCACTGGGTGGAGGACCCCGACGAGGGAGGGCTGCTCGACAGCGGCACGGTTTCGGGCAGTGACGGGGCCACCGTGTTGCTACCGATGGTGGAGTTCCGTTATGACAGCCGGCCGACGACCTTCGACCCGCGCTCCGGAGCTGCATTCTCGCTGCGCCTGGGGCATACCCTGCCGGACTCGGCGGAGCGGTACGGCAGCGTCGCGGCCGAGTACGTACAGATAACGCCGTTCTTCGGTGACCATCGGATCGCGACCCAGTACGTATTCGAGCATGTGCTTGATACCGCCCCGTTTCAGGAGCTGCCAAGGCTCGGCGGACCATCACTCCTGCGCGGGCTGACCGAGGGACGCTATCGGGACCGTACTCTGGTGGCCGCCCAGGCGGAGTACCGCAGTCCTTATCTATGGCGTTTCGGCCTCGAGGTTTTCGGCGGAGTCGGGCAGGTAGCCTCGGAGATCGACGGCCTGGACGGGCAGGATCTGGTTGCTGCCGGCGGTGCAGGCTTGCGCTTTCAGCTCGATCCGGGTTCCGGTTTCGTACTGCGCCTCAATGTCGCCTACTCGGAGCCCGAGGGCGCCCCACAGTTCTATGTGGGAGCGGGCGACGCGTTCTGATTTGTTGACGGGGGTGAGCTCGGCGACTACACTGTCTACTCGGAGGCAAACCCATGGGAAGTCGTCAGCTCATCCTGTATATCCTGTCAGGCCTGATCATTGTGCTCGCTGCCTGGGTGGCTATCGGCGGTCTGTTCGGGGCCGACCCGTACGAGGCTGAAACTGCAAGACGCGCTGCTCAAGCTCAGGGGCTGGACGCAGTAACGCTGTTCTTTGCAGTACCGGCGCTTGCGATATTCCTGGTGCTGGCGATGTTCGGAACCATTCGCGGTATGCTCGCACATGCCGGGATACTGGCCTACTTCGTCTATAGCTACGGCGGTTATGCGCTCGGGCTCACAGTCAACCGATACTTCCTGGTCTATGTGGTCCTGTTCTCGATTTCCTTTTTCGCGTTCGTACTCGCGCTGCGTGACGTTGTGGATTCGGATATCGATGAGTCGGTATTGTGGGAAGCGGTGGTCAAGACAACCGCGGCGGTGCTGATCCTCGTCGGGGTGGCAACGTTTTCGGTCTGGATCGGCCCGGTTTGGGAAGCGGTGACCGGGGGAACCCCTCAGCTCGTGATAGATACCGAGGGTCATTTGGTGGCCCAAACACTCGATCTCGGGCTCGTCGCTCCGTCCTCGATCGTCGTCGGAGTGCTGCTATTGCGCAAAAATCTGTGGGGCCTGATCTTCGCACCGATACTGATGGTCAAGAATCTGAGCCTCGTCGGCGGCGCGATCGCCGTGACCTTGATGATGGCTCAAGCAGCTTCGCCGCCTTCGGTGGTTCAGATCGCACTTCTTGCCCTCAGCGGGCTTATCCTGCTTGTGGTGACGATCTGGCTCTTCATCTCTCTGAAATGGAGCCCGGGAATCTTCTAACTAACTTGTAAGCGCGGGTAGGCCGGCCGCTGCCACTGCGTCGAGATACCAATAGGCGTGCAGCACCGGAACAAAGCGTGCCGCCGGATAGCTCGAACGTCGTCCGCTACCGGCCAGGAGTTCCGCCGCCACATGCCGTTTGGACTCGCCGGTTATCAGAAAGATGACGGTGCGTGCCTGCTGCAATACCGGATAGGTGAGCGTAATCCGCCGTCGAATGGGAGTGTCCGGCGGCGCGGTAGCCGGGCAGACGAGGCGCTTTCTTTCACCCAGACACGCCCGGTCACCCGGGAAGAGAGAGGCGGTGTGCCCATCGCTCCCGAGACCGAGAATAGCCAGATCCAGCGCCCCGCCGGAATCGGCCAACAGCCGGCGCAGGCGAGCGTCATAGGCCTCGGCGACGCTGCGGTGATCGTCGCCTTCAGCGATCCGCGGCAGAATGCACTGTGAGGACGGGATCGGAACACGGTCCAGCAGCGTTGCGCCCACCAACGCGGTATTGCTTTCAGAATGGTCAGAGGGAACAACACGCTCGTCTCCGAGCATCACTAGCCAACCGGCCCAGTTGCAACGGTTCCGCCGCGCGAGAAGCTCGTAGAGCCGCTTTGGGGTAGAACCACCGGCCAGCGCCACCACGAAGCGTCCGCGCTCGGCGACGGCCTCTGCGGAAACCGATTCGATGTGTTCGGCCGCCGCCTGTGCCAAAGCCTGAGGCGAAGAGCTGATTCTGATGCGGTCCGGCGATACCGTCACGGGCTCTCTCCCTGATCGGCCTCCGCCGGCTCTCGCAGGCAAAAATCCACCCAGTCCGGCAGCAGATCGTAGATCTCTTTCGGGCCCCAGGTTCCCGCCTCGTAAGGCGCCACCGGCGGCTTGTGCCCCAACAGCGGGGTCAACAGCTTCCAGGAGGCCTCCACTTCGTCGCGATGCACGAACAGCGTCTGATCGCCGGCGACGATGTCGGACACCAGCGTTTCATAGGCCTCGGGGATGCGCCCGAACTGATCCTGATAGCGGAAGGTTAGGCGTTTGGTGTCGACCCTAAAATCGCGATCCGGTGTTTTCACTTCGAAGAACAGGTCGAAGCCCTCGTCCGGCTGAATGGAGATCACCAGTACGTTAGGGACCGGCTGATGCTTGAAAGCCTTGAAAAGCCGCAGCGGGGCGTCACGGAACACGATCGCGACTTTGGTGGTGCGCGCAGGCAGGCGTTTGCCGGTGCGAACATAGAACGGAATCCCATGCCAGCGCCAGGTATCCACATGAAGCCGCAACGCCGCATAGGTCTCGGTCTGTGAGTCGGGGGCAACCCGCGCTTCGGAAAGGTATCCCTGAACCGGTTCCCCTCCGATGCTCCCGGAGCCGTACTGCCCGAGCACGACGTCGCGATGGGAGATCGGGGTGATGGAACGCACCACCTTGACCTTTTCACTGCGGATCGACTCGGCCTCAAACGCCGTGGGCGGCTCCATCGCAACCAGGCTCAGCAACTGAATGATGTGGTTTTGCACCATGTCGCGCAGGGCGCCGGCAGTATCGTAGTATCCGCCGCGCGAGCCTACTCCCAGGTCCTCCCCGACGGTTATCTCTACCCTGCTGATGCGATCGCGATTCCACAGCGGCTCAAACATCCCGTTGCCGAAGCGGAACACCAGCAGATTCTGCACCGTGGTCTTCCCAAGGTAGTGATCGATTCGATACACCTGATCTTCGGTGAAGTGGCGGTGAATGAGCCGGTCGAGCTCGCGCGCGGTTTGCAGATCTTTGCCGAACGGCTTTTCCACCACCAGACGGGTCCAGCCTTCGCTATGCGCAAGCCCCGACTCTCCGAGCCCGGTAACGGTGCTCTCAAAGGTCTCCGGAGGCAGTGCGAGGTAGTAGATACGATTGCTCGGCAGGTGGTGCTCGCGCTCAATCTGTTCTATCCGCGCGCGCAGACCGGCGAAGCTTTCGGCTGCTTCGTAGTCTTCGACGCCGTGAAAAAAGATGTGGTCATCGCACCAGCCGTTGCCTCCAGGGGTACCGATTTCGGCCGCACCCAGCGCGTCCTTGGCGTGTTGTCTGAACTCAGCGTCGCTCCAGGATCGTCTTCCCACCCCTAGCAGAAACGCATCAGCTTCGCACCCTTCGCGCTGCGTTACATGGTAAAACGCCGGCAACAGCTTGCGTTGCGCGAGGTCACCGGTCACACCGAAGATCACAAACAAGTGGGGGTTCGAGGAGCTACCGTCGTGCATTGGGGCACAGTATACGACGCAGTGCCGATTGAGACAACGGGCACTGCAGGCAATACCGCGGTGAGCCTGCGATAACCGAAGGCCCGGCTGTCGACCGCGGCATAACCACGGCAGCCCGCCTCGTTCAGCTTGACTCTGCGGTAGCTGCCGGTGCTACAATCGGCAGCGCACGGCTATAACGACAGGATCATTCGGCGAAACGAAGGGGCAGCACATGAACTTTGAGTTTGCGACGGCAGGCCGCATCATCTTCGGCCTGGGAAGCAGCGCGAAACTCGGTGAGCTTGCCGGCTCTGCCGGGGAGCGGGTCTTTCTCATCACGGGGAAGAGCGGCGATCATTATGATCGCATTCAGAGCGAGCTCTCTAACGCCGGACTGCAGCTAGTGCGGCATTCCATTCACGGCGAGCCGACGGTGGAGGTTGTGGAGCAGGTGCTGGCAGCGGCGCGCGAACACCGCCCGGATACCATCGTAGCGGTAGGCGGCGGAAGCGTGCTGGACACCGGCAAGGTGGTCGCCGGCCTGATGACCAACCCCGGTGAGTTGAGCGAGTACCTGGAGGTCGTCGGGGCCGGGAAACCGCTGGGTAATCCGGCCTTACCGTTTTGTGCCGTCCCCACCACTGCGGGCACCGGTACCGAGGTCACTCGCAACGCCGTCATCGGGGTTCCCGAGCATAAGGTGAAGGTGAGCGTGCGCAGCGCATTCCTGCTGCCGAAGTATGCAGTCGTTGATCCGGAGCTGACGCTTACCTCGCCGCCGCAGGTCACCGCGGCCTCCGGGCTGGATGCCTGCACGCAGTTACTCGAGACCTATGTCTCCAATCAGGCGAATCCGATGACGGATGCAGTATGCCGCGAGGGGCTGGTTCGGGTTGGTCGCAGTCTGAGGACTGTCTACCGAGAGCCTGAGAACCGCTCGGCGCGTGAGGATATGGCGCTTGCAGCCATGATGAGCGGCATTGCGTTGGCCAACTCCAAGCTCGGCGCCGTACACGGCTTTGCCGGCCCGCTGGGCGGCCTCATCGCTGCTCCCCATGGAGCCTTGTGCGCGCGGCTGCTCGGCCCGGTGACTCGGGCCAATCTCGGAGCGTTGCAGTCGCGGGATCCTGAAAACCTGGCGCTGGTGCGCTATCGCCAGGCGACGCAGTTGCTGATCGGTGACTCGGACGTGCAGGCGGGGGACCTGATCGACTGGGCTGTTGAGGTGACCAACGACCTCGGTATTCCGTCTCTCGGGGAGCTCGGACTGGTGGCGGATCTCATTCCGGAGGCGGTCGGGAAGGCGCAACGTGCAAGCAGCATGAAGGGCAATCCCATTGAGCTCACCGAGGCCGAGTTGCGCGCTGTCCTCGAACAGGCCCTATAGCGCGCTGTCGCCAAGCCGGCAATCTCAAAAGGGGCGACACGTGGCAAGGCAGCATTCTGGATCGCTTGTGCTTACCTACGATATCGGTACGACCGGTACCAAGTGTTGTCTGTTCACGCTTGAAGGCACCGAGTTAGCAGCACAAACCGAAAACTATGATACACGCTATCCGCGCCCCGGTTGGGGACAGCAGCGGCCCACCGATTACTGGGAGGCTGTTGTGCGGGTTACGCGGGCTATCTGTGAGAAAATCGAGATCGATCCTGCGACAATCTGCGGGATCGGGCTCTGCGGCCAGATGAATGGTTGCGTTCCACTCGACAGTGCGGGGGATCCCAGCTATGACGCCATTATTCACCTGGATTCTCGCAGCTCCCGAGAGCGGGAGTTGATCAATGAGATTATTCCGGAGCCGGAGTTCTACCGATTGACCGGTAATCGGCCCGACGTGCACTTCTCGCTGCCGAAGATCATGTGGCTTGCTCGCAACGAACCGGCGGTCTACAACCGCACTGCGGTGTTCCTGCAGGCGAAGGACTATGTTGGCTACCGTCTTACCGGCAATATGTACGCCACCGACTTCTCGGACGCGTCGCTAACTGCCGCGCTCGATATCCACAACAAATGCTGGGCCGAGCATCTGATCCGTGCCGTTGGGCTTGACCCAGCCAAGTTCCCCGAGATTCACCCTTCAATCGCCGGACGCGGCGCGTTATCAGAGGCAGCGGCAAGGACTCTCGGCCTGCCATCAGGGATACCGGTTGCCTACGGCTGCGGTGATGCGGCTGCGGCTACCCGTGGTGCCGGGGTTGTGGACAATACAACGAGTTACGTACATGTGGGAAGCAGCGCCTGGATGTCGACGTTACTCGCGGAGCCGTTAATCGACCCGCATATGCGGCTTCAGAACTTCTATGATCCCGACGGTACCAGCTGTAACGCCTGCGGGTCTGTTCAGAGTGCAGGGATCTGTATTGATTGGGTTCGGGGGATTCTACTCGGCCGACCAGAACAGAGCTCGGGGCTTGAGTTCGACGAGCTGGAGGCGACCGCAATGCAGGCGATCCCGGGAGCGGACGGGTTGTTGTTCCTGCCGCTCCTGATGGGTGAGCGCACTCCGTATTGGGATCCCCACGCTCGGGGTGCGTTTGTCGGGTTCACGTTGAGCCACAACCGTGAGCATGTAGTCAGAGCGGTGTTTGAAGGTGTGGCGTTCGCGCTTCGGACGGTGCTCGAGGCTTTGATCGAGAAAACCGTTACCTTCCGGCAGATTATGCTCTTGGGAGGCGGGCTGCGCAGCAGCTTCTGGAAGCAGTTGATTTGCGACGTCTTCGCACTACCCTGCATCGCTCACACTTCGCCTCATAACGCCACCGGCTTGGGAGCGGCTATGGTAGGAGCTGTGGCGGCCGGCGAGCTCAACCAGCTGACAGACTGGCCCGTTTCACGGCTCAACGGTTCCGAATTGCGACCGGATCCTAACCTAAGCGCGGGTTACGAGCAGTCTTTCCGCATCTATGAGGATTTGTACGAGCAGCTTAAGCCCACGTTTCACCGGACAGCGGTCGCCCAGCGGCCCCAGCAGTAACGGGCGTAATCGACGATTACCGGACCACCAGTGAGAGGGAGAGATCAAGTGAGTAGCAAAGGATTATCGCAGTGGCAGCGCTCAGCTGCTCGCTATCTGACGGGCGGGATGTCCTCCAGCTTTCGTGCCAATCAGTTCACCGGCGAGCCCATGTATGCCGTCTCCGCCGGCGGACCGCGATTCCGCGATGTAACCGGCAAAGAGTACATAGATTTCTTCATGTGTCATGGAGCGGTGCTTCTCGGTCACGATCAGCCCGCAGTCAAACAAGCTGTGATTCAAAGTCTTGAGAAGGGTTTCTATGCGGGCCTGGATAGCGAAGACACCATCGAGTTTGCCCGCAAGGTTTGTGAGGCAGTTCCCGCTGCCGAGCAGATTCGATTCGTCAACTCCGGCAGCGAGGGGACGCTCTTGGCCCTGCGCCTCGCGCGTGGTCATAGCGGGCGAGACCTGATCGTACGCATCGACGGGCATTTCCATGGAGGCCACGATTATCTTCTTGCCAACAACCTCGCGGCAAAGGTGGATTATGACAATGAAGGCAGGGGTTTTTCGCGCGTGATCGGACGTACGGCCGGGGTTCCAGAATTGCTCGATTCTCTCGCCGTCACCGTGCCCTGGAACAACCTCGGCGTTTTGGAGAAAGCGCTTAGGGAGCACGGCGATCGCATTGCCGGCATAATCATGAACGTCATTGACTACAACAACGGCTGTTTCCTGACCTCGGTCGATTACTTGTCCGGCGTGCGTGACCTGGCGGACAAGCACAATGTTGTGCTGATTTTCGACGAGGTGCTCTCGGGATTCAAAACGGGCCTCAGTTGTGGGCAGGGGTATTACGGGGTGACCCCGGACATCTGCGTGCTCGGCAAGGCCCTCACCAATGATGTTCCGTTGTGCGTCGTTGCGGGTAGTACAAAGATCATGCAAAAGATAATGGACCCGGTTGACCCGGTGATCGCCGGAGGAACGTTCTCCGGCAACCAACTCGGGATTGCCGCGGGCAATGCGGTTCTCGAGATCCTCGCGCAACCGGACTTCTATCCGACGTTTCTGCATCGCGCGCGAACGTTCTATGAACAGTTACAGTCTTTGATCGATTCCTATTCGTTCCCGGCGTGGGTGCAAGGCCTTGGGGCCGGCTTCCACGTTTTTGTGGGGACGCGTGAGCCTGTCCTGAGCTATGCTGATCTTGCGCGGGTGGACCGGGAGATGACCAAGCGGTTCTTCAGAACCTGCATCGAGAAGGGCCTGTATTTTCACACCGACTTCACGGTTTCGGCCGCTCATGACGAGGCGACGCTGGGTGCGGCCCTGGAGCGGTTTGAAGACGTGATTACGTCTGTACTGTCGTCTGCGGTCTGATTGTAGGCCGTGATTTCCCAGCTGCCGTCGTATCTGAGGCGGTTCATGCTGGCGTTTTTCAGCCGTACCGTCTTGCGGTTGATCACCCCGTTTGACAGGTGGGTCAACAACGCCGTGATGGCAGCGCCGTGCCCGACGACAACGACGCGGTTGCCGGGGTGACGCTCGGCGATACTCGTGAGGGCGGCGAGCATGCGTTCTTGTACCGACTCCCACGGTTCGGCTCCGGGGATTCGCTTGTCTGGAAAAAGGTGGTCGCGTTCGGTAATGGGAATACCTTCGGCTTGCCCGTAGTTGCGCTCCATGAGGCGCTCATCAGGCTCCACTTCGGCGATTCCTATAGCGCTCGCGATGATTTCGGCCGTTTCGAGCGCGCGGCTCAGCGGGCTGGAGACGACCGCATGCCAGGTTTCGCGCTCCAACGCGCGTGCCGTAGCGAGCGCCTGCTCCCGGCCGGTTTCGTTCAAAGGGATGTCTGTGCTGCCCTGAGTCAGCTTAGCAGCGTTCCAGTCGGTCTCGCCATGGCGGACCAGGCAGACTGTGGTTGGCATCATTGTTGCTTCCATGACTTGGCTTAAGCTTATCAGAGAAGGGCGGTCGCCACAAGTCCATGACCGGTATAGGCCGCTCGGACCGGAAAAACCTCTCAGAGAGTCAACCGACGGTGCTCGCCGCGACTTTTCGCTGTATATGCAAGGGTGGTAGTATCACGGTGTGCGTAATCGCTGTGTCAGGAGTCAACGATAATGGCCGATAATACTGGCTCGCATGAGCGGATTGGGGGAGTTTCTGATGACGATCAGAACGATGACGAGAGAACAGCGGGACGAGGTCCTGGCCAGGCAGAAACAAGAGCCCGGGCGTTTGTTCGGAAAGATCGCGATTGAGCTCAGCTACATCAGGGACTAAGTCGTCGATCAGTTCCTGCGGAAGAAAGAACAGTGACGGCGGCTGAAAACGGCCCGCCGATCCAAGGTAGTGCCGGTAGGCGCACGGTGTCCTGAAACGCACCAAGTAGGGTGCACGCCTTGCCGCTATCTCAATAACGCAGACGGGAGAACCATGCAAAAGCTGAACGGCCGGTATCTCGTGTACGGCAACCCGATCACACGGTCGCAATCGCGTGCGGTTGATCGCTGGCAAGCGATGTTCGTCCGCAAGTTTAACTATGATCCCAGGGAGCAATACGAGCTGAGCGTCGTGGACGCCCCGCAGCTTGGGCCGATCTTTGGAGTGCGCGACATCGTGCGCGGTACACACGGCGACCCGGTTGAGTCTGAGGGGACCGTCGTCATCTCCACGATTCGCATGGGCTTTGGGCACTACCGTATTGCTATGGCCGGCGCGTCCGCCGCACGGGCGATGGGGTTCAGGCCGTATTGGCTTGATCTGCTTGCAATTCCGGGAATTACGCGCGACGTGATCAATTTCTGCAACGAGTGGTACAGCCGCTGGTCGCGCCTGTCGCAACGAAGCAAACTGTTCGACCGCTACGTATGGGAATCGGTCACAACCGGCGAGCGTACCTTGCCGGGGCTGTGGTGGCTGCTAAACAGCTGGATTGTGGGGTGGCCGTGGCGGTTTCTCAAAACCAACGTCAAAGACTACAAGATGAGTGAGCTGTTCCGAAATCTGCACGAGGCGTTGCCGTCCGAGATTCCGGTATTGACCGCCCATATGTGGAACTGCATGGGAGCGATTGCCGCCGGCATGCCGAATGTCGTCGATATGATGTTCGACAACTGGCCGATGGCGTTTCAGCTTACTGAGGGTGCGAGACACGGTGTGCAGGGGCCGGCGGCGTACTACGGGTTCCGCACGCTTAACGGCTTCCATGAGAAGGGCGGCGTCCTGAAGCCGATTCCGAGTGATGCTCTGCATCTGACCGGGCACCATGTGGACCACGAGCTGGTGGAGAACATAGAGGCCGACTGCGAAGCGCGGTTGGCCCGCGCCCGGTCCGGTGAGCCGCGCCGGTTTCTACTGACCATGGGCGGTGCCGGCGCCCAGCGTGAGCTGTTCAAGGCGGTGATTGACCACTGTATTCCGTTGGTAAAAG
>PUPD01000137.1 GCA_003552985.1 Spirochaetaceae bacterium
TCAGCGCAACGCTCGTACGCGGTGCCGGGGCCCAGTCATACACTGCAGGAGGCGTCGGGTCGCGCCGTGTCACCCGCGCGAAACGGTGCTCGCCCTCGACCCAGTCCTCAAACTCGTCGAGATACATCACCTGATCCACGAGCCCTTCCTCGAGCGCCTGTCCGGCGTGCAGGAACGGCCCTTCGGCAATCAGTTGCTCGACCTCGTCCGAAAGTCGCTCGTTGCGCCCATGCCGAATGAGCTCGGCGTACTGCGCGGTATAGTCGTCCAGCACGGCCGTCCACATCAGGCGCTCGGCGTCACTCATCTCCGGCTCGCTGAGGAAATCGAAGCTGGTCTTATAGTCGTGGCTTGAGAAGTTGTGGAAGCGGATACCGTAGTTGCCGAGAAACTGTCCGAGATAGATCTGGCTGAAATGAAACCCGCGCATGTCCACGCTGCCGAGCGGGTGCAGCACGATCTCGTCGGCTACCGACGCGGCAAATGCGTAGGTGAGGTGGGAGACGTCCTCGAAATAGAAATAGATCTTCTTGTCCTGCGCTTTTAGCTGTTCGAGCACGTTGCGAATTTCAACCAGGTTGGCAAACGAGGCATCGAAGCTCTGTTTGGTGAAGACTACCGCCTGCACCGAAGGGTCTTCGGCGATGCGCCCGAGATCATCGATGAGCTCGGCGAGCGGCTTGTACGGCGCCCATGGCCAGGTGCGCGGCGGCGTGCGAATCCGCGTCGCCTCATCGTAATCGATAACCTTCGGAGTGAGATCCTCGATGAAGCTCCGCCGGCGGCGGTAGGGGACGAAGGCGTAGAGGTCGGCGAACTCATCGGGCTCATCTGCCTGCACTGTGCTTCCGGTTCCGAATGCCAGATGAGCAAGGCTCAGCTCAACCCCGGCGGAGAAGACCTCGTCGCGTGCGTTCCACCCGGCGCGCAGCTCCAGACCGTCGAGCGGTTCGAGTGCCAGACTCAGCGTATCGAACTCCAGCTCCTCGCGCGGTTCCCAGAAAACATCGAGTCCGAACGTCAGGCGCGATGCGGCCTGCGGAGCAAAGAGCGCCAGCGGACGGAGCCCCGCGCCGAAGGTGTAGGTGGTGTCCACGCTGGTAACGTCGTGCGCGACCACGCCGGTGGAGAGGGCCGGCAGCGGGCGTACGAGCGCCGACAAATCCAGCTCGCCGCCGGTGAAGCCGGCACCTTCCCAATCCCACCCTGCGCCGAGGTTCACTCTGGGGCTGAGCCCCGTACCGAACGCAAGCTTGTGGCGATAGAACTCGGGCTCCCGGCGGAGGTTGTAGGCGAACGCTCCGGCGTTGAGGAATAAGGAGTAACGCTCACCGAAGTCGTCCTCGATTTGCCCGTATCCTCCCGGAAACGGAAGCGCCAGTCCGAACCCGGTAGCGTTGCCGATGCCGAGCGCCGCCGGATTCACAATCGGCGCGAACATGCGGTCGTGAACGGCTACCCCGCCGATTGTGGGGCTGTAGGTGGTTCCCGGGGCGCGGCCCGGTGTCTCGGCGAGAGTCGTCGAAATCGTTACCAGAGTGAGGAACGCTGCAATCGCAAGCTTCTTATCCATACGTTCTTCCTTTTTGATCTTCCGTTAACCCGGTTCAGAATGACATCGTGCCGTTGCCAAGCACGAGCCGGGAAAAATACCAGCTGATGAACTTATTGGACCAGCCGAACAGCGTCGTGGCGCGCACGATCCTGCGGATCTGTGCACGGCTGATCTTCGCTTCGCCGAACAGGACCTCGGGATTGTTGCGACTGACGCCGACGGTCGCAGCTGCGAACAGAAACGGCCAAAGACAAGCACGACGAACTCGTTGCTCGCTGCGCGGTATTGTCTGTGCATACTCGATGGCGCTGTGCAGGTGCCTCTCGGCCTTGTTGGCGAGCACATTGACGATCTGTAAGGCCCGTTGGTGGTAGGCCGGCTCAAACATCTGGTGCGGATTGAGGTCGGCCTGTTGGAAGTAGCTGGTGGGAATGTAGACCCAGCCGCGCTGGTAGTCCTTCCGGATGCCGCGCAGCACGTTGACCGTCTGCAACGCCAGCCCTGCTTCACGGGCAAGGCTCATGAGCTCGCGCTTGCGTCTGGCGATTGCAGGCGAGCCCCAGGCGAACACCTCGGTGGAGAGGTAGCCGACACGGCCTGCGACCTCGTGCATATAGTCGTCGAGATCATGCTCGGTTACTACGTACGGTCCCCGGTTGATCCAGCGGATCATGCCGGCAGTGGAGTCACGTACATGACGTCGTACGGGCTCACGAATATCCTCCGGCAGAGCCTCGAACTCGGCGAGGATCATGGGCGCTCGCTGTGCGGCGGCGACGTCGACCTCTGTCGCGCCGATCGCTGCAATCTGAGCGCTCCAATCGGTGCTCAGGGGTTCTCCCCCCAGCGCGTCGTACCAGCGTTCGAGCCAGCGCAGCTTCTCGGTTGCTTCGAGTGCCGCGCTGTCCTCGAAAAAGTCGGAAACCCGCAACAGGAGATAGGCGACGCATAGCACCCGCCCGACATCGCCGGGAAGCTTGCAGATCGAGAGGTAAAATGTGCGACTGGTCTCGGCGAGAAGATCCCAGGGGTCAGAAGGATAATCCGCCCGGTCAGATGCAGACCCGGCGGCGCGTTCGGTCATACGAATGTGCTCCAGTCTATTGCTCCGGATTGCGAAGGCCAAGCCGTGGCCGCCGGGCACAGCTGCAACTGCCGCGCCCGCCGGGCACTATCGCTTCCGCTTTGGGGGTCGAGGTCTGTTGTCCTTACGGCGCCTGGTGTTGCCGTAGGTGTTGCGCCACAACTTGCCTTTGCGGCTGCTTCGGTCTCCGCGTCCCATAAACAACCTCCTTCGTGATCAGTCTACTCGAGACAGCCCTGAGCAGTCTCGACCGCTCGCAGAACATCGGCGCGTTCGATATCCAGGTGCGTAACAGCGCGCAAGCGGCCATCGGCCATCGTCGAAACCGCTACGCCGCGCCGGCGCAAGCGCTCGGCCAGCTCGCTCGCGCCAAGCCCGCCGGGCGTGGTTCGGAAGAATACCATGTTCGTCGAAGGTGCATCCACCTCGAGGCCGGATATCTGTGCGAGTCCGCCGGCGAGCAATGCGGCGTTCTCATGGTCCTCGCGCAGCCGTTCGATATTGTGCTCGAGTGCGTACAATGCGCCGGCGGCGATTATGCCGGCCTGGCGCATGGCGCCGCCGAACTGGTGCTTAAAGCGCCAGGCGCGCTCGACGAACTCCTCCGACCCCGCCAACGCGGCGCCTACCGGCGCCCCGAGGCCCTTGCTGAAGTCTATCCACACCGAGTCGAACGCTCGGCAGTACCGGTCGGCCGGCACCCCTTCGGCGACGACCGCGTTGAAGAGCCGGGCCCCATCGAGGTGCCGCTTCAATCCGTGCTCGGCGGCGGTCCGGCAGACGTCCTCGAGCGTTTCAATCGGCCAGATGGTTCCCCCGGCAAGGTTGGCGGTCTGCTCGATCAATACGACGCGTGAGCGCGGAAAATGATGTCCCGCCGGGCGTATTGAGCTCTTGAGCTGAGCTGCGTCGAACACACCGGCGTTCCCGGCGACCGGAAGATGGGATACGCCGAGCAGAGCCGCGGGCGCGCCGGTCTCGTAATGGCGGTTGTGCGCCGATTCCTCGAGGATTACCTCGTCGCCCGGCTCGCAGTGCACGCGCAGCGCGATCTGATTGCACATTGTACCAGTCGGCAGAAACATGGCCCGTTCGGTACCGAGCATCTCGGCAACCCGTTCACAGAGGCGATTGACGGTTGGATCGGCGCGGAGCTGCTCGTCGCCGACCTCGGCCTCCGCCATTGCCTGTCGCATTCGCGGCCCGGGTCTCGTCGCTGTGTCGCTGTACAGGTTGATCACGCTATGCTCGCTTGTCCTCGATGCGCCGCAGCCGCGCCACCCGCTGTTCCAGCGGCGGGTGGGTGCTGAACAAATTCGAAAAACGCTGCCCGGCAATTGGATTGACGATGAACATGTGCGAGGCGGCCTCGTTTATGCGCATCGGGTTGCGTTCGGCGGCGCGTGACATCTTGCTGAGCGCGCTCGCCAGGCCGTCCGGCGTGCCGGCGATTCGAGCCCCGGTTGCGTCGGCAAGATACTCGCGCGAGCGCGATATCGCCATCTTGACCAGCATTGCCGCCAGCGGCGCCAGGATGATCGCGACCAGCTGCAGCAACACTGCGGCCCCGTTATTGCGATTGCCGCGCATACCGCCGAACAGCAGACGAAACTGGCCCATGCGCGCCAGAAAGGCGAGCGCCCCGGCCAGCACCGTGGCAAAGGTACTGATCAGGGTGTCATAGTTCTTGATATGAGCCAGCTCATGCGCAATCACACCCTCGAGCTCGCGGCGGTCGAGCATCTTGAGGATACCCTCAGTGACCGCGACCGCGGCGTGCTTAGGATTGCGGCCGGTAGCAAACGCATTCGGCTGCGACGACGGGGTGAGGTAGAGCTTCGGCATCGGCATCGATGCGTTTTGCGTGAGGTTGCGGACCATCGCGTAGAGCTCGGGCGCTTCGCTTTCGCTCAACGGACGCGAGCGCGTCATCTTGATGGCGATTGTGTCGCTCTTCCAATACCCGATGAAGTTCAGCACCAGCGCGATAATGAAGGCCATAATCAGGCCTTGTTCTCCGGCGATCGCACCACCCACCAGAATGAATACGACCGTCAGTAAGGCCATGAGGAAGAAGGTCTTAATCCGATACATATCTGTTAACTACCCTCCGAGAAGCAGTATAGCGATACCGGGCGACGATTGGCAACGCCACGTCTCCCGAATATCGCACCTACACATCGCACCTGCACGAATCCGGAAGTTTCTTTCGTTCGCCGTTTACCGATTGACCTCATGTCCGTACTCCTCTACACTGTCGCCGATGCGCATTTCGCGCTGATCGCCGTCCTAATGTTATCTCGTCCGCTACGGCGCTCCGGTCAGTTCTTGGGGTACATCGGTGGAGTAACAAAGGGACGGTACCATAACAAGCTCTACAGATTTGCTGCAGGCATAGACAGACTATTGAGGAGGCAGAAATGGATCCTGTTGTAATGCAAGCCTTGGTGCTCGCAGCCGGTGTGATCGCGCTGCTGTTCGTCGTCTTCCTGACGCGTCGGATTCTGCGCGAGAACGAAGGAGATCAACGAATGAAAGAGATCGCACGCGAGATCCGCAAGGGCGCCGGCGCGTTCATGAACCGCGAGTTCAAAATCCTGGTGATCTTTACGATCGTGGTCGGTATCATTCTGGCGATCTTCATTGAACCGCGCCCGTGGTCGGCGGTGGCGTATGTTCTCGGTACCGTCACCTCGGCCTTCGCGTCGTTCGTGGGCATGTCGGTCGGCACCCGCGCGAACGGACGGACGGCCAACGCCAGCGCACGCAGCTGGGACCAGGGACTAAAGGTCGCGTTCTCGGCCGGCGCAGTCATGGGGTTCTCGGTTGTAGGGCTCGGATTGCTCGGAACCGCAATCCTGACTCTGGTGTACGGTGACCCCTACATCTCGCTGAGTTTTGCGTTCGGTGCTTCGGCCGTGGCGCTGTTTCTGCGTGTCGGCGGCGGTATCTTCACCAAGTGCGCCGACGTTGGTGCCGACCTAGTAGGTAAGGTCGAGCATAGCATTCCGGAGGATGACCCGCGTAACCCTGCGGTCA
>PUPD01000145.1 GCA_003552985.1 Spirochaetaceae bacterium
CGGCCTGCTCGGTGAGGCTGCGCATGAACGGGAGGCTCGTGAGCACGCCGGCGCTGAAGAGCTGAAACGAGTGGTAGAAGATAAGCGGCAGGAGCGCGACGCCGAGGATCTCGGGGCGGGTGTGAAAATAGGCCGAAAGCAGCGGTACTCCCATCGGGAGCGTCTTCTGCGGCGCGGCGAACATGATCGTGATGCGGTCAGCCGCGGTGAAGCCGAAGCTGCGCCCGACGAGGTAGGCCGCGGCGAGCAGCAGCCAGTGGGCAGCGGCCAGGAACACAAACGGGAAGGCGAGCCGGCCGAGATTCTGCAGGAATCCGGGCGTCGCGGCGGCGCGTGAAAACGCGAGGAACACCACGCAGACGATCAGAACGCCCCCCAGATCGGCGAGCACCCCTTTGTGGCGGGCGGCGAACTCACCGGCGAATTGCCGGGCCGCCTGGCCGATGACGATCGGCAGGAGCATGGTCAGCGCCAGGTTGCGGAGTATCGCGAACAGCTCATCAGCAGGTATCGCCTGGCCGGCCTGTCTGAGAATCACCGACAGCAAGATCGGCGAGAGAAAGACGCCGATGGTGTTCGCAAGCGCGCTGTTGAACATCCCCCCGAACGTGTTGCCTCTGTAGCGCTGAATGAAGACAATGCAACTGCTTGTGGTGGTGGGCAGCACCGAGAGGGCATAGATCCCGATGACGATCCCGGGGTCGAACCAGGCGCGAAACGGGGTGATCACCACGTATATCAGTAACGGCACCAGCACGAAGATGAACAGCTGCAGCGCGATGTGGAGCTTCACGCCTTTGAGCCCGCTTACGATGGTCTCGGTCGGCAGGCGAAACCCGGAGATGAGGAAGATCGTGACGATGATGATGCGGTTGGCAATGCCGCCGGGGTTGATGCGAACCCCGATATCTGAGAACAGCAACCCAAGCAGCAGCGCCGAGACGATGCCGGTCACGAACCAGTTGCGGCGCAGCCATGCAGAGTTCACCGAATACGCTCCTTCATGAGTGGTCGAGCAGGGGATTCCATGGAGCCTCAGAGTAACGCAGACGGCCCCGAGCGGCAAGCAGCCCCGCCGGATAGGGGGACGCCGGAGGTCTCTGTCATCGTTCCCACCTACAACCGCGTCGCCTGGCTCGCCGAAGCGGTTGGGTCGGTCCTGAACCAGAGATACCGGCGCTACGAGCTCGTTGTGGTGGACGACGGCTCGACCGACGGCACCGCAGACTACCTTGGAGCGCTCAGGGCCGCCGGTGCCGCGCGAGTGCTGCGTATGGCTCACTGCGGAATGCCGGGCGCGGTGCGTAACCGCGGCGCCGAGATCGCGCGCGGCCGCTACCTCGCCTTCCTCGACTGCGACGACCTCTGGCGCCACGACAAGCTCGTGCGCCAGCTCGCACTGATGCGCGCCACCGGCTGCCGCCTTTCCCATACCCGCGAGCTCTGGCTGCGAAACGGTACCGTGGTGTCGCAGCGCAAGCAGCGTCACCGCCGCTTTGGGCATCTGTTCACCGACGCGCTGCGCAAATGCATAATCGGACCCTCCACGACGATGATTCAAACGCAGACGTTCCGCGAGGCCGGTGGCTTCCGTGAGGACCTGGAGATCGCCGAGGACTACGAGCTGTGGCTGCGGCTGACCGCGCGGCTGCAGGTCGCCTACCTCGACGAGGCGCTTACGATCAAGCGCGGCGGCTCGCCTGATCAGCTTTCGGCCAAGTACGACCAAATAGAAGGGTTTCGGATCGCGGCGCTCGAACGGCTGCTCGAGTCTCGGGCGTTCGGCCGCGATGAACTCGAGTCCGCGGCGACTTCCGAGTATCGACGCAAATGCCGCATCTACGCCGAGGGGTGCCGCAAACACGGACGGACGGCGGAAGCAGCCGAAACCGAAGCCCGCTGCCGGGCGCTGCTCGAGCGCCTGCGCGCTGCCGGCGCCCGGTGGTGATTGACGTCGGCGGCCCCCGGCGGCCACGAGGTCTGCGCCGCAGGCCGGAACAACCGGCGTCTAAGCGCCTGCGGCCGCGCGGCCGCGCTCGTCGCCCAAGGCGAACGTGCGCCGCTGCGGCTACAGCCTTGCAAGCTCCTCTTTGAGGACGGTGCGGTATTCCGGGAAGCGCGCGGCGTAGCGGATGATCGCCTGCAGATAGCCGGCAGGGCTTCCGGTATCGAGCCGCTCGGCCGCGGTTCGTGAGTACACCACCCGGTCGCGGTCCATCAGCTGCTGCAGCGCATAAGTGTGGTAGTACTCACCAGCGGCTGCCGAGTTTGGGGCTGCGATGTGCTGTTCCCAGCCCTGGTGCAGAAAGGCGAAAACTTCAGGTGTGTAAAGATATCGGCCTACCGAAACCTCGCGGCTCGGCGCCTGCCCGGGTGCGGGCTTCTCCACGATCTCCTGGACGTGGACGCCGTCCGGGTTCAGTCTCAGCACGCCGTAGCGCTCGAGCTCGGGTGGGTCGTGAATCGTGGCCAACACGGTACAGCCGGTTTCGTCGTAGCGTGCGGTGAGCTCCTCTGCAGGCAGCTGATCGCCCAAAAACAGGTCGTCCGGATAGGCGACGATGAACGGCTCCTCGCCCACAAAGGGCTCCGCCTGCAGTAGCGCGTGCCCCGTGCCGAGCATCTGCTGTTGGCGGGTGAACAGCACCCTGACCTCCGGCGGCTTGATTCGGCCGAGCTTCTCCTCGGCACCCTCGGCGGAGAAGACACGCTCGAGCTCTATCTCGCGGTCGAAGTAATCCTCGAGCGCCTTCTTGCGCCGGGAGCTGATGATCAGGATCTCGTCTACCCCGGCCGAGGCGAGCTCGTCGACGACAAACGCGATCGCCGGTCTGTCGAGGAGCGGCAGCAGCTCCTTGGGAACCGTCTTGGTAGCCGGCAGGAAGCGGGTTCCGTACCCGGCTGCGAGAATGACGCCTTTCATGCGCGCGAGTATGCCACAGCGTCAGGGGCGGGGCAAGAGCGCGCTGCGTTGCGAGTACTGGGCCCGCAGGAACCGGACCGCTGGCACCGGACCGCGCTGGCGGTGAATTGACGTGCTCGTCGCAGTGCGATAGCTTAACACCATGGGGAGAAACCTACGAGCGGCATTGTTCGCGATCTGTGCGCTCACGGTCCTCGCGGCCGGCTGCGCGGTGCAACAGGATCTTGTGATTGCAGGCGACGGCGGCGGCACCACCGATATGGCCGTCGATCTCGACACGATGCTCTATGAGTATATCACCGACCTGCTGATCTCAATCGGGGGCCACCCTGAGGACGGAGACCTGTTCGATACCGGCGAGCTTCGCACCGCGTTCGAGACTCATCCGGAGCTGCGACCGGTATCGGTACAGAGTCCGGAGCCGCGGCGGCTCGAGCTCTCGCTGCAGTTCTCGGACATCGAACGGGTGTTCGAGACCCCGGCGGCCGGAGCGGAAGACCTGTTCGAGATCGAGGAGAACGGTGCCGAACGTACGCTGCGAGTGGTACTCACCGCCGAGGGCGTGCGCCAGATTCTGTCGCTCTCTCCGCTGTATGGGACCATGATCGGCGATGCCTTGCTGCCGCCTGACGACGGCGCGATGAGTGCCGATCAGTACCGCGACTACCTGGCATGGGCGCTGGAGGAGTACGCCGAGCCCGGCGAAGCCGCCGAACGCATCGGCAACGCGCGAATCGAGGTGCGCATCAGACCCGAAGGCGAGATCGTCTCGCAGGAGGGCGGTGATCATGCCGGAGACGAGGTGTGGTTCTCAATCGGCCTCACCGAGTTGCTGACGCTGCGCGAGCCGCGTACCTATTCGGTGTCTTACCGTACCGATTGAGAGCGAACGCCCCACGCCTGAGCAGCCGACCATTTGACGGCGAGTATTCGCTACCGGACAATTGACGCTGGGCAGCGCATACGCCTATATTCGAGCCGATGAGTGCGAGCTTCACGATCGATGCCGAGACGCTCTTTCGCATCCTCTCCGCGCACAACCTGCGTATTCTCGACGTACGCACCCGCGACGCCTACGAGCGGTCGCACATCCTTGACGCGGTCAATCTGCCGGTGCGTGAGCTCGACGACTCGCTGACGCTCGACAACGGGTTGAGCGTCGCGCATCAGGTTCTCGGCGGTGCGGAGATTCAGGAGAAGCTCCGCGACTGCGGCATCGGCAACTCAACCCGGGTGGTGATATACGACGACGGAGGAAGCTACCTCGCGGCCCGCGCCTGGTGGCTGCTGGAGTACTACGGGCACCGTCGCGCGCAGGTGCTCGACGGAGGGTTTCAGGTCTGGCGCGATGAGATCGGGATCGTCACCCGCGAGGTGCCGGTGGTGGAACGCGGCGATTTCACCGCCTATCCAGATGAAGGCCGCCGCGCGGATTTTGCGTACGTGCTGACCGCGCTCGACTCTCCCTCGGTCGGCCTCTTCAATGTGCTCCCGCCGGAGCAGTTTGCCTACGGCGCAATCCCGGGCAGTCGAAACCTTCCCTACCTTGATACCTTCGAGAACGAGCGGTTTCCGCTGCAGCGCTCGCCGGAGGAGCTGCGCCGGCTGTTCGAGGAATACGGCATTACCGACCGCGCCGACGCGGTGTTCTACTGCGGGGCAGGCTACGCGGCCGCGCAGGTATATTTCGCGGCGCGCTGCGCGGGGTTTACGCGGGTGCGTGTCTACGACGGCTCACTCGACGAGTGGCAGAAGCGCGGAGGGGCGGTTGTGCCCGGCGGCACGCTAGAGCGCTGAGAGAAGCGCGCCGGCGAGGAGAGGTGCTCGCGACCGCTTGCCTGCGGGGCCGCCGGCGTCGCAACCGCGCGGGTGCGCGGCAGTCGCGCCGTGCCGGGCTGTCGGCCGGTCGTTCCCCCCCCGGACGTTTCCCTGCAGCTCCTCAGTTGACGCCTGCCCCAGGCCTTGAGCCCCCGCGCAAAGCCTGGGGCTGAAAGCGCGGAACCAGCGCGAGTGAGGCAAACAATACCCCGGCAAGGATCACGAACGCGAAGGCGAACCGGCCGTGCTCGGCAAGCAGTCCGGCGAAGCTCGGGAAGACGCCGGTTCCCACGAAGTTGGCGGCGGGAATCGCGAGCGCGACGGCAAGGTTACGCAGCCGCGGCGGGCCGACCTGGGCGATGGCGCTAAGCGCGGTCGGAAAGAAGGCCGGAACGAGCAGGGGCTGCAGCAGCACCGCCGCCACCAGGAGCCCGCCGCGCGCGACGCCGAGCAAAAGGGTAAACGCGCCGGCTACCAGGCAGACTATCCGGAGCATGCGCTTCACGCCGATGCGGTCGACCAGGACGCCGGTGAGGAACACCATCGCGATCCCGGATGTGCGCGAGATACCAATCAGCGTGTTGACGAACCCGGCTTCGAGGCCGCGTTCGGCGATCAGGAAACTCGGCAGTATGGCGTACACCCCCACCGCGGCGCTCACGGCCACGGTCAGCAGCGCTGCCACCACCCAGAAGGTGGCGTCCGAGAGCAGCGTGGCGACGTTCGAGAGGCTCGGCGGCTCGCCCCGAGCGTCGCTGCCCTTGCCGAAGCGTGCGAACGCCGCGGCGTTCACGAGACAGATCAGCCCGGTGCCGCCGAGAACCAGACGCCACGAGATCGAGGGTACCAACGCGGCGGCGACCAGCGGAGCTGCCATCACGGCGGTGTTGGGGCCGAGCTCGTGGATGGCGAGCGCCTTGCCGCGCTCTTCGCGGGTCACGAGGCTGACCACTGTAGGTATGCCGCTTGGCGCGTATAAGCCCGCGCCGGCGCCGAGCAGCACAGTAGCCGCCTGCACTGTGCCGAGCGAGCCCGCGAGCGACACGGCGAGCGCCCCGGTGCCGGTCGCGACGCCCGAAACCACCAGGGTCCGGCGATGCCCAAGACGCTGCGAAACGAAGCCCGATAACAGCATCGAGAGCGTATACCCGACGGACACGAACAGAAACAGGCGCGTCGCCTGGCCGGTGGTGATCGCCAGGTCGTCGCCGATCTCAACGAGCATCGGCGCAAGTAACAACCGCGGAAATACTCCGAAAAAAACCACGACCGCCAAAAACACCAATGCAGGCAGCTGGTTCTTCCATGGTTGTGGGCTGTGGGTACTGGCCGGCATTGTCATGTGGCGTCCGATAGCATATACTGCACCTCCATACGGAACTGTCAAGCGCCACCAATGCGGTGCAATGCCGGGTTGCGCGGTTGTATTCTTTTACGAGGCTCGTTATAATAGAGAATGTTGCCGCTGTAAGGTGTCGAAGAAGATAGTTCCGGCGTGGCCTTGGGTGATGGAGGCCCGCGAAACTTGTACGACCAGGGCTGGTATTGAAGGCTTGAAACATAGACGACGGCTTCAGACAGGCAGAACACCAGTTCGGCTACGACGTGCCGTAACCGCCCCGGTGCGGTTGGTGCTGGGCTTTGCCTCGGCGCTGTGGCAGGGCATCACCGTTAAGATCGTACCGTACTCGGGTCACCGTGTACTCAACTTCCGAGTCAACGTCCTAACCGTCGTGTTCATCGGGCTTCTGGTTTCACTCCTGGGGTCCAGTATCTTCTACCTATCAGCCAGCACCGCCGGGGCGTCGGCTACGCTTGATCGACGTAGTCGTGAGCTGGAAGAAGCCAAGGCGTCGCTGGAGGCCATCCTCACCGAGGTGACCGAGCTTGCCCAACGCTCCAACAGCCTGCAGAGCGCAATGACCGGCACAATGGAGGCCTTCGTCGGCCTCGGTCAGGCGCCCGGTCTGGATTCGCGCGTTGAGAGCGGCGCAATCGAGCTCATCGGGCTGACCAACAGCGGCCGTTCGGATGAGATTCCGGAGATTGAAGAGCTCCGTCGGCTCTCCTCGATCCTGCGGGGCAGCGTCGAGCCGTTGAAACGCATAGACGAGGTGCTGTCCTCGCACAGCGCCGTCCTGTCGGATATTCCGAACAAATGGCCGGTGGCCGGTGCCCGCGGACGGGTTACGCAGGAGTTCGGTCCGCACCTGCACCCGTTTACCGGGCAGTGGTACCTGCACCGGGGCATCGACATCGCCGATACACCCGGCTTACCGGTTCTGGCGAGCGCGGACGGGCGCGTCACCCGGGCCGCCTATGACCAGTACAACCACGGCTGGCACATCATCATCGAGCACAAGTACGGTTTCCGCACGCTGTACTCGCACTTGCGTCGCAACATAGTCTCCGAGGGTGACGTTGTAAAGCAGGGCGACCAGATTGGAACGCTCGGGTCGTCGGGGCTTTCAACTGGTCCGCATCTGCACTTTGAGATCCACCTCGGCGAAAACGTGATAGACCCTGCTCCGTTCCTCAAAATCTCGAACGAGTTCCAGCGCCGCGCCGGCCGCGGCCGCGTCGCACGCTGAAGCTTCAGGCGCTGCCGAGACCGTCCCGCGATTTCTTGAACGGGATGTGGTCGTTCATCATCGCTATCTGCTGCTTCTGCATCATGTTGATGCGGTCTATGTTCATCGCCATCACGGTCTGCATGCGCTGATCGCGGAAGCGGTGCAGGCTGGCGGTCTGAACCGCCTCGAAGCCGCGCCGCAGCTTATGGGCCGACCCAATACCCGGGTCGAAGCTTTGCCGTTTGGTCTCGATCGCATACGCGATCGGCGCGTAGTAGCACAGCTCGAAGTGCAGGTTTTCATGCCACTCGGCCGCGCCCCAGTAGCGACCGATCAGCCGCGGTCCTTTGGCAACCAGGAACGACAGCGCAATCGGATCGCCGGATTGAGCGGCGACGCCCGGCGGGTAGGCAGCGACGAAGACCAGACGTTCGCGAAAGCGCTGTTCAAGCTCCAGGAAGAACCGGCGGTTGAGGAACTTCGCAGCCCACGGGCCAAACTGCGCGTTGTGTTCCTCGTAATAGCGGTACATGGTTTCGAACATCCGTACGGGCATATCGGGCCCTTCGATCGGCACCACCGAGATCCCGCTGTCTTGCACCGATGCGCGTTCGCGACGAATGTTGCGTCGCTGGTTTTTGTTGAACACCGAGAGGTAGTCTTCAAAGCAGGAGAACCCGGGATTTCGCCATTCGTAGCCCTGATGCAGCCAGCGTTGATACCCGGAGCGCTTGAGGCCGGCCGGCTCCCAGTTGTGCTCCGCGTACTGGAAATGAACTCCGCCGAGCCCCTCCCGGGCGCAGAAGGCATCGATCTCGGCCAGCATCAGCTCGGTCAGGGCCTGCTCATTCTCCCCGGGAGCAATCAGGAAGCGGTAGGCAGGCGACGGAGTTGCGGGACTCATCCCTACCAGCTTCGGGTAGTACTCAACCCCGATTTGGTAGGCGGCATCCGCCCATGCGTAGTCGAAGATGAGCTCGCCTTCGCTGTGCTCCTTGATGTACAGCGGCGCGGCGGCGACCAGTTTTGATCCGCGAACTACCGTCAGGTGTACTGGGTGCCACCCGTGTTCGGGAGCGATGCTCCCGGAGTCCTCAAGAGCGGTGAGCCAGCCCCATTCCAGGAACGGTGTTTGAAGCGGACGCGCAAGCGCATCCCAGGCCTGGCTGTCGATTTGCGACAGTCGCCGTACCCAATGGAACGATATGTCGGTGTACGATTGCGCAGAACCTTCCATTGCTCTAAAGTACTGCCGAAGGAGGCGAATGTGAACGTGTTCCGAATGCCGGGAACGCGGCGTCTGGGCCTGGCACTGAGCGGTGGTGCGGCGCGCGGATTCGCGCATCTCGGCGTACTCAAGGCGTTTGAAGATGCAGGGCTCGTGGCCGAGTATATCGCCGGGACGAGCGCCGGCTCAATTGTGGGGGCGCTCTACGCCGCCGGGTATTCGTGTCAGGAGATGCTCGATGTTGCCGAAGGTCTGAACTGGGGTCAGCTTGCCAAGCCCACCGTGCCGACTGTGGGGCTTCTCAACCCGGACCGCCTTGAGGAACTGGTTGAAGAGCTGGTCAGCGGGGCCAATATCGAGGATCTGCCGGTTCCGTTCTGCGCGATCGCGACCGACCTGGTGTCTGCGCGCGAGGTGCGCTTCACGAGCGGGAAGGTTTCTAAAGCGGTGCGGGCAAGCTGCAGCATTCCGGGGGTGTTCGTACCTTTGGAGCATAACGGCATGGTGCTGGTGGACGGTGGAATCACGAATAATCTTCCCAGCGAGGCGGTGCGTGAGATGGGCGCGAGCTGGGTCGTCGCGGTGGACCTCAACGACGGTCTTGCCGACGGCAAGGCGCCGAAGAACATCGTCGATGTGATGATGAAGAGCCTGATGATTACGCTCGACCGCAGCAATACGCGCGGTTACAGCAGCACCGATACCCTCATCCGCCCGCCGCTCGCGGACTACAGTTATCAGGACATGAACAGCCGCGAGGAGCTGTTTGCCATCGGCGAACAGGCGGGGCGCCGGCTCTGTCCGGCAATCCTCCGGCACGTGCGGCGCCGCAACCGCGAGCTGCGGCGCCCCGAGGAGCGTCTCGGGCCGCGCGTGCTGGGGTCATCGTAGCGCCCGCCGGTGGTCGGTGTCGTGCACAGCGGGCGACCGGCGTCGCGCGCCGCGCGTTACTCGGTCAAAGAAGCCCAGATATCCAGCTTGGTTTTCACCCGCCGAATAACCTCATCGGTGAACTCACTGCTCTTCGCCGAGCCGCCGAGGTCGGAGGTGCGCACACCGTCATGCACCGTCTCGAGCGTGGCTTCGTAAATCGCGCGGCTGGCGCGTTTGGCGCCGGGTTCGCCGATGTAGGAGAGCATGCAGCCGGCAGCGAGGATCATCGCCATGGGGTTGGCAATGTTGCGCCCCTGCAGGGCCGGAGCGGTGCCGTGCGGCGCCTCGGCCATGATCGCCCCCACGCCGTCGTTCTCGTTGAGTCCGATAACCACCGACTCGGATCCGGCGATCGTGCCGAACATCTGCAGCACCAGGTCCGACAACAGGTCGCCGTCGCGATTCAAGGCCGGAATCACGAGCGGCTCGCCGCTGGTGGCCAGGAGCAGCGCAAAGGTCGCATCGATGAGTTGAGGATCGTAGCTGACCTCTGAGTGGCGCTGCGCAGCGGCATCGAGCTCTTCCTTGAACATGCCTTCGTAGATTGGGCTTACGGTGAACTTCGGCCCGCCGAACACCTTGGCTCCGGTGCGTTTGGCGTGCAGGAACGCATACTGTGCCACCGAACGACACACGCGGCGCGTGATCTTCTCGGTGCGGTATGCCGTCTCGTCGGGGCTGTTTTCGTCTCCCTCTCGCCACTCCTTGGCGCCGTAGGCGTCATCGCGCGCCATGCGGACGACGCTGATCGGGGAGTAGACGCCCGGCATTGGGCGGACGCCGGGGATGCGGCGGCCGGTGCGGAGTATTACATCGGCGTTCATCTCTTCGCGCAAGATGCGGTTCGGGCTCCCGACGCTGCCTTTCTCTTCAGGCGTGATGGTAGCCGCCTTGATCGAGAGTCCGTGTTTCCGAATAGCCTCGCCTGCTTCGTAGACTACCGCGTTGTTCGTGCGGACGCGGTTCTCGAGGCTGAGGTCGAACCGTACCTCCTTGAGCTCGTATTGTATCACCGCCGGATCGATCACCCGCAAGGCCTCCTGCAACAGCTCTTCGCCGGTCTGATCTCCGCTGAGCACCACGATCGTGCGTCCCATCGCTTCCATCGCTCCTTTTCCATCGGCTCTTGGTCTGGCCTACCGTACCACGAATCCGGCCCGCGTGCACACGTCTCACTCCGGGCCCGCCTTCGGAGCGGGCCCCTTGTCTTCTGTGGCTTGTCTTAAAGCGGTTTGTCTCAAGCGGGCCTCCTTGCCGTTCGGGGCCTCGGTGCTCCATAATCCGGAGCTTGATGGACGAGCCGAAGACACACGCTCCGCGCACCGCGCGCGCTGGCCTATTCTACCTCGCTTTTTTCGCCGGCGCATCGGCGCTGCTGCCGTTTCTCGCGTTGTTCTACCGCGGCGAAGGGCTCGGGGAGAGCCGCATCGGCATTCTGACCGGTCTGCAGCCGCTCACGGTGCTGTTCGGGTCGGCGATCTGGGGCGCGATCGCCGACTACACCCAACGCCACAAAGGCGTGCTGCTGATGCTGCTTGCCGCGGTCGCAGCGGTCGCGTTAGTACTGTCGGCCGGCGGCCCGTTCCTGCGCCTGTTTGTGCTGGTGTTCGTGTTTGCGTTCTTTTTCTCGCCGATCGTCCCGCTTGCCGACAACGCCGCGTTGCATATGCTCGGCGAGAATGCCGACAGGTTCGGACGACTACGGATGTGGGGAGGTGTCGGTTGGGGCACCATGGCGGTGCTGGTGGGGACCCTGATCGAGCGCTACGGCCTGCATTGGTCGTTTTACATGTTTGTGCTCGGCATGGCGGCGAGCCTTGTGATCGCGCTGCGGCTTCCGGTCCCGCGCGAGCCGTTACGCAATCGCTTCGGCACGGCGTTCAAAAGCCTGCTCGCGGTGCCGGGGTGGATTCCGTTTCTGCTAGCGGTCTTCGCCGGCGGCGCGGGCCTGGGGGTCATGCACAACTACCTGTTTCTCTATCTGCAGGACATCGGCGCCGGCGGAACGCTAATGGGGCTTTCGATGACCGCCGCGACCGGCAGCGAGCTCGGCTTCTTTTTCTTCGCCGACCGCCTGCTGGTGCGCTTCGGACCGAAGCGCCTGCTGCAGATTGCGCTGGTGGCGGCCTCGCTGCGGCTGCTTCTGTACTCCATCACGAGCGTGCCGGTGCTGGTGCTCCTCATTCAACTGCTGCACGGTCCGGCCTTCGGGCTGTTGTACGTTGCGGGAGTGGCCTTTGCCTACCGCTCGGCCCCGGACGGGCTGGGAGCTACCGCCCAGGGCATGGTGAACGGTATGAACTTTGGGCTCGGCGCCTTCACCGGAGCGGTGGCCGGCGGCCTGCTCTACGAGGCACTCGGCCCGTTCGTGATGTTCCGCCTTACCGGGCTCATCCTGGCGATTCCCGCGTTGCTGTTTCTGCGACGGCCTCCGCAATCGAGGTCGGCTTGACGTTGGCCATCGCCCGGTTGAAGGCCGCGGTTACCGCGAACAGACCGGCCATCGTGATGTCGCTGTCGATCCCAACTCCCCAGCGGGTGGTGCCGTCCGCGGCTTCTATCTGCACGAACGCGACCGCATCCGCGTCCTCACCGCTTCCCAGCGCCTGCTCGGCGAAGTTGACAATCTTGAACTTCGGAAGACCGTGCTCGACCAGCCCATGGACGAAGGCGCTGATCGGGCCGTTACCGCTGCCCTCGATCTCGAGATCCTTGCCCTCGTAGCGAATTCGAGCGCTGCAGTCTATCTGGCTGTGGGCTGCCTCGGCGGTGCGCATGCGGAACTCCTTCAGCCGCAGCGGCTCAATGCGCTCGACGAACTCGGTTGTGAACAGATGATAGATCTCGTTCATCTTCATCTCGTTGCCCAGCTCATCGGCTCGGTCGTTGACCGCACGCCCGAGCTCGGGTTGCATCGCCTTCGGTACCTCGATCCCGAACTCGCGCGAAAGCACGTAAGCCACCCCGCCTTTGCCGCTCTGGCTGTTGATGCGTATGATCGCTTCGTAGGTGCGGCCGATGTCACGCGGATCAATCGAGAGATAAGGCACCTCCCAGGGTGTATCGCGGTCGTCGGAATCGACCTCCTGCCGGCGGTCCATGCCCTTCTTGATGGCGTCCTGATGCGAGCCCGAGAACGCGGTGAAGACGAGATCGCCGGCATACGGGTGACGCTCGTGCACCTTCATCCCGGTGAGCTTCTCGTATTTCGCGCGCAGAAAAGGTACGTCCTTGAGCTTGAGACCGGGGTCTATTCCCAGGCTGAACATGTTAAGTGCTACGGTGACAATATCGACGTTGCCGGTGCGCTCGCCGTTGCCGAACAGGGTTCCCTCCACGCGCTCGCCGCCGGCCAAGAGCCCCAGCTCGGTGGCCGCCACGCCGGTGCCGCGATCGTTGTGTGTGTGCAGGCTGATGATCACGCTGTCGCGATTCTTGACGGTGCGCGAAAACCATTCGATTTGGTCGGCATGCACGTTGGGCGTGAACCACTCGACGGTCGCCGGCAGGTTGAGAATCATCTTGTCCTCAGGGGTGGGCTGCCACACATCCATCACTGCCTCGCACACCTCCAGCGCGAAATCCAACTCGGTGTCGGAGAAGCTTTCCGGTGAGTACTGGTAGCGCAGGTTGGTTTCAGGGACGGTTGAGAGCTGCTCGCGGACGAACTCGGTGCCGCGCACCGCTATGTTCTTGATTTCATCACGCGACATGTTAAACGTGATCTTGCGCTGCAGCGCCGAGGTTGAGTTGTACATGTGGAGCACGACGTTCTTCGCGCCCTTGATGCTCTCGAAGGTTCGGCCGATCAGGTCGGTGCGCGCCTGGGTGAGCACTTGCAGGTATACGTCGTCCGGTACCAGATCATCCTCGATCAGCTTGCGAACAAAATCAAAGTCGATCTGTGAGGCGGACGGGAAGCCCACTTCGATCTCTTTGAACCCGATCTGCACCAGGAGCTCGAACATCTCCAGCTTTTGGCTCACTCCCATGGGAACCGCGAGCGCCTGGTTGCCGTCGCGAAGGTCAACGCTGCACCAGATCGGCGGGGCGGTGATTTCGCGGTTGGGCCACTGTCGGTCGGACAACTCGACCTTAGGGTACGGCGTGTATTTGGGCATTAAGAACCTCCTTGCGGATTGCTATCGGTCTCGTATCTACTACGCGTACAACGACGCGTTCCGCATGCATATTCAGCCACGCGCACACACCCGCGCTCGCCAGCAAAAAAAAGGCCCGCTGCGGTGTGCAGCGGGCCATGCTTCCGGTCTGCCGTAGGCGTTTACTGCCCAGGCGCCACTCCCGCCGCGTAAGGATCGAGAATAAGGAGGAGTCCTAGGAGGAGGCCGAGCGCGAGAGCGGCAGTCTGCAATACTGTGTGGTGCGATGTAACCATTATCACAGCCTAATAGCTAACACCTTCGATCATCTAGCGTCAACCCCCGCAGCGATAAAATATGCGGGTTCTCGCCCGGAATTTGCGATTTAGGTCCGGCGGTTGCATAATAGAAGGGTGAACAACCTGTTTTTGCGCACAGCCCGGTTCTACGATCTGGACATGAGCGACCTCGCCACGCACGATCTGGCGTTCTATCGCCGCTACACCGCGCAGTCCGGCGGGCCGGTCCTGGAGCTCGCCTGCGGAACCGGACGGGTAACCATCCCGCTTGCCAAGGCGGGCCATCGGGTTCACGGTGTGGATCTGTCACAGAGCATGCTGGCGATCCTCGATGAGAAGGTGCGCAGACTTGCCCCGGAGATCCGCGAGCGCATCAGCTTCACGGAGGGAGATATGGCCGAGTTTGCGTTGCGGATGCGCTTTTCCACGGTGCTGATCCCGTTTCGGGCATTCCAGGCGCTTACCTCGTTTGAGCAGCAGCGCGGCTGCCTGCAGGCGGTCAAACGACATCTGGAGCCGGGAGGTCGCTTTATCCTGAACGTGTTCCTGCCGCACCCGCGCATCATGCAGACTTGGGAGAGCCCGGATGATCGCGTGGACTGGGTGGCCCACGATCCGAAAACCGGCGAGACGATCACGCGCCGCAGCCGCCGCACGCAAATAGACCCCGGGCGCCAGATCATCTACCCCGAGCTTACCTTCGAGGTCACCGCCCAGGACGGTTCAACGCGCACCTTCACTGATCAGCTCGCGTTACGCTACTTCTACCCCTATCAGATTCAGACCCTGCTCATCACGCACGGCTTCAAAATCGAGGAAGAGTGGGGCGATTACCGCCGCAGTCCGCTCGGTGAGGGGCCGGAGCAGGTGTTCGTCTGCACGCCGAACGCATAGCGCGCTCCTATGGGGCCGACAGGAGTGTCGATGGTCGCTGCCGAACCGGCCCTCACGGCGGTCAGCGCTGCGGACCGGGCACCCGTGGCCGTTTACACTGTCACGGCAGTATCTTTTCGGCGACAAACCGAGGAGGTACTACTATGGCTCAGACACCTTCAACAATGATTGAGTTGGGGACCCGGATGCCGGAGTTCAAGCTCCCCGACTGCAACGGTCGCATGCACAGCAGCGACGAGCTCAAAGGGGCACCGGCGGCTCTGGTGGTGTTCTACTGCAACCACTGCCCGTTCGTGAAGCATGTGCGCGATGAGTTTGTGAAGCTCACCAACGAGTACATGGACAAAGGGCTGAAAGCGGTTGCGATCAACGCAAACGACTACACCGCGCATCCGGACGACAGCCCGCAGGCGATGGCGCGTGATGCCGAACAGTTCGGATACCAGTTTCCCTATCTCGTCGACGAGTCGCAGGAGGTGGCGAAGCGCTTCAAGGCGGCCTGCACGCCCGACTTCTTCCTGTTCGACGGCGAGCAGAAGCTCGCCTATCGCGGACAGATGGACGACTCGCGGCCGGGTAACGACAAGCCGGTGACCGGGGCCGATTTGCGCGCTGCAATCGATGCCGTGCTCGCCGGACGACCGGTCCCGAGCGATCAGAAGCCGAGCATCGGCTGCAATATCAAGTGGCGTCCCGGCAACGAGCCGGACTATTACGGCGGCTAACCGAGGATACGCTTGCGGAGCCGCAGGCGCCGATTACGCGCGGGTTCTCTCCCACCCGAGCTCCAGCGGGACGAGCGTTCCGTGAGCCGGCGCGAAACGCCTCGGCGCTGCGATCGTGCAGCGCAGCGATCTGCTCTTCGTCCACCGGTGGCTGCTCGCGGTGTGTTGGTTGCATGGGGTGCTCTGTCCAGCAGCGTCGGCACTTGTACTTCTCAGGGAAAAGTATAATCATGACGGGTGAGGACGATACACCATGGCTGAGAATGATTTGCCTCTCGAGGATGAAGAACCCGCCGGGCAGGCGTCTGCGAGCGAGCAACTGCTGAAGGCGGTAGGTACAGTGGCGGCAGCTGAGGATCTGAGCGCAGAGGTGCTGTATCTGCTGAGGCAGATTATCCGTCTGTTCGATTTGCGTTCCAAACAGCTCTCGAAGCAGTTCGGCCTGACCGGGCCGCAGCTCGTGGTGATGCGCGAGCTATCCGGCACCGACGGGGTCCCGATCGGCACGCTTGCGCACAAAGTGAGCTTGAGTCAGGCGACGATTACCGATATCGCCGACCGTCTGGAGCGGCGCGGTCTGGTGCGGCGTATCCGCAGCGATCAGGATCGCCGGCGAGTTATGTTGCAGATAACCGAACACGGGAATGAGGTCATGCAGAACAAGCCCACCGTGTTGCGTGATGAGTTCCTGCAGCTGTTTACGAAGTTGGAGCGCTGGGAGCAGATGCAGATCCTGGCATCCCTCCAGCGGATCGTGACGATGATGAAAACTACGCTAAGATAGGATTCTCGGCCGGGCTCGGCTGAGCCGGAGGCGCCGGCTCGTGACGCCGCGCCGGCCGGCGGCGGGAAACGACCCGGACCGCAATCCGGGCCCCGCCATCCTCGGCCGCCGGGGCCGTTAGCCGGTTGTCACGCTACTCAATTCCGAGCGCCGCACGAACCGCGCTCAAACCGTCGCTGCCGTCAAGCGCAACCACCCCGTCGAGCCAGTCTTCGAGGATCTCCGGGTTGGCGACCAGCCAGTCATGCCCGGCGTCACGCGCGTCGTGTCCGGCGTCTATTGCGGCCATGATCTCGTTTTCCATCTCCACCGTGAACCGCAGGTTCTCGAGGAACTGACCGACGTTGGTGCATTCCTCGGTGTAGCCGGTGCGGACGTTGGTGTGCACCGTAGCGGCGCCGTAGTCCGGGCCGAAGTAGTCGTCACCGCCGGATAGGTATTCAATCTCGAACTCGGTGTTCATCGGGTGCGGCTGCCAGCCGAGAAACACGATCCATTCCTCGTTGCGGCTGGCGCTGTTGACCTCGCCGAGCATCCCGGCTTCACTGGACTCGATCAGCTCAAACGCCGACAGCCCGAAGGCGTCTTCGTCGATCATCTGCTGGATCAGCTCGTTACCGTCGTTTCCGGCTTCAATGCCGTAGATGTTTGCGCCGAACTCATCCTTGTAGTCGATGAGATCCGCAAAGTTCTGAACGCCCGCCTCGTAGACATAGCGCGGCACCGCGAGGGTGTACTTGGCGCCCTCCAGGTTCGTCTGCACCGATTCTACCGTCCCGCGGTCTTTGATGAACGCGTCCGAGATGGTTGCCATCGACGGCATCCAGTTGCCGAGAAACACATCGGCGTCGTCGGACTCGAGCGCCTGATAGGCGATTGGGACCGACACCACCTCCGAGGTGGTCTCGTAGCCCAGGCCTTCCAGCACCAGCCGCGTGGTCGCCGTGGTCGCCTCGATGTCCATCCAGTTGACCTCGACGAATCGTACCAGCTGACACTCCGGCGCGATCTCAGACGCTTCCTCGGCCTCCTGCGCACCGCCGGCAAACACCATGGCCGCCAGCAGCATGAGCGCGCCGCCGAGGGCAATCCTTTTCAAGTTTCCGTCACCTTTCATACGGAATCCTCCCTTTGCACGTGAAAACGTGAAGAATCGTTACGCTTCGGGATCATTGCTGTTCCCAAATTTTCATTCGTGATCGAATTAAAAGCATAGCCGGTATTCGGCAAAATAGCAACGAATTTATCGGGATCTTTGCTTCAAAGACCGGAAAAACTACGCGAAAATTCCAAAGGCGGTTTGTCGCGCAGCCGAAACCACGTCGGCGGGGGATTATCGGAAATTTATACCTATAGAACACGAAGCATTTGACCAGCGTGAAAAAAACGGATACACTCTCGGCATCATTCTTGCTTAACGGTCTGTTGACGTCCGGTCAAGCGACCATACATACCACAATTCAACCGAATAAGGAGTGTAGTGATGGATCTGAAGTATCTAAAGGGCCGTGCGGCCCTCGTTACCGGTGGTGCCTCGGGAATGGGGCGTGCGATGGCGTTGGCGTTTGCCGAGCACGGTGCCGATGTCGCGATCGGCTCGTTGCTATCAAAGAGCAGTGCCAAGAATGCGGAAGGTGAGCTGGTTAACCGGCCCGGCGCAGAAGAGCTCGAGCGCACCCGCGCCGAGATTGAGGCGTTCGGCGTCAAGGCAATCGCGGTGGAGCTCGATGTGTGTGACACCGAATCGGTGAAGAACTTCTACCGGGTTGCGGTCGAAGCGTTCGGTAAGGTGGATATCCTCGCCAATGCGGCCGGAATCACCGCCGAGCATCCTACCAGCGGGCACAGTGAAGCGCTCTGGAGTAAAGTCATGGATGTGAACATCAACGGCGTGTTCCGCATGACCCGCGAGGTGCTGCCGGGCATGATTGAGCGCGGCTGGGGACGCATCATCAGCATCGCCTCCACCGCGGCGTCGGTGGGCGCGCCGTACTCTCCGGCCTACTGCGCCTCTAAGGCGGCGGTATGCGGATTCACCCGCGCGGTGGCGCAGGAAGGGGCCGAGGCACTGGTCACGGCCAACACCATCAGCCCCGGCTGGGTTGAGACCACCTTCGGCACCGAATGGCTTTCGGACATCGCCGAGAAGCAGCTGAAGAAGAAGGGCGAAGAACTGATTAACGAAGAGAAGGCGAACAATCCGCAGAAGCGCATGATTCAGCCGGTAGAGATCGGAGCGCTCGCCGCATACCTGTGCCGTGACGAAGCGGTGGGCGTTACCGGACAGGATCTCACCGTGTCCGCCGGCTCGGTGTGGTAAGGAGTACGTCATGGATCTGGAAAAGCGTGGTAGAATGTACATCGACGGCGCTTGGGTAGAGTCGGAGTCGGGGGCGGCCCGTACGATAATCTACCCTTACGACCAACGCGAGATTGCCACCGTCACCGAGGGTGACCGGGAGGATGCCCGCAAGGCAATCGCCGCCGCACGTCGCGCCTTTGATTCGGGCCCGTGGCGGCAGACCTCGGCCGCCGAGCGGGGCAAGATGCTTGAGGAGCTTGCACGCCTTGTGGAACGTGACAAAGAAGAGCTCGCGCGGCTTGAAAGCCTGGATACCGGCAAGACTTTTGAGGAAAGCAAGGTCGACATGGACGACATCGCCGGCATCTTTCGCTACTTCGGCGGGCTGGCGGACAAGGACAGCGGCGAGATGATCGCTTCACCGATTCCCAACACCGTCAGCCGCGTGGTGCGCGAGCCGGTCGGCGTGTGCGGGCAGATCTCACCGTGGAACTATCCGCTGCTGCAGGCTTCGTGGAAGATGGCTCCGGCGCTCGCCGCCGGGAATACCATCGTGATGAAGCCGAGCGAGGGAACTCCGCTGACAACCATCAAAATCACCGAGCTCGCAGAAGAGGTCGGCTATCCGCCGGGGGTGGTCAACCTGGTGCTCGGCCCGGGACCCACCGTCGGCAACGAGCTAGCTGCCAATCATGACGTCGATCTCATCTCGTTTACCGGCGGCATCGGTACCGGCCAGCACATCATGCAGGCGGCCTCCGCGAACATGAAACGCGTGGCGTTTGAGCTCGGGGGCAAGAATCCGAACATCGTGTTCGCCGATGCGGAGTTCGATCTGGCCGTGGATTACGCGCTGAACGCGGTCTACTTTCATGCCGGGCAGGTCTGTTCGGCCGGCGCGCGGCTCCTGGTGGAAGACTCCATCCATGACAAGCTCGTGGAGGCGGTGAAGGCCCGCGCGGCGAAGATCAGGCTCGGCGAGGCGTTCGACCCCTCGACCGAATGCGGACCGCTTATTTCCGAGGAGCACCGCGCCAAGGTAGAACGCTACGTAGAGCTCGCCAAGAAGGAAGGGGCCAAGCTTATTCTCGGCGGCAAGCGGCCGGACGACCCGACGCTGCAGAAGGGGTTCTTCTACGAGCCGACGATCTTCATCGACTGCACCAACGAGATGCGCATCGTACAGGAAGAGCATTTCGGGCCGGTGCTCACTGTGGAGCGCTTCACCAGCGAAGAGCAGGCGGTGGAATGGGCTAACAGCACGATCTACGGTCTCTCCGGCGCGGTTTGGAGTAAGGATCAGAACAAGGCCGAGCGCGTCGCGGCGGCGCTGCGCATGGGCACGGTCTGGATCAACGACTTCAATATCTACTTTGCGCAGGCGCCGTGGGGAGGTTATAAGCAATCGGGAATTGGGCGCGAGCTCGGTAAGCAAGGACTTGAGGAATATACCGAGGTCAAGCATATTTATCAGAACATTGCGACCGAACCGCTCAACTGGTTCGGCGCGAGTTGAACGCATAGGGCAAAAGCGTCCCTGTCGTGCCGGTGAGCGTGTTCGCTCGATCGGGCTTGCGCGTGGCTGTGCGGCAGGGCGTTTTGATGCTTGAGAGCATAGTGAATCGTTAAGGAGGGTTCTCCATGCAGAAGAACAGAAACTGGGGTGGCTGGGCGCGCATGTTCGTGGTCACGGCTTTGGTGTTGGCGGCGGGCGGTATGCTGTACGCAGGTGGTGCGCGTGAAGAACCTGCGCCGCGCAACGAGCTCCGGGTGGCGGTGCCGGCCAACCCTGACTCGCTTGATGCCTCAATTGCGGCGGTGCGACACTCGCAGAACGTCTCGTGGCAGATGTTCGACAGTCTGGTTTTCCAGAATGACGACCTCGAGATCGAGCCCGCGCTTGCCGAGAGCTGGGAAGTGTCGGACGACGGTACCGAATACACCTTCTATCTGCGCGAAGGGGTAGAGTTTCACAATGGCGAGCCGTTCAACGCCGACGCGGTGGTCTACTCCTGGGAACGCGGGCGTGCCGAGGGCATGCAGTGGCGCACCTACTGGAACCGCGCTGAGGAGGTCGAGGCAATCGATGAGTACACTGTTGTGGTCCGCACCGATGAGCCTGACGTTCTGCTGCTGACCTCTATGGCACAGCACTGGAACATGGTGGCGCCGGAGTACGCCGAAGAGGTCGGAGTCGATGAGTTCAGCCGCAACCCGGTTGGAACCGGGCCGTTCAAGTTCGTCGAGTGGGTACAGGAAGAGCGCGTGGTGATGGAGCGCAACGAAAACTATTGGCGCGACGGACTGCCGCATGTGGATCGCGTTATCTTCCGCCCGATTCCCGAGTCGGCCACGCGTGTGGCTGCCATCCAGACCGATGAGATCGACATCGTCAACCAGCTCAACTACGAGCAGGCGCAGCAGCTCGAGCGCGGTGCGGGGATCGAGGTGATCACCTATCCGCTCGATCGCGTGTTCTATGTCACCTTCAACAACCTCACCAGCGGTGTCGGTGAGCCCACCGAGGACGTGCGTGTGCGCCGTGCGATGAACTACGCCGTGGACATTGAATCGATCATCAACGCGCTGTTCGGCGGCTACGCCGAGCCGGCTACCGGCTTGCTCACGCGGTTCAATCTCGGCTACGACGAGACGATCGACCCGTACCCGTACGATCCGGATCGGGCACGCGAGCTGCTCGCCGAGGCCGGGTATGAGGACGGCTTCTCGATGGGTTTTGCGGCTCCTTCCGGGGTGTATGCGAACTTTGAGGAAGTTGTAGAAGCGATTCAGGGCTACCTCGGCGAGGTCGGCATCGAGACCGATCTGGACATCATGGAGAGCGGTCGCTTCTGGGATCTGCAGGCCGACAAGGAGCTGCCTCCGCTGTTCGCCGACAGCTGGTCCGAGCGCGGTGAAGCACTGCCGCGGCTGACCGGAGCGCTCGGCGGCTGGGATGCACCGTATTCGGCCTGGTCGGAGCCTGAGATCGACGACTACCTCGAGCAGATTCGGGTTACGTTCGACGAGCAGGAGCGCGCGGATCTCTACAGCGCGCTGCACCGCTATATGTACGAGAATCCGCCGTTCATCTACCTGTACTCTCCGGAGACCTTCGAGGCGACTCGTGACCGGGTGCGGAACTATCGCCCGCGCGGAGCCGAGGACTACTATCTGATGGACGTCTATATCGA
>PUPD01000103.1 GCA_003552985.1 Spirochaetaceae bacterium
TGTGTGCAGCAGCTATGTCAGTCATGGTAAGTTCTGTTATGCTCAAAACGCTACTGCAGGTATTTTAGCCTAAATAATCTAAATGATCAACATAAATCTAATCCCGGGAATCTGCTACCGCGAGGCGCTCCATGCGACGGCGGTGAGTGCCCGGCAGAGGCTGGGCAGAGGCTGGCTGCACCGCAGGCTCGCTAGACCGGAGGCTTGCCCAACAGGCGAACTCTCTCGTACAGTTATAATGATGGGCATGAGTATAGTAAATGCAGTTGCAGCCGCGGTGCTGTTCGCAATCGCGCTTCCGAATGAGGTGTTTCCCTACGGGGTCCCGTGGCTCAGCCTTCTCGCGCTCACCCCCTTTTTCGTGGCGCTGATTCGAACCCGGCGCCTGCGGGATGCGGCGTTGCTCGGTGCTGTGTTCGGGGGCCTATCCACAGCGTTGTCGAACTACTGGCTTGCGAACTTCGGGGAGTTCGCAATCTGGACGATCGGCGGGCCCACGATAGGATACATCGTGTACAACTCGATCCTCGCCCCGTTTCTGAGGCGCCTCGCCGACAGCCCTCGGCATCTGCGCCCGTTCGTGCTGGCCGCAGCCTGGACTGCATACGAGTATCTGAAATCGATCGGATTCCTCGGCTACCCGTGGGGGCTTGCCGGCTACCCACTCTCGGACTACCCTGTGCTCCTACAGCACGCTGAGATTACCGGCGTGTGGGCACTGTCGTTCGTAGCCGTCGCTGCGAACACGATCCTGGCGGAGCTCGTAATCGCGACCGACGAGGCGCTCATGCCGCGCCCGATAGGACCGGCGGAGCACGGAATCGGGTTCCGGAACGTGTCGGCTCTGCTGGCGGCGCCCCGGCGCCAGCTCCCTGCCGCCGCCACAGCGCGGTTTGACGCGCCGGCTGCCGTCACAGTGGTTGCCGCGATCGTGGTGTTCATGAGCGTGTTCGGCATGCAGCGGCTTCGCACCGAGTACCCCAAACTGGCGGACCTCGACATGGTGCTGGTACAACAGAACACCGATTCGTGGGAGCGCGGCGGCGAGGAACGAGCCATTCGGCGCGCTCAGGATCTCACCCGCGCCGGAATCCGATCCAATGATGCCGGCGGCCACCCCGACCTCGTGGTTTGGAGCGAAACAACGCTCAACCGGCCGCTCCGCGAAGACCGTGAGTTCTATCGCAATCGGCCCGCGGGCGATCCGTTCCTGGAGTTCCTACGGGAAATTGATGTGCCGCTGCTCACCGGAGCGCCTTACGTGGAGTGGGATCTGGAAACCGGGCGGCACGCGAGCTACAACGCGGCGGTACTGCTCGATGAGGACGGCCGCGAACGTCAGGTGTACGGGAAACGCCACCTCGTCCCGTTCACCGAGGCGATCCCGTTGTGGGAGTATCAGTTCGTCCGGTGGTTTTACCAAGAGGTCGTGGGGCTGCACGGCGCCTGGACTCCGGGTCCGGAGTATCGAGTGTTCGAGTTCCCCGAAGTACGCAACAGCACCAACCCAGATGAGCCGATCCGTTTCGCTACTCCGATCTGTTTCGAGGATGCCTTCGCCTACATCAATCGGGAGTTCACCCTTCGCGGCGCGGACTTACTCGTCAATCTGACAAACAACGCGTGGTCCGAGACCAACTCAGCGCAAACTCAGCATTTCGTCGCGGCGAGATTCCGGGCGGTCGAGAATCGACGCACGCTCGTGCGCTCCACGAACTCGGGCCTGACGAGCGTCATCGACCCGCACGGACGGGTAACGGCGGACCTCCCGATGTTTACCGAGAGCTATCTGCGCACCGACGTGCCGGTCTACCGACCTGAGCAGCTGACCTTCTACACTCATTTCGGGGACTATCTGCCGGTGTTGTTCCTGGGTATCGTGCTGGCGGGAATTATCGCGCCGTTGCGCGCAGAGCGCCCGCACCGCGCGGTCCCGGACAAACGGGCGGCAGGATAGCCTGCCGACCGGTAACCGCAGTCGGACGCACGGTTCGACGCTGCGCACGGTGCGACACTGCGCACGGTGCGACACTGCACAGGGGTGCGCAGCGTGTGTTGGTTAACTCTTGATATTGTACTTGCGCTTGAACCGCTCGACCCGGCCGGCGGTGTCGACAAGCTGCTGCTTACCGGTATAGAACGGGTGCGAAGCGCTTGAAATCTCCACCTGGTATAACGGGTACTCCTTGCCTTCGTACTCGATCGTCTCTTTGGTCTCCACTGTGGACCGCGAAAGAAACAGCGTGCCTGAGGCGGTGTCCTTGAAAACCACCGGTCTATAGTTCGGATGGATGTCCTTCTTCATGGGTATCTCCTGATCAATGCCTCTGGTTATGTGCGGTAATGAATACGCCTGTCTGTCAGTCACTTACGCCCGAAGTGTTCATCGAGCGCAGGAAGGCCTCATTATTCTTGGTTTTGCCCATCCTGTCAACTAACAGCTCTACGATCTCAACGTCGTCCATGGGATTGATGACCTTCCTCAGAATCCACATCTTCTGAAGCTCCTCGTCGGTCAACAGCAAGTCTTCGCGACGCGTGCCCGAGCGCTTGATGTTGATCGCCGGATAGAGGCGCCGGTCGGCGAGCTTGCGATCGAGGATAATCTCCATATTGCCGGTACCCTTGAACTCCTCGAAGATGACTTCGTCCATGCGGCTGCCGGTCTCAACGAGGGCCGTTGCCACAACCGTAAGACTGCCGCCGTCTTCGATGTTGCGCGCGGCACCGAAAAACCGCTTCGGCTTGTGCAGCGCGTTGGAATCAACACCACCCGAGAGGATCTTACCGGAAGTGGGAACCGTCTGGTTATACGCGCGCGCCAGCCGCGTGATGGAGTCCAGTAGAATCACGACATCCTTTTTGTGCTCAACCAGGCGCCGCGCTTTTTCGAGCACCATCTCGGCTACCTGTACGTGGCGGGTCGCTTGTTCGTCGAAGGTCGACGAGATCACCTCCGCCTGTACGTTGCGCTGCATGTCGGTGACCTCCTCGGGCCGTTCGTCGATCAGCAACACGATGAGAAACACCTCGGGCTGATTCTCAGTGATTGCGTTGGCGATCTTCTGCAGCAATACCGTCTTCCCGGTTCGCGGCGGAGAAACAATCAGACCGCGCTGCCCCTTGCCGATCGGGCAGAACAGGTTGATCATTCTCGTCGACGGGTCGCCCGAGCGTGTCTCCATGTTCAATCGCTCGTCGGGGTACAGCGGCGTAAGGTTATCGAACGGAATGCGCGTCTGTGCTACGCTCGGATTGTCGAAGTTGACGCTCTCCACCCGCAACATCGCAAAGAACCGCTCTCCTTCCTTCGGCGGGCGAATCTGACCGTAAACCGTATCTCCGGTCTTGAGGTTGAAGAGTCGAATTTGCGAAGGAGATATGTAGATGTCGTCAGGACCCGGCAGATAGCTGTTCTGCGGCGAACGCAGAAACCCGTACCCATCAGGCAGAATCTCTAGCGACCCGTAGGCGTAGATGGTACCGTTCTTGTCGGTGTGCGCCTTCAGGATAGCGAAGATCACCTCCTGCTTCTTCAACGCGAGCAGGTTATCCTGGGCTATCCCCATACGCGAGCCTACGGTCCGCAGCTCCTTCATGTTGAGCTTGGTCAGGTCGTTGATGCTCAGCGTCTTGCTCTCAGCAAGCTTTTCCGGGTCGGACTCGCCGGTGCGCATTGCCTGAAAATCGGTGGTATTGTGGCGCTTCGTTCGTGCTCCCTCCCGGCCTCCGCGTGGGTCCGGTTTGGGCATCTCGCTCGCGTCCACCGTCGCTGTAGCGGTTGTATCCCCGGGCCCGGAGTTCTGATCGCTGTGGTCAGATGTCTCGTTCTTGTCGGCTTTCTCGCGATCATTGGCGTCCGAGTCCTTGATCAACGCCACCCGGACCTTCTTTTTCCGCCCGGACTTGCGCTCCGAGGATTCGGCGGTGCCGCCGTTTCCTTCGCCCTTCTCGCCGTTGGCGGGGCTGGATTCGCTGTTGGTGCTCAGCTCGTTTTCATGGTCGTTGGGTGTCGTAGCCATAGGAAACTCCAGTTCTAATTGATTGTTATGAGAACACATCTGCGAATTCGAACTTCGGCAGCCACTGATGTCATGTGATATAGTCGAGCTTACGTCGAAATGTGCTTTTTATCGGGATGCCCTCTGCGGTACGCACCTTAAACTATAGAGCGCCCGTGCTTCCCTGTCAACCTGCGGTGGTGCCGCTCCAACCACAGCTCTCCCCCATTATCGCTCCCGAGGAGCGCCTTCCGTAATCCGGCGGCCCATACTCCGCGTTCGGAAGGTTATGGAGACACAACGCGCGGTGTGCCTTCCTTCAGCTGTTCCACCGGTGCCGCAAAAATGTCCACAGCGTCGGCGTTGCGTAGCATACGGCACTTACCCTCGAACACGACGCCGTCGGCGATTCTAAGCTTCGACGCTTTCACATCGCCGTAGATACGCCCGGTTGAAAGCATTTCCAGCCTGGCGGTAGCGAGCACACTGCCGCGTACCACGCCGGCAATTATAACCGTCTCGGCAAACACATCGGCATGAACCTCGGCGCCCTCTTCGATATAGAGGAACCCGCTCGAGCGAATCTCACCCTCGAACCGCCCTCCGATGCTAACCGAATCGGTAAACTTCATCTTGCCCTTGAACACCGTGCCGGAACTCAGCCGGGTTGTGGTTCGAGGGATGCTCCGCATGCTGCTGTCACGTGCCATGTAGTATCCGCCGCGCTTTACGTTGCACTCTGCCGGTATTGTTCGAAGTGTTTCTGGTACTTTTCTTCAAGCAAATCAAGGGTAAGCTCTTGCGACTTCAGCTCGTCGCCTTTTGTCAGTAGATCCTGGATCTCGTCCTCAAGGCCGTCCAGCGCCGCCAGGGTAGTTTCAGAGTCCCGTTTAACCTGTTCGACGAAGGACTTTACCGCTTCAACATCCCGCGGGTCAAGAGTTGCCGCCGACTGCAACAGGTCTTTCACCGGCAGTCGCAGATGCGTGGTGAAATACACCAACGATTTGTTCAGCGTTTCAATCAGCGCGATCCGGCGTTCGCGCTGCACTACCTGTTTGGATAATTCGCGGCTGCGGAGCACGGCGCGGATCCGTGCGAGGACCTCCGAAAAGTTGAACGGTTTGGTGATGTAGTCTTCAATGCCGAGCTCAAAACCCTCGATCTTGTCCTTGACGTCGTGCATCGCCGAGAACATGATGATGGGCGTATCACGGTAGGCGGCGTACTCCTCGTCGGTCTTGAGGATGCGCGTGACCTCCCACCCGGACATCTTCGGCATGATATTCTCGAGAATCACGAGATCGGGCTCGGTTTCCCGCACCTTCTCGAGCGCCTCTTCCCCGTCTTCGGCTGTCTCCACCTCAAAACCCAGCTTCGACAGCATTACATCGAAGAACTCGAGGTTGATCTGCTCATCGTCGGCAATCAGAATTCTGCCTTTCGGCTCCATACCCACCTCACCCGCTCGGTACGCCCCATTCTCCTACAGGTATTCATGAATGTCAATTCGTTACCGGCGGATGCTCCACACCGCTTCCTTGAGCTCCCGGCCGGGCCGAAAGACCACCACGCCGTGAGGCTGAACTTGAACAGTGTCGCCGGTTTTCGGATTTCGTGCTTTCTCACGACCTTTGCGGGTGCGCACCTCAAAGGTGCCGAACCCACGGAACTCAACGACACGATCCTGCTTCAAGGCGTCCTTTACCTCGTCGAAGAACAAGTCGATGATCCGTTGGATGTCTTTCTTGCTAACGTCACATTCTTCGGAGATCGACTCTACGATCTCCGCCTTCGTCAGCTTTGAGTCCGACACGCTTGCTACCTCGCTACGCTCTCACTCGTTGCGCTTCCGAATCTGCCACGCACTCACTGTGAACCGTAAGGTTTGCATTTCACTGCCGGCCCACATGAGCCCGGTCAGGCTCACGTAAGGCTCACACGAGTAATGAATTCAGTTTCTTTCTCAGTCGGGACTTTGTCCTGGCGGCGGTATTCTTGTGGAACACCCCTTTCCCGGCGGCCGTGTCGATAAGCTTCGCAAGTTCATGATAGCGTTGCTCCGCAAGATCTTTGTCTTTCGCTTCGATTGCGCGCAGACAGCTTCGTTGCGCGGTGCGGACGCGACTGCGAATCGAACGGTTATGCAACCGCGCCTTCAGACTCTGGCGGTGCCGTTTTGCCGCAGGTCCATATTCAGCCAATGGTCAACTCCTTCGTAACAGTCTCTTACCGTGGATTTCAGTACCGCTTGTACAGGTGGCAAACGCTACCAGATAACTTTCGGCATGTCAAGACGATGCACGGCCGCCGCCGAGCAGTTGCAGCTCTCGGCGTCTCCTCCGCATCGGCGCCACTTTCCATTTTGGCGCATTCGCGGTAGATTTGCACGGTCTATGGGTAGTGTTGTTTTCTTTGTCTGCCTCGTTGCGCAGCTTCTCTTCTGGGACCTTAGGTTCAAGCTCAGCACCGTGTTCAGCTATCGCAGGACGCGTCGCTATATCGATGCAAGCGTCGCTGCGATGGCCCGCAAGCTGTTCACGATGGCCGGGCTCTACGCCGGGCTGGAGTTCGAGATTAGCTCAGCGGTCGAAAACCCGCTGCCTAGACCGGCACTGATTATTGCGAACCACCAAAGTCTGGTGGATATCCCCCTGCTCATGGTCGTCCTGCCGGATCACTCACTGCGCTTCGTGGCGAAACGCGAGCTCAAGAACTGGTTTCCTGCCGTTTCGCACGTGCTGCGGGTGCAGCGCCACGCGCTGATCGATAGGCGAAGCGATTTCCAGACCACGATGAATAAACTGCGCAGCCTTGGACGACGCTCCGCACAGGGCGACTCGCCGGTTGTCTTCCCTGAAGGCACCCGCTCGCGGACCGGAATCGTGCAGCAGTTCAACGCCGGCGCGGTGCGCCGGGTCCTTGAGGCGCACCGAATTCCCGTTATCGCAATTGCGCTCGATGGAGGATACCGCTTTTCGCGTCTGGATGAGCTCGCAAAGCGGATGCGTAACACTCGCTACCGTGCGCGCATTGTGCAGGTATACCCCACCCCGCCCGACAAACGCAAGATCGCCGCCGTGCTCAGCGACGCGCACGAGCGGATCGGCACTCAGGTAGAGGCCTGGCAGGCCGAGGACAAGCGAACCTTGCCCAGCTTTGCCGTAGAGCCCGAACCAACGCTGCAGAACAAGGGAGCGTCGTGATAACCGAGTACCGCACCCTGCTGCCGTACATGCGCAGATACCTGCGGTTCTATATCGTGGGCCTAGCCGCCCTTGCGTTGACGAGTGGGGGGCAACTGTTTATTCCGCAACTGCTGCGGATCGCCATTGACGAGATCGCCGCCGGCGATTTCCAGATCCGCGAGATCACCCGCCTGATGCTCCAGCTGTGTGCGCTGGCGGCGATTATTGCGGTCGGTCGCTTCGGCTGGCGATACTTCATCCACGGAGCATCGCGGCGAATCGAGGTGGAGCTGCGCGGCGACTTGTTCAAGCACCTGTTGAAGCTGGACCCGTCGTACTATGCGCGCACGCGGACCGGCGATCTGATGGCGCGCGCCACGAACGACCTGCAGGCAATCCGCATGGCGAGCGGGATGGCGCTCGTCGCCGCCGCCGACGGCATCTTCATGACCCTTGCGATCCTCGTCATTCTGTTCGTTCAGATGCCGCCGATGGCGCTGTTGACCGTTGTGCCGCTACCTCTAATCTCGATTCTCATCGTCAGCCTGGGGCGTACCATCAGCCGGCGTTTCAAACGCGTGCAGGAGGGGTTTTCGCGGCTCAGCGAGAACACGCAGGAAGCGTTCACCGGTATTCGCGTGATCAAGAGCTTCGTGAAGGAAAGCTACTTCCTGCGCCGGTTCGGCGCCGCAAACTATGATTATCAGCGGCGCAACCTCGAGCTCGTCATTATCTGGGGTCTGTTCATGCCGGCAGTCACCTTCCTGTCAGGACTGACGATGCTGATCCTGCTGCGCGTAGGCGGTGAGTCGGTGATTATGCTCGGCTTCACGCCGGGTGAGTTTGTCGCGACCCTGAACTACCTCGAGATGCTCACCTGGCCTATGATCGGCGCGGGGTTCACGGTGAATGTAATTCAACGCGGCGCGGCCTCGCTCGCCCGCATTAACCAGGTTTTGCGTGAAGAGCCTGAGATCGTCAGTTCGCCGGACGGCCGTCGCGTCGCCCCCCACACCGGTATCGAGGTCAACTCGCTCAGTTTCCGTTACCAGGACGACGCCCCGGATGTTCTGGCCGACGTTACCTTCACGGTGGAGCCGGGGCGCAGTATCGGTATTCTCGGCCGCACGGGAAGCGGCAAGACCACGCTCGTCAAGACACTGCCGCGCCTGATAGACCCGCCGCGAGGAAGCGTATTGGTCGGCGGTGTCCCGGTGGAAGCGTATGATCTCGGCAGCCTGCGCCTGCTGTTCGGCGTGGTCCCCCAGGACGGCTTCCTGTTTTCGACAACCGTCCGCGAGAACTTGGCCTTCGCGCTTGACGACGCCGACGATGCGCTGCTGCGCCGAGTGGCCGAGATCGCGGCTATCGACCGTGATCTGCAGCTGTTTCCGAATGGGTGGGACACTGTGGTGGGCGAACGCGGGATAACGCTCTCCGGCGGCCAGAAACAACGCATTGCGATCGCCAGGGCTCTGGCGAAGGATCCCGAGATTCTGATTCTCGACGACTCGCTTTCGGCGGTGGACACCGAAACGGAAGAACGAATCCTGACGGGTCTGCTGGAGTATCGTGTGGGGAAAACCACGGTGATCGTCTCTCACCGTGTTTCGACGCTGCAACGCGCCGACAACGTCATCGTACTGGACGGAGGTCGCATTACCCAGAGCGGGACTCACCACGAGTTGATTCGGAGCGACGGGTTTTATCGCGAGATCTATACGATCCAACAGCTTGAAAAGCAGCTGCATCATTAGCAGCCTATTGCCGCGGGAACAAGAGCATGCGAGGACAACACACGCAGGCGTCGCTTGAACAGGAACAGGTCGTGAAAGGCTACGACCCGGTGGTGATGCGCAGGATCATAGGCTTCGCACGGCCCTATAAGCTGGCCGCGATCCTCGCGCTGCTCGCCCTCGCAATCTCGACTGCCGGTGAGCTCCTGCTACCGGTCATGCTGCAGCGCGCCGTCGACGAGCACCTGCTTGCGACCCATCGGCGCTTTGACCTCGAGCAGGCAACCGAGGTCCAGCGACAGCTGCGCGAAGAGGAACGGCCGGTCGACGCCGATTTCCCGTCCGATAGCTTAGACCCTGATGCAATCGTCGCCCTGCTCCAGGCCAATCAGATTACGTTCGTTCGCCTCGGTGAGGCCTTGTACGTGCTGGAGAGCGAAGCCCAGCGGCTTTCGGGAGCCGAGCAGGAGGTGTTGCGCGAGCACGGGATCCTCGAGCCCGACGGTTACTATCTGTTTCCGCTGAACGAAGATACGCGCGAAGCCGCCGGTGACGAGCTGATCGCCGAGAACGCCGAGACCGGAGCCGTGCCGGTGGATGTGCTCGAACAGCTCCCGGAAGAACGCCTGCGCCGACTGCGTAGCCATGACATCGACGGAGTGGTTCGCGTCAGTCTCGTGTTTCTGGGCGTGCTCGTGCTCGTCCTGATATTCACCTTTGCGCAAACCTACCTTACCGCGTACGTGGGTCAGGGGGTGATGAAAGACCTGCGGATGCGGCTGTTCGATCATACCGTCCATCAAGCGCTGCGCTTCCTGGACCACAATCCGGTCGGCAAGATCGTCACCAGGCTCACCAACGACGTGGAGACAATCAACGAGCTTTTCACTCAGGTGCTGGTAAACCTGCTGAAAGACATCGCGCTCATGATCGGCGTCGTGATCACGCTGTACCTGCTCAATCCACGGCTCGCGACGGTGGTTATCCTGACACTGCCTCCGGTGATCGTGCTGACGCTCGTGTTCCGGGTTCGAGCGCGCACCGCGTTTCGCCGCGTGCGGCACGCGGTTTCCAACGTAAACGCGTTCCTCTCGGAGCACATCTCGGGAATGGCAATCGTACAGATGTTCGTAAAGGAAAAGCGAACGGGCCGCCGGTTTGAGAGGCGCAATCGTGAGCTCCTTGACGCCAATCTCGGCGAGATGTACGTCTTCGCCACGTTTCGCCCGCTGATCGACCTGCTCTCGACCACCTCAATCGCGGCGGTGGTGTTTTTCGGGGCCCACTTCTATCTCGACGGTGTGGTGACGCTCGGAGTGCTTATCGCCTTTCTCAACCTGGTGCGGATGTTCTACCGGCCGGTAATGGATATCGCCGAGAAGTTCAATCTCCTGCAGAGCGCAATGGCCGGAGGCGAACGAGTGTTCTCGGTGCTCGACCACGACGACCGCGTGCCGGACAGCGGCGCCCGCAACCTGCCCCGGCCGGTGCGCGGCGAGTTGGTGTTCGAACATGTCTCGTTTCAGTACGTACCGGGAGAACCGGTGCTGAAGGATCTCAGCTTCCACGTCAACCCCGGTGAAACAGTTGCAATCGTGGGATTCACCGGTGCCGGGAAAACCACGATCGCCAATCTACTCACCCGGCTGTGGGACGTCGATGAAGGGCGCATCCTGCTTGACGGCATAGATATCCGCGAGCTACCGCTCTCGGAGCTACGCTCGGCGATACAGCCGATTCAGCAGGATGTGTTCCTGTTCGACGACACCGTCGCCGAGAACATTCGCCTGGGTCAGCCGATCGGCGATGACCAGGTCGTCGAGGCCGCGCGCACAGCCCAGGCCTCCGAGTTCATCGAGCGCTTACCGCATGGGTACTACACGCCGTTGAACGAGGGCGCCACCGTGATCTCAACCGGCCAGCGTCAGCTGATCGCCTTCGCGCGAGTGCTTGCGCACGATCCGCCGGTCCTGATCATGGACGAGGCACCTGCCAATATAGACACCGAAACCGAGCTGCTGATACAGCAGGCTCTGAAACGCGTCCTTGCCGGCCGCACCGCGATGGTGATCGCGCACCGGCTTTCCACCATCAAGCATGCTGATCGAATCCTGGTGTTGGCGCATGGTGAGCTCGTGGAGCACGGCACGCACTGGGAGCTGTTGCAGAACGGTGGGCTTTACTCCACGCTCTATAAGTATCAGTACGAGGGGTTGGAGCGTTGAGTGCAGCTCCGTCCGACGTCTCGACGCCGAAGGGGTAGCGGCGCCGAGGCCAAAGCGGCGCACCCTCAGCCGGGCATACCTTGAGGAGCGTCTGGCTCCCGCTCGGCTTCGGATCGCGGGCAGCCTTCCTCGCGCACAACCCAACGGCGAGCACGCTCATCGTAGCGCAGGCGACAGGCCGGAATCGTCAGCAACCGCCCGTCCTCACCACTAAGCTTGACATGGTTGGTGAGAACATTGACATCGCAAACCCGAAACCTGGTGTCCTCAAACTCAATCCGGTTTCCGAGGTCCGGAAGCTTCGCCTTCTGTGAGACGTAATAGTCGTTCTCGTAAGCTAGGCAGCAGAGAAGCCGGCCGCACGGTCCGGATATCTTCATTGAATTGAGCGACAGGCTTTGCGTCTTGGCCATCTTAATCGAGACCGGGCTGAGCTTGTCCGTAAGGCCATGACAGCAGAAGTCGCGGCCGCATACCCCTCGGCCGCCGAGAAGGCGAGACTCATCACGAACCCCGATCTGGCGCAGCTCTATCCGCATCAGGAAGCGGCTGACAAGATCCTTCACCAGACTACGGAAATCAACGCGCCCGTCGGCGGTGAAGAAGAACAAAAGCTTGGGCTCCTCCAGCAGGAAATGCGCCGAGACGAGTTTCATCTCCAACCCGTGCTCCTCCACGCACTGCCGGCAGACCTCAAGGGCCTCCTCGGCGCGGGCTAGATTCTCACCATACGTAGCCCGATCCTTTTCGGTAGCTAGGCGGCTTATGGTGCGCGTCTCTTTCCATGCGCCGGCGTTGTGGGGTGAGACAGCGCCGAGCACGATCCCGATATCCGTTCCATATTTCGTCGGCAGCACCACGATCTCGTCGTGCGCCAACCGGAACTCACTCGGATTGAAACACAGCTCGGTCTCGTTGCTGTGAAGCACGCGCACCAGCACATACTTCTCCGAGGACTGAATCTCTTCCCGGCACTCGCCGGGCTCCAATTGTGACAACGTCTCAAACCGGACGTCTGCGCTCATATCGGGCTCTCCTCGGTGCGGTCTCAGTGCAGCAGATCCACCAGCATACCGTTGATCTCAGCCACACGGGCGAGAATCTCCAGCTGGTCACGCTGCGTCGCCATCATCCCGGCTGCCAGACGTTCGAGCTTTGTGTTCACCACCGAGACCAAGGTGAAACGCTTGCGATTGGCGACATGAGCTCCCGAAGTTGACTCCTGAACGGCCACTCCGTGCTCAACGACGCAGCCCAGAAACGCCTGGACCGCCCTCTTGTACCGCTCAAGCGCCTGGAGTGTCATTTCACGCTTGAGCTGGTCTCCACGCTGATGGACTTCGTCAAGCAACGCCTGCGCCTCTTCGGCCGCGGCAGCCTGCCTGTCTTCGGTCACGTTTCCGGAAGCCTCGCCTTTCTCGGCTTCCTCTACGCTGCTCAAAGCCCCGAGAAAACTGGGCGGGGCGGCATCGCTCTTGCGGGTCTTATTCTTCTTGCCTCCGGCCTCACGGCGCCCGGTCGGCCGCGAGAAGAAGGCACCGCTGTCGATGCGTTCCATGGCACCATTCCGTTTAGTGGCCCGCCCGCGCTGCCGGCTGCCGGGCCCCTTCAGCATACCCGGAATACCCGGGCTTCGAAACCGACTCGCTGCCACCGAACGGGAGCGTCGCCCGGCCGGCTCCGGAGAGCATTCCACGGCCCGCTCCCGGAATAGCCGAGCGCGCCGGCGACTGGCCGGTGATCTCGCAGTGCCCGTCGAGAACCACCCCTTCCTCGATCACAAGCTTCGGAGCATAGATGTTCCCGAGTAACAGCGCCGACGCGAGCACAATAACCCGTTCTTCGGCGTAGATGTTGCCGCGAACCGCGCCGCCGATGACTACTGTTCCGGCGTCGATCGTGCAGTCCGCCCTGCCGTTCTTGCCGATGATAACCTTTCCACTGGTACGGATGGACCCCGAAAAATCACCGTCGATGCGCAGAAGCCCCGAAAGCTCCAGGTGGCCGCGGAAGTGGGTGCCTTCGCCGATTATGGAGTTGACGAACGAGTCGTCTGCCGTCAGTCTGTCGTTGCGTTTCATGGGGTCCCGTCTACCTGTTTACCGACCTTATCGCATATTGCCGAGATATGCAAACTCGTTAGAGATCTTCAGAAAGGCCGCCGGATCAACCACATCGGTACCGACCCAGATCTGGAAATAGAGACTGGATCCGGAACCGCGCCCGGTGTTCCCGAGCGTGCCGATATGCTCGCCTTGGAACACCTGCTGTCCTTCCGAGACCGCGATGCTCTGCAGGTGCGCATACCTCGTCCGAAAGCCGTACTTGTGGCGGAGCCAGACGTAAAGCCCATGAGTGGGATCAAAGCCGATCTCCACAACCTTGCCGTTGGCACTGGCGACGATAGGTGTTCCGACCGGCGCCGCAATATCGAAGCCTTGGTGAATGTACCACTGGTCGGTAATGGGGTGGCGGTTGGGACCAAACTCCATTACCACTCGGCCCGTACCACCCTCAACCGGCCAGAAGTTCGGTAGGTCGGCGAGAAGATCCTTCTGATCACCAAGCACGTTGCGGATTTCCTCAAGCGGATTCACGGCGCGCTCCATAAACGAGGCTAGCTGCCGTAGCTCCTGCACCTGCGGGGTCTCCCCCGGTTCAACCTGCTCGATCACCATATCACGCTCCAGATCCCCACTCCCGTCGGGGCGCGGGCCATCCTCTCCCGGATAGCTGAGACCGAGATTCCGCAGCGTTGTCTCCAGCGTGCTGTCGAACAACCGCGCACTCTTGACGACCTCGTATAACTCGCTCTCTACCGCCTCGAGCTCGCGCTCGGTCCGTTCGATCTCGCGACTCTGATGGGAGACCAACCGTGATGAGCCGGTGTACATGGTGCTGTAGTAGAAGAAACTCGACAGGAGACCGACGGCCGCCAGGACGATTACGACCAGTACGATCACGTTGACCTGCAGGTTGAGTGAGCCCCGCTGCGAATGCGGGATCAGCATGATGGTGAAGCGCTTGCGCGCGATCCCGGCTATTGCTTGCAGGGCGCGAGCGCTGCGGTATCGAACACTGTGGGTGAAGATCCCGAGTAAACCGAGAAAGCCACCGCGGAGTCCGCGTCTTGCCATAGTTGCACTTCCAGGTTACACTGCGTCCATAAACGGATAACGGTCTCTAAAAGGCGCAGTTGCCGAAAACTAAACGTATCACGTGCTCAGTTCGTTTGTCAAATCGGACGAAACCCTTTGTTTTGATTGACGGAATGACAAGCGTGTAGTACCGTAGAAGCTGTTGGAAGCCAGCTTCCATACGGAGTCTTAATCAATCAGTAGAGAAGCCGACATGAAACTCTTTGATTCCCATGCTCATATTGGGCTGATTCACGAAGACCCAATCGAGCAATTGATTGTAGTACAAGAAGCAAAGCAGGAACAAGTTGAGGGCATCCTCAGCATCTGCAACAACCTGTACGACTTCTTTCAGATCCACGAGAACCTCAAGACCGCGTCTCACGTGTACCACAGCGTGGGAGTGTCACCTTCCGAGGTGATGAACCCCGGACGCGATTGGGAATCGAAGATCGAAGAAGGTACCAAGCTCGGGCGCGTGGTCGCTATCGGTGAGACCGGGCTCGACTATTACCGCAAGTTCGGAAACCGTGACGCGCAGATCGAGCTGTTTATTCGACAGCTCGAGCTGGCCCAGCGGCTCAGTTTTCCGGTCGTTATCCATAATCGTGACGCCGGCAAGGATGTGCTCGAGATCCTGAAGGAGAAGCTCCCGTCGCGCGGCGGTGTGCTCCACTGTTACAGCGAGGACTGGGCATACGCGCAGGAAGCGCTCGAGCTGAATCTGTATATCTCGTTTGCGGGTAACGTAACCTATCGCAACGCACGAAATCTCCACGAGACTGCAAAGAAGATGCCGCTCGACCGCATGCTGATTGAATCGGAGAGCCCGTTCATGGTACCGGCAACCTACCGTGGGCAGCGCAACAAGCCGGCGTATCTGAAAGAGACCGCACGCTTCATTGCCGAGCTGCGCGAACAGCCGCTCGAAGAGGTGACCGAACAGATCTACGCCAATACCGTCAAGCTGTTCGGTATTAACGGCGCCTGAGCCGTGGCGGCATCTGAACCGCTCCGCGATCAGACAATTAGATCGTGGCCGGTGCGTTAATCTGAACGGCACCCCCCGCCGGGCGAACATCCATCTCGGGCAGGATGTTGACCCTCTGAGGGGATGCTGCTATACCGGTAGAGTGTTCTACTCGGATGGTATCGAGCATGAGTGCGGTGTCGCGGCGGTTCACTCCCGCGATCCCATTAACATTCCCGAGAAGCTCTTCTTCACGCTGTTCGCACTGCAGCACCGCGGGCAGGAGAGCACCGGTGTCGCCTATCGCAAAGATGGGCGCAGCGTGGTGTACAAAGATCTCGGTATGGTTTCGACGGTGCTCTCGCGCTATCTCGAACGCGAGCGGTTCTGTCACGTCGGCATAGGCCATGTGCGTTACTCCACCCACGGCGGCAACAAGCTCGAGAACGCTCAGCCGATTCTAGTCAACTGCAACAAGGGCGAGATCGCGCTCGCGCACAACGGCAACATCGCCAACATGCCGACGATCAAACAGCGGCTGTTCGATGAGGGCTCGATCTTCCAAACCAGCTCCGATTCGGAGTTATTGTTGCACCTGCTGTCACGCTCGCGGGCACAGACCTTCCTGGAAGCACTGCACGAGATCCTGCCGGAGGTGGAAGGTGCGTACAGTATGGTGCTGATGCACGACGACACCCTGGTAGCGGTGCGCGACCCCAGCGGGTTCCGGCCGCTGTACGTCGGAGAGCAGGACGGTATGACCGTTGTCGCCTCGGAGACCTGCGCGTTGGACATCCTGCGCGTCCGCAGTTACCGCGAGCTCGCTCCGGGAGAGATCCTGATCGTCGACCACCTGGGCTCGAGAAGCGAGCAGGTTCGCAAGCAAGAGAACGAATCCCGCTGTGTCTTCGAGCTGATCTACTTCGCCCGTCCGGACTCTGTGGTGTTCGGCCACTCGGTGCATGCCGCTCGCAAGGCGATGGGCCGCGCGCTCGCGGCCGCCGACGAGGTTAAGGCCGATGTGGTAGTGCCGATACCGGACTCGGGCAACAGCGCCGCGCTGGGCTATGCCGAGGAGTCCGGCATTACGCTGGAGTTCGGGCTGACTCGCAATCACTACGCCGGGCGCTCGTTCATCATGCCTACCACTGCCGAGCGGGATCTGGCGGTGCGGATGAAGCTGCATCCGGTACGCGAGGTCATTGAAGGGCGGCGCGTAGTTCTGGTCGATGACTCGCTGGTGCGCGGCACCACCGCGCGCATGCTCGTACGCCTTGTTCGCGAGGTCGGAGCAGCCGAGGTGCATCTCAGACTCTGTTCCCCTGAGATCCGCTGGCCCTGTTTTTTCGGAATTGATATTCCGACGCGTAAAGAACTGATTTCAAATGCGATGATGCCGGACGAGATCGCCCGGTTTACCCACGCTGATTCGGTCCGCTTCCTGTCGATTGATGAGCTGCAGAGCTGTCTTAACACACCGAATGCATACTGCTACGCTTGCTTTTCGGGGGCATATCCCATCGATGTACCGCTGACTCAAGAAGAGCTTGCAGTTGGTCGCGAACGGGACTTGCGCGAGATGAGAAGGGCTATGGAGATCGCCGATCTCGGAGCCGCCGAGCAGGATTGACAATGAGCGGACACCATCAGATGCCGCAGCACAGCAGAGACCGGCGGTTGGACTATGAAACGGCCGGCGTCAGTATCGAGCGCGGCGATGCATTCGCCAAGTTCATTCGCGGCCTGAATCCGCGCGTGGTCGGAGCGGATCTCGGTGGATTCGCAGGCGGGCTCGAGCTGGACCTCCGCGGCTACCGGCGGCCGGTGTTATTCTCGGCCACCGACGGCGTGGGAACCAAACTGCTGATCGCGCAACAGCTTGAGCGCTACGACACTTTGGGGATCGATCTGGTCGCGATGTGCGTCAACGATCTGATTGTGTGCGGGGCGCAACCGCTGGCATTTCTGGACTATATTGCCTGTGAACGGATAGAGCCGGCCGTGCTCGAGCCGCTTATGGAGGGTATCGTCCGGGGGTGCGAGATCGCCGGGTGTCGCCTGGTGGGCGGCGAGACCGCCGAAATGCCGGACCTCTACGGCGCCCGTGGATTCGACATCGCCGGCTTCGCGGTCGGGATCGCCGAGCGTGACAGTGTCCTGCCGCAGCCGAACCGGATGCAGGCCGGAGATTGCCTGCTGGGTCTGCCGTCTTCCGGCGTTCACTCCAACGGGCTCAGCCTGGCGCGGCGTGTCCTCGCCCGAATCGAGGCCCGCCGGCCTGTGGACGACCTGCGCCGCGCGCTGCTTGAACCCACGATTATCTACGCCAAGCAATTTAACGCGCTGCTTACCGCCGGAGGAATCACCGGTGCGGCTCACGTGACCGGCGGCGGGCTGGTCGCAAACACCCAGCGCATTCTCCCCGACCATCTGAAACCGCGGTTTCGCTGGGATTGGCCGGTACCGGCGGTGTTTCATCAGATCGCCGAGGACGGTGAGGTTTCACAGGACGAGATGCGTCGCGTCTTCAACATGGGGATCGGGATGGTCGTGGTTGTTCCCGCCGCAGACGAGGCTGCCGAGCGCAAGGCCGCCGAGGATCGTGGCGTGACCTTGTGGAACATAGGTGAGCTCGCCGATGGCTAGCCTCGCGATATTCGCCTCCGGCACCGGGAGCAACTTCGTCGCAATCGCCGATGCGCTTGCGGGAGGCCCGCATCGGGTTGCGGTGCTGGTCACCGACAAGCCTCGTGCACCAGTGGTCGAGCGGGCGCGGGAGCGCGATATCGCGGTCTACCATGCCGACTACCGGCCGGGGCGCGAGCGGAGCGAGGTCGAACGCGAGATAATCGCCGAGCTCGATCGTCGCGACTGCCGTCTGATTGCACTTGCCGGTTTCATGAAGATCCTGACCCCCACGATCATCGACCGATTCCCGCAGCGCATCGTCAATATTCACCCTTCCCTTCTGCCCCGCCATGCCGGTGTAGGAGCAATTGAAAATAGTTTTAATTCCGGTGATACTGAGCTTGGAATGACGATCCACTTCGTGGATTACGGTGTTGATACCGGCCCGATCATCGCACAACGATCGTTCAACCGGTCTGAAGTCGCCGATCTGCAGGCAGCGTGCGAGCGCATCCACGCGCTCGAGCACTACTGGTATCCGAAAGTAGTCCACGATCTGCTCGATCACTGCTCACAGGGGGCAACCGTATGAGAGCGTTGATCCTCGGGCGCGGAGCTCGAGAGCATGCGCTGACCTGGAAGTTTTCGCGTAGCTTCCGTATCTCCGGGCTCTACTGCGTGCCGGGCAACGCCGGAACGGCCGAGCTGGCAACCAACTACCCTGAAATCTCCGAGACCGATTCCGCGGCATTGGTCGACCTCTGCCGGCGGGAGCGGATCGATCTGGTGTTCGTCGGTGGTGAAGCACCGCTCGCAGCCGGAGTCGTGGATGCGTTGCAGGAGGCCGGCATCGCGGCTGTCGGCGCGTCGGCGGCGGCGGCACAGTTGGAAGCGAGTAAGACGATCTCCAAGGATTTTATGAGGCGCCACGGAGTCGCGACTGCCGAAGCCGCGGTCTTCAGCGATATCGATGCGCTCGAGCAGTATGTGCGGAACCTCGAGCGTCCGGTGGTCATCAAGAAGAGCGGACTTGCGGAAGGCAAAGGCGTGATCGAGACCGACGATAAGGACGAGATGATCGCATTCGCGCGCACGGTTCTGCAGGACGATCAGATCCTGGTCGAGGAACGCCTCTCCGGGTACGAGATCACGGTATTTGCACTCACCGACGGCACGAGCTACACGCTGCTTCCCCCCTGCGCCGATTACAAGAAGGCCGGCGACGGGGGGACCGGGCCGAACACCGGCGGGATGGGAGCCATCTGTCCGGTTCCTTGGGTAACACCGGAACTGCTCGAGGAGGTGCGTGTGCGGGTGGTCGACCCCACGTTTGCGGGCCTTGAGCTCGAAGGATTGCAGTACGTCGGGGTTCTCTATTTTGGGCTGATGATAACCGAGGACGGACCGAAGGCGCTGGAGTACAACGTGCGTTTCGGAGATCCTGAGGCGCAGGTCGTACTGCCGTTGATCAAGAGTGACTTCGGAAACCTCTGCGAAGCCATGGTTGAGGGCAAACTAGCGGATTTCCCGCTGGAGCTGTCCAGTAAAACCGCGCTCGGAGTGGTGCTCGCCAGCCCCGGTTACCCCGGAGCGTACCGCCGCGAGATACCGGTGGAAGAGCTCCCTCTCAACAACCGCAAGGAGCTGATAGTGTTTCACGCCGGCACCACCACCGACGGGGACCACGTATTGACCGGAAGCGGCCGCTGTTTCACGATCGTGGGGCTCGGGCGAGAGCTTCTCGAGGCACGCAGCACGGCGTATGCTGCCGTCAAGAACGTAAAGTTCGAGGGAGCATGGTGCCGCTCAGATATCGGCGGGATGATCTTCGGCCAATAGATACGGAAGGTTCGGCTCACCACGCTCACCACGCCGCGGTGAGCAAACTAACCGCCGGTGCGCCGCCTGATTTCGTACAACAGGATCCCGGTGGCAACCGATACGTTCAGCGAATCGAGCTGACCTCTCGTCGGAATCGAGATAAGGCCGTCACAACGGTCGCGCACCAGCCTTCGGACTCCACTGCCCTCACTTCCCATCACCAACGCGACCTTGCCTTCAAGCCGCAGTTGCGGCGCGGCGATCCCTTGCGCGTCGGCGGCGTAAACCCACACCCCCCGCGACTGCAGCGCGGCAACCGCCTCGGCCAGGTTCACACCTTCGATTACCAACAGGTGCGCGGCTGCGCCTGCCGAGGCGCGCACAACGCGACTGTCGAGACCCGCGCTCCGTCGTTTCGGAAGCAGAACCGCGTCCACACCGAACTGCTCCGCAGATCGCAGAATAGCGCCGAGGTTCTGAGGGTCGGTGATGCCGTCTAGAAGCAGAATGAGCGCGTCCAAACGCTGCTCCACGGAATCGTACAACTCACCGAGCGAGCGTAGCCGGTCGCCAGTATGGTTTTCTGCGCGCCCTTCTACACGGCCGCTTGCGCGGTCGGCAGCTCGCAGGTCCGTGCTGCGCTTGCTCCTCGAGGCCTCGGATTCCGGAACCACGAGCGCAACGTCGCGGGTTTTCGGGCCGGCCTGGTTCGCCAGTTCCTCGCGTGAGACCCTTCGGACAGGTATGCCGAGCTTCTCCGCCCGTTCGCAGAGCGCGGTCACGCGCCGGTTTGCCGCGGCCGCCAGGAGCGCCTCGGCGGGGCGCCCGGACTTCAGGTACTCATCAACCGCATGAAACCCGGATAAGGTGTGTCTGCCTTTCTTCATTGCTGTCAGTCAGTACTCGCGTGTCTGATCAACGTTCCCATCGTGATTCGTGTCTCGCTCCCAACGCGTGACGTACGCGCCGTCGAGATAGACCCAGAGATCGATGGCACCGTCATGATTAGTATCGATCTCCTGTCGCACGAGGTTCCCTTTGTAGTAATAGTAGAAGTTATCCATGCTTCCGTCATGACGATGATCCACCGCTTCGGCCACCTTCTCGAAATACTCGTTCAATAGGACAGCATAATCAGTGCGCCCGTCGCCGTTGCGGTCATCGGTGATCCAGGGCGATTTATATTCTTCCACCGCGAATATGGGTAGTTTGCTACGATATTGGTCTTCGTCGTCTTCCTCGATCCGTTCGAGTGGAATATCGTCCGGATCAGGAAGCTCGGCAAAGGCCTGCGCACCGGCCACCTGGAAGCATATCAGCGCCAGAAGAGCCACGGAGAGACTGCGGCTCCAGCACTTTCGTAGTTCTTGCAGCAGCACATGCGGTTCGACACTACAGCGGTCGCTCATGTTCAAGCACTCCTCTTGTCGCTGGTCACGACAGCGGCTCGGATTCATCGACAACCCGCGGATCCGCGGACAGTGTCACGAGTTCGGCCGTCGTTAGTAATCATCGGAATCGAGCCCTGAACGGTGAAGACCCGACCACGGTTTTGTCCAATACGGTTTTTCGCAGAACCGGGGACGGTGGTTCACACGCCCGCTCCCGCTTGCCGCGCTGTCGGCTCTCTCACGCTCTCCCTACCGCTTCATCGCCTCGCTCGGTTCCCGCCCCTCCCCGCCCCCTCCCCGCGTGCTGCAGCATTCGCATTGACCACCGAACTACCCTGCGTGTAGTATTGGCGCAATACCAAGAGCCTGCATCCAACCACGCCGGAGTGGTGGAATTGGTAGACACAGGGGACTTAAAATCCCCCGGCTTGAAAAAGCTGTACGGGTTCGAGTCCCGTCTCCGGTAAATAAAGTGTTGCATAGCAACACTTTGCTAATTTGGGCCATTTCGGCGTCTACCGGATTTGGCCCAAATGTAGCACCCATGTAGCAGGATTCCCTGATGTGTACTACACTCAAGGAAGGAGCTGCTACATTATGAAGAAGCCCTACTACCTCTACACTCGCCCTCGCAA
>PUPD01000207.1 GCA_003552985.1 Spirochaetaceae bacterium
CGTGGCTGCAGGGCGCGCCGGGCCTGGTGGAGCTGCCGATCCGCCACGGCGAGGGGCGCTTCCTCGCGGCCGAGCCGTCGGTGCTCACCAAGCTCAACCTCGGCAACCAGGTGGCCTTCCGTTACCAGGGCCGCAACCCCAACGGCTCGGCCGATGCGATTGCCGGCATCACCGACCCCTCCGGCCGCGTGCTCGGCCTCATGCCGCATCCGGAAGCCTTCCTCGACCGTTACAACCACCCTCGCTGGACGTACCAGGCCCCCGCGCCGGCCTCCGGGCTGTGGGTGTTCGAGAATGCGGTCGCCTACCTCCGCGACGGCAAGCGCAGCGCGAGCCCCGGCGGCGCCGCGTGATAACCGCGCGCGGCCTTCCCGCGGGTGCCACCGAGTGACGAATGAGCCGGGGTGTAGTATATTACGGGCATGGAGAATGGCATGCTTGTGGAAGCCGAAATCTGGACGGTCGCGCGCACAGACAAGGGCAACGCGGTCTTGGTGAAACCGTTGGGGTCCGAGCGGGCAGTCCCGATTTTCATCGGACAGCTGGAGGCGCAGTCCATCCTCATCGGCCTCGGCAACGTACCGATGCCGCGACCGCTGACGCATGATCTCATGATCGCCCTTTTGGAGAAGCTCAACGTCTCGGTCGAGCGCGTGGAGATCACCGAGCTCAAGGACGGCACGTTCTACGCGCAGCTGCAGATCAAGCAAGGCATGAAGAAACTCACGATTGACTCGCGTCCCTCGGACGCGCTGGGGCTCGCCGCGCGCCTGCATTGCCCGGTGTTTATCGCCGAAGCGGTCGTGGATGAAGCCGGGATCTCGGTCAACATGATCCAAACCGAAGAAGCGGAAGAAACCGAACAAGCCGAGGAGGATCTCGCCACCGAGATAGGCGAGAGCGAAGAGACCGAGAGTCCGCAAGAGCAAGAGAAGAATCGTCTGCTCGAAGAGCTGCAGAAGGCGGTTGAGCAGGAGAACTACGAAGAGGCTGCTCGGTTGCGCGATCGCATCAACGAGCTTTCATAAGCTGCCGATTGTGGTTCTCCATCGGGCTCGAACAGCTGCTCGTGGCAATCGGCCGTCGAAGCAGCCCTATTGCCGGGGTACCTCGCTTTAACTTTTGGACCGTGCGCCTTATACTAACGTGGTGAGACACCTCGCACAGCTCAGGAGCGCGCAATGAAGTTTCCCGGCTTTACTCACTATCTCACCGGCGTTTTAGTCCCGGTTGCAGCCCTGCGGAGCGACGAGAGCTGTGGAATTGGCGAGTTTGCCGACCTCCCGAAGCTCGGTCGTTGGTGCCGCCAGGTGGGGCTGGAGGTCATTCAAATCCTCCCGGTGAACGACACCGGCGGCGAAAGCTCCCCGTACAGTGCGCTCAGCGCGTTCGCGCTGCACCCGATATACCTCAGGCTTGCCGACGTCCCGGAGGTTGCAGCGCACGCGGACCTCATGCAACGCGCCGCGGCGCTCCGCGCGCGCCTGGAGCCGCAGGAGCGCTTCCACTACAACGAGGTGCTCGACGAGAAGCTCGCCGTTCTGCGCGTCGCCTACGAGCGCGCGCGGAGCGCCCTCGCAGGCGACGACGCCACCCACGCCTTCATAGCCGCCAACCCCTGGGTAAAGCCTTACGCCGTGTTTCGCGTACGCAAGGACCGCGAAGGGCAGCGCGCCTGGAAGGAATGGTCCGCCGACCGCGACCCCACGCTGGAGCGCATCGAAGAGCTATGGAGCTCGGCGGAGCTGCGCGACGAGCTCGGGTTCTATGTCTTTCTGCAGCGGCGGCTCGAAGAGCAGCTGCAGGATGCTGCGCAGCGCCTCAGCGAACAGGGCGTTTTTCTCAAGGGCGACCTACCGATCCTGATGAACCAGGACAGCGTCGATATCTGGGCCGACCGCGAGATCTTCATCCCGGAGCTGCGCGCCGGGGCGCCGCCGGACTACTTCAGCGAAACGGGGCAGAACTGGGGCTTCCCGATCTACGACTGGGAGGCGCTCGCCCGGCGCGATTACGACTGGTGGCGCCGCCGCCTGCAGCAGGCCGACAAGTTCTACCACGCCTACCGCATCGACCACGTGCTCGGCTTTTTCCGCATCTGGGCGGTTCCCGAGACGCACTTCACCGGCATGCTCGGCCATTTCTATCCTTCGAGCCTGATCGGCACCAGCGCGCTCAACGAGCTCGGTTTCGGCACCGACCGCATCAACTGGCTCGCCTACCCGCACATCCCCGGCGAGCAGCTGCGCGGGGAGCTTGGCGAGCATGCCGGTGCCGCGATCGAAGCGTGCCTGAAACAGCTCGGCAACGAGGATCTTTACGTTTTCCGGCCGGAGATCAAGGGCGAGCGGCCGATCGCCGCGCTCGGTCTGCCGGAAGAAGTGCGCGAGCGGCTGCTTGCGTACTATCGCGACCGGGCGCTGGTGCGTGTGGAGGAGGGGCGTTGGGCGCCGGTCTGGACCTACCGCGACTGCAGCCGCTATGCTGAGCTCTCGCAGACCGAGCGCGAGCGCTTCGAGTACCTCGTCGACCAGGCAGCCGAGGACAACGAGGCGCTGTGGGCCGAGAACGGACGCCGGCTGCTCGGGTTCATGCGTGAGACGGTGGATATGCTCGCCTGCGCCGAGGATCTCGGCGTGATACCGCGCAGCGTACCGAAGACACTCGCCGACCTGGGTATGCTCAGCCTCAAGATCCCGCGCTGGACGCGGCAGTGGGACCTGGAGGGTGAGCCGTTCGTCCCGCCTGAGGAGTATCCGTTTCTCTCGGTGTGCGCGCTCTCGGTGCACGACACTACGACGATGCGCGAGTGGTGGGAGCGCGAGGAGGACCCGCCGGTGGTGGACGCGTTCTGGCGTGCGCTTGGCTTCGAGGAGCCGCGCTCTGCACACTACGACGCCGGCACCGCAACCAAGGTAACCAAAGTCATGCTCGGAACGAGCTCCTCGATCTGCGTTTTGCAACTGCAGGACCTCTTCGCCCTGGATGCGGATCTGCAGCCCGATGACCCCGGCGCTGAACGGGTCAACATCCCGGGTACCTACACCGGGTTCAACTGGACCTACCGGATGCCGGTCGAGATCGAGGCGCTCGACGAGCGCTCGACGCTGAACGAGACGCTTGCAGCGCTTGTGTCCGCCCGAGCAAATAGGAGTATTGAGCAATGAGTCCGAGACCGCTGTTGTTGTGTTTCCGTTCCGATCCGCAAGGGGCGCGCGAGTTTCACGTCTCGCGCCGCGCGCGTGATTACTATGAGTTCGAGCATAGCCTGTTCGCATTGATCGGAAACGTCGTGCTCGCGGACTTTCGGGCTGCGCGCCTGTTCGCGCACAAGATGAACCAGAAGAAGGATCTGGCGCGGCATCCCGAATCGGCGGTGCGTACGAGCACGGTCAACGCGATGGGCCTACTCGACGAGATCCTGCACTACCTTGTGCAGCTCTATCGCGAAGAATACGGGGTCGGGATCTTCTCGCGTGCGCTCGAACACATCGGCGAGCAGGTGGGCGAGGACGCGCTCAACCGCACGCTCGAGGCGTTCTGCACCGCCTTCCCGCCGCGCGCGGTCTACAGCGGCGAAAGCACCGTAAAGCAGTATCTGAGCTCAGAGCACGAGGGCGTCGCGGGCCGCGAGCTTGCGCTCGAAGAGCTCATCATGCTGTGGGTGTCCAACGAGAATCCCGCGCTCAAGCAGTTTCTCGAGCTGTTCGACGATCAGGAGCTCGAGGATGGAAGCTCCTACCGTGAGGTGATCCAGACCGCCAAAGCGTATTTCAATGAACAACCCGGTTTCGGTCCTGATAATCTGGCGCTGTTCGACTTGCTGCTCGAACCGGCACGCCGCTTTCCCGCCTCGCTCGAGGCGCAGATCGCCTTCGTCCGCTCGCGTTGGAGCCGGTTGCTCGGGCGCTTTCTGTTTCGCTTGCTGCGTAGCCTGGATCTGATCAAGGAGGAACACGGAGCCGCCGCGGGGGCGGGGCCGGGACCCCAGTACGCCTACGAGTACAGCGGGTTCGATGAGGAGCTCGAGCGCTTCAGCCCCGATCGAGACTGGATGCCGAACGTCGTCCTCCTCGCCAAAAGCACGCTCGTCTGGTTGGATCAGCTCTCGCGCAGCTATGGACGCGAGATTCGGCGGCTGAACGAGATTCCCGACCAGGAGCTCGACCGCATTGCCGCGCAGGGGTTTACCGGCCTCTGGCTGATCGGCATCTGGGAGCGCAGCAGAGCGAGCAAGCGGATCAAGCAGATGTGCGGAAACCCCGAAGCCGAGGCCTCGGCCTACGCGCTCGAGAGCTACGAGATCGCCGCTGAGCTGGGCGGCTGGGATGCCCTGCACGACCTCAAGCATCGGTGCTGGATTCGCGGCATCCGTCTCGGCAGCGACATGGTGCCGAACCACACCGGCATCGACAGCCATTGGGTCTACGACCACCCCGACTGGTTCATTCAGCTCGACCACTCGCCGTTTCCGAGTTACAGTTTCAACGGCGAGAACCTCTCGAGCCGCTCCGGCTTCGGCATCTTTCTCGAGGACCACTATTACGACCGCTCCGACGCAGCGGTGGTGTTCAAGCATGTCGATTACGGCAGCGGCCGCGAGCGCTTCATCTACCACGGCAACGACGGAACGAGCATGCCGTGGAACGACACCGCGCAGCTCAACTTCCTGAATCCGGAAACCCGCGAGGCGGTGCTCCGTACGATCCTGGGGGTGGCGCGTGAGTTCCCGATCGTGCGCTTCGACGCGGCCATGACGCTCTCCAAGAAGCACTACCAGCGGCTGTGGTTTCCCGAACCAGGTTCCGGCGGCGACATCGCTACCCGCGCCGAGCACGGGCTCACCAAGGAAGAGTTCAACGGCCATATGCCGAACGAATTCTGGCGCGAGGTCGTCGATCGCGCCGCCGAGGAAGCTCCGGACACGCTGCTCCTGGCCGAAGCGTTCTGGATGATGGAAGGCTACTTCGTCCGCACGCTCGGCATGCACCGCGTCTACAACAGCGCCTTCATGAACATGCTGAAGGACGAGGAGAACGACAAGTACCGTCAGACGATCAAGAACACCATCGAGTTCGACAAAGACATCCTCAAACGGTTCGTGAACTTCATGAACAACCCCGACGAGGAAACCGCGGTCGTGCAGTTCGGCAACGGTGATAAGTACTTCGGCGTTGCCACCCTGATGGTGACGATGCCCGGCCTGCCGATGTTCGGCCACGGCCAGATCGAGGGCTTCGCCGAGAAATACGGCATGGAGTATCGCCGTGCGTACTGGGATGAGACGCCCGACCTGCAGCTTATCGCGCGCCACGAGCACGAAATCTTCCCCCTGATGAAGCGCCGTTACTTGTTTGCCAATGTGGAGCACTTCATGCTCTACGACCTGTTCGATCAGCACGGCAGTGTCAACGAGAACGTGTTCGCCTACTCCAACCAGGCCGGCCACGAGCGAGCGCTCGTTCTGTACAACAACTCGTTTCACGAAACCAGCGGCTGGGTCAACGAGTCGGCCGCCTACGTGGAAAAGACTCCGGAGGGCGGCAAGCACCACATGCGCGGACGGCTCGCGCCCGTGCTCGGCCTCTCGCCGAATCACCGCGCCTACTGTATCATGCGCGAGCAGCGCAGCGGCTTGTGGTTGATCCGCAACAGCAAGGACCTCTACGATCAAGGACTCTACGTGCGCCTGCGCGGCTACGAAACCCAGGTCTATACCGACGTTTACGAGGTCTACGACAACGAGTACTCCCACTACGCTCAGCTCGCGGACCGCCTCGGCGGTGCCGGCGTCGAGAGCATCGACGAGGCGCTCAAGGAGGTGTTTCTCCAGCCGCTGTACGACGTCTTCTTCCGCGCGGTGAACTCCGGTACCCTGCGCGAGCTCGAGGCCGAGCTGCGCGGCGAGGTCGCGCCCGGCGACGTCGACCAGCAACGCCTGGTCACGCGCTACGAACAGTTCCTGCGCTCCGCACGCGAATACTGCAACGGCCGCGGTGACAGCGCCGTGGCGGCCGAGAGCTTCCGTCTCCGTCTCAAGGCGCTGCTCTCGCTGCGCTACCTCTCGCTCGAGAAGCCCCGCCGCAAGCGTGAAACCTACCGCGCCGCCGCCAAGCTACTCAACAAGACCGTGCTCGGTGCTCCGGCCTACCTCCACACCCTGACCGGCTACATCTTCCTCGCACCGTTCGAGGATCTCATGCGCCCCCCTGAGCCCACCGCGGGCGCCGCGGGCGGCGACTCGGCCGCCACCGAGGCGGCTACCCGCGCCTCGGAAGCCCGGGCCGCCGAAGCGCGCGGCGCAGAGGCCGCGGCATCCGGCGCCGCAGGTGCGGCCCCGAGCGCTGCGCCCGGTGCGGAGCACGCAGGCTCCACAGACGCCAACTACTCCGATCTCGCCGGCGCCTGCGTCGGACAGGATCTGCGGCTGGTGAACCAGCTCGAGAAGATTCTTCCCGGCGAGCTCCGTGAGCGCGGCGACGCGGCGATGAGCGACTGGACCCGCTTGGTGACGCTGCTCGTCTCGCACGGCGGTCGTATCCGCGAGTACTGTCTGGACGGTAACAGCCCGCGCCAGGTGCTTGAAGATCTGTTTTCGTATCACGAGATCACCGAGTACCTCGGATTCAACACTTACAATGATGTCGTGTGGTTCAACCGAGAGCGCTTCCGCGCCCTTGTGTGGATGTTCTTCGCGATCGGTGTCCTCGAGCTGAAGACTGCCGCGCTTCGTTCGGAGAGTGAGGCTACAAGCACCTCGCCGGAGCTTACAGACGGGATCAGCCGTCTCTATCGCTGCGTACAGTCCTGGTGGAGCGCCGAGGAAGCCTCGGAATACCGCGTCGAGCGCTTGCTCGAGCAGGCATCACCTGAGCCGTGAGCGACCGTTTATGCAGCATGAGAAGCACACAGCGATTCGCCCGCACCTGGAACGGTTCCAGGTGCGCTCCTTTGATGTTGACACCGATAATCGCCTCACCCCCACGGCGCTGACTCGCTATCTGTTGGAAGCCGCATGGCAGCACGCCAAGCTGCTCGGCTACGGCTACAGCGCCCTTGGCAAGCGGCAACGCTTCTGGGTGCTGTCGCGCATCGCAGTCGAGATCCGTGACCTGCCGCACTGGGAAGACGTCGTAGAGGTCGAAACCTGGCCAGGCGGCTCGCAACGTATCTTCGCCCTGCGCGAGTACGAGATGCGTCTACACGACGGTCGCGTGGCCGCGCTCGGTACCAGCGCCTGGCTGGTGCTCGATTCCGAGACTCGCCGCCCGGTGCGGATCGAATCGCTGTTCGACCCGCGTGACTTCGACGACTTCCGGCGTGCGCTCGATCGGCCACTCGAAAAGCTTCCAATCCTGGAGCCCGCTGCCTCGGCCGACTCCCTGCAGGACGACACCCCATCCCCGTCCCTGTCCGGCCGGCGCGCCGCGCTCGCCTGCCCTCCGGATCCGGACTACCGCAAAATGGTCGTCTACAGCGATCTCGATCGGAACGACCACGTGAACAGCGTCGCCTATCTGCAATGGATCATCGACTCCTACCCGTGGCAGGAGCTCGAATCAGCCCGCCTCGGCGGCTTCGAGATCAACTACCTCGCCGAGACAGGCGGCGGGGAGCAAGTGGAGCTCTTCAGCGCCGCCGCCGGCTTACCCGCTCGCACCATCGCCCCCTCCGGCACCCGGCTCCACCTTATCCGGCGCCGCTTCGACCTCCAGCCGATCTGCAGCGCCCGCCTCCTCTGGCGCTGACCGCCTGATGCGGCGCCGCTTTACCGCGTGCGCCACTCGTCCCCTCCCCTCGCGCTGGGGAAATCACGCCTGAAGTCGTCGGAATTTTGTCGGATTGTTAACAGGGGTCTGGAACCGCATTGTTAACATCATCCCCAACTCCTTCTCCCGCCCGTACGGCGGGCACGTTCGCACGTCCTGTACGCCCCGGATGCGTCGAACTCGTCCGGCCGGCTTTCGATCCCAAAGAACGGCTCCCTGAGGACCGGCAATGTTAACAATGGAGCTCCCAACATACGTTAACTCTGACCCAAAATAAATACGGTACGAGCGGCGTTTTGAGCGCAGTCGAGAACCAAACGGTCGTGGGCCGTGCTATATGTCGGCAGCGCCGCCGCGGACTTACCCGCTGTCAATGGAGCCGGCGATTGTGTATTCGAGCCGGGTGAGGGCGCGTTCGAGCTCGTACTTCGCTTCCAGCAGCCCTGCTTCGGCCTCTAGCTCCCCGAGACGCGCAAGCCGCTCTGCCTCGCGCGTGATCGCTTCGTTCTCGTAGGCCGTCCGAGCGTTTGCGTATCGCTCAGCGGCGTGGGCAGACTCGGCGCGGCGGCGAGCGAGCGTGGCTTCGGCACGCCTAAGGGAGCCGACTGCGCGGCGAACCTCGAGCGAGAGCCCCTCGTCGAGCTCTTCCAGACCGCTACGGGCGATCCGAGCGCGTTCTTCGGCCTCTTCGATGCTCCAGCGCCGCCGGCCGGCGTCGAACAGCGTGATGTCACTCCCGATGCTGATGATGACGTTGTAATCCGAAGCGTCGCGCCAGCCGTCTTCGAGGAGCGGGAACTTGTCGGTGTCGGCCTCGAGGCTGACCTCGAGGCCGAGCTGGGGTAGCAGCGGACGGTCGCCGCGCTCCGCGGCGGCCGCGGCTTCGGCTTGCCGGCGTTGCAGGGCAAGCGATTCGCGCCGGGGGGAGGTCGACCGCGCGCGCTCCACGAGCGACGATTCATCGAGCGTGGGGACGCTGTCGCGAAACGTCGAGCTGAGGCCGGCAAGCTCCGGGCGGCCGCCGCGCGTGTAAAACGCAAGCGCCTCGCGGGCATCCTCGGTTGATTCGCGAGCTTCGGCCAGCGAGGCGCGCACCTCGGCATGCTGCGCCTCGGCTTCCAGCACCGCCTCGCGGGTGATGGTGCCTTGTTCGTAGCTTGCCTCCCGGTCGCGAACGATCTCTTCCATTACGCGTTCCATCTCAGCGAGCAGCGCCTTGGCTTCGCGTCCGAACACCGCGCCGAAATAGAGCTCGCGAACGTCGCGGCGGATCTCGGTCTCGATCTCTTCGAGCTCGGCCCGCTGAACCTCGCGGTCAAGCCGGGCCGCGTCGACGCTGCGGGCGATCTGTCCCCAGGTGAACAGCGGTTGCTCGAGCGTCGCGGTGGCGCGATAGACCGTGTGCGGCAGATCGAGGTCCACGTCGAGATCGGTGGGCGGGATCGGGAACGGCTCTCCGGGGACGAGAATTGGTTCGTCGTTCTCGGGGATCGGAGAGAGGGCGCCTTCTTGGATGGTGTCGATTGAGCCTTCGTCGATCGTGATCGTCTGGTCGGGGTGGGTGAGGTAGCTGCCGGAAAGGGAGAGCGAGAGGCGCGGGAAGCGCTCGGCGCGGGCGGCGCGGTAAACGGCGGCGCTGCGTCTGACCTCGAGGCGGCCGCGGCGGGCGGCGTCGGCGTTGCGGAGTGCACGGTCGACGGCCTGGTCAACGGTCAGCTCGCTATTGTCCGCGGTGGTGGCGAATGGGTCCGCGGGTTCGGCGGTGTTGTCGTCTGTCGTCTCGTTGGCTTGCTGGCCGCCGGCGTACGCCGGGGCCGGGGCTGGGAGGAACGCGGCGAGCAGGAGCGCCGCAGCCGGCAGGAGCACTGCGCGCGGCAAACGGAGGGGCGCCGGCTGCGGTGGTGCGGCGGCCGGTGGTCGTTGATGGGGTTCAGCTCTCTGCATCGGGGGTCTCCTGGGGCCGGGAGGTGGATTGCGTGGTGACCGAGCGGGCGGCGCGGCGGCGCTCGAGGCTGCGTTCAATCAGGTAGTATAGCGTCGGGATCAGGACGAGGGTGATCAGCGTGGAGGTGGTAAGGCCGCCGACCACGGCGCGGCCGATGGGATAGCGCAGCTCGGCTCCGGGACCGATTCCAAGCGCCATCGGCAGCAGCGCGAGCAGCGTGGTGACCGAGGTCATCAGCACCGGCTTGAGCCGGGTTCGGCCGCCGCGGATGACGGCGTGGTAGAGCGGCATACCGCGGCGCCTGAGGGTATTCATGTAGTCGATCAGTACGATGGCGTTATTCACTACGACACCCACCAGAAGGATTGCGCCCACAAACGACAGAATGTTGAAGGTCGAGTTGGTGATGATCAAAGCGCCGACCAGACCGATGATCGCGAACGGGACCGAGAACATGACGATAAACGGATCGACGAACGACTCGAACTGGCTGGCCATCACCATGTAGACCAACAGCGTTGCGAGCAGCAGTGCGAGGAACAGGCTCTCAAAGCTCTCGGCCATCTCCTCAATCGCACCGGTGTAGTTTATCTCGATTCCGGGTGGTGGGTCACCCATCGCCTGCACCTCTTGCCGAAAATCGGCCATTACTCGATTGAGCGCGCGTTCGCCTGTGAGGTTTGCAAGCACGTTGACATTGCGAACCTGATCGAGCCTGCGGATCGCATCCGGCGCAATCGCCTCCTCGAAATCGACCACGCTTTCGATCGGGACACGTGATCCCGCCGGTGTCTTGAAGAACAGCGAGCGCAGCGCCTCGCGGTCGTTGCGGTCCTCGTCGCGTAGCATCATCCAGACGTCGTAACGGCCGCCTTCGGCGGTGAAGCGCGAAACCTCGGTGCCGTGGTAGGCGGTGCGGAGCGTCTGGGCGACCTCTAGGGGCGGCAGCCCGAGGCTGACCGCCTCGCTGCGTCGCAGCCGCGCCTGCAGCTCGAGAGCGCCGTCGCGGGTGTCGGTACGCACGTTGCGCGCGCCATCCACGCGGCTTACGTGGTCGCGGATGCGCTCGGCGTACGCGCGCAGCTCGTCGAAGTTGTCCCCGGTGAGCTCGATTACCAGCGGACTGGTGATACCGCTCGCCGATTGCGCAATGGCAGCCATCCCTTGCAGCTCGACGTTGTAGTCGAGATCCATAAGCTCGCGACCGATACGGCGGTCTACTGCGTTGGTGATGCTCCAGATGTCGCGGTCGCGTTTCTGGACGTCGGTGAGCGCCACGTAGACCGCGGCGGCGTTGTTCCCCTGTCCGGGCTGCCCAGGTGCGAGCAGGCTGCCGCCGCCGATCATCGAGGAGAGTGCGGTGATGTGCTCCCCTGCTTCCTCGCGGATGATCTCTTCCACTTCGGCGACTCGGCGCGCAGTCTCGGCCGGGCTTGCGTCGACGCGCGTCCTGAAGGTTACGACGAAGGTGCCCTCGTCGGCCTCCGGCAGAAACTCCATCCCCAGCAGCACGATCGAGGCAACCGAGAAGAGAAACAGCAGCGCCGCCGAGACGACGACGGTGCGAATGTGGCTGAGCGCCCAGTGCAGCAGCCGCTCGTAGACCGCGTCGAGCGCCTGGAGCACGCGCTGAATCCGGGCGGCGAAACGCGTGAGGGCCGGCGAGCGGCTCCTGATTTCGACATCCGGGAGCGTGATCTCGCTGTATCCTTCGACGTCCCCCGGTGCGGCGGTGGCGCGCTCGCCGCGCTCTTCGCGGGCGTTGCGCTCGCCTGCGGGTTGTGCTTCAACGCGCAGGAAGCGGGCGCACAGCACCGGCATCAGGCTGACTGCCGCGGCGAGTGAGATGAACAGCGATAACGCGATCGTGAGTGAGAGGTCTTCGAAGATGATTCCGGCGATGCCCTCGACGTAGAGCATCGGCAGAAACACCGCCATTGAGGTCAGCGTGGAAGCGCTGATCGCTGTTGAGACCTCCTCGGCGCCGAGCACCGCCGCCTCTACCGGGCTGTAGCCGTTGAGCTGCTTGCGGTAGATCGACTCGAGCACCACGATTGAGTTGTCGACGAACATCCCGATCGCGAGCGTGATACCCATCAGCGAGGTGATGTTGAGCGTCATTCCGCCGAAGTCGACCAGTGTGAAGGTTGAGATCACGGCCACTGGAATCACGAGCGTAATGATCACGGTGGAGCGCAGGTTGCGCAGAAAAATCAGCAGCACGAACACCGCGAGTATGCCGCCCTGCCAGGCAGCGTCGACCACTCCGCCGATTGAGTCACGGACCTGATCGGCCTGATTGACCTGCGTTTCAATGCGCAGCGAGGCGGGCAACCGCGGCCGGAGGAGCTCGAGGCGGCGCAGGACCTCGTCGTTGACGTCCACGGTGTTGTAGCCCGGCTGTTTGTGGACCTCGAGCCGCAGCCCGTCGGCGCCACCGGCAGTGACGTACTCCTCCTGGGGTTTGTAATCGAACGCTATCTCGGCGATATCGCGCAGGTAAATCGGCACGCCGCCGCGCGAGGCGACAAGCACCTCGCCGATGTCGTCGATCTCCTTAAACTCCCCGATGGTGCGAAGCGAGAGCTCGTGGTCGCCGAAATCCATCAGCCCACCGGGGAGCGTGATGTTCTCGCCCTCGAATGCAGCGAGAGCCTCGCTGATCGCTATATTGTGTCGTCCCAGGTCGTCGAGAGCGAGACGCACCATTACCGCCGCTTCACGGCCACCGTAGAGATCCACGCGTGCAACGCCGGGCACGCGTTCAAGCTGCGGCTCAATTTCCTGCTCCACCAGCCGCCTGAGATCGAGTCCTTCGATCTCGGAGTACACATTGAGCTCGAGGCTGGGGTAGAGCCCCCCCTCGAACTTGAACAGCTCCGAGCGTTCGGCGCGCGCGGGTAGGTCGTCCTCGATGCCGTGCAGCGCCTCGCGAACGTCGATCAGCGCCGAATCGATATCGGTGCCGGCCGAGAAGCTCATGCGCACCGTTGAGAGCCCCTCGCGCGAGGTGGAGTTGATATGCTCAAGGCCGTTGATCCCGGACACCGCGTCCTCGATCTCGACAGTGACGTCGGACTCGATTTCGTACGGCCCCACGCCGGGATAGGCGGTAAACGCGACGATCGCCGGCAGGGTCGCTTCGGGGAACAGCTCCTGCCCAATTCGATTGAGCGAGATCAACCCGATTGTGAACAACCCGGCGAACACCATCGTCACGGTCACCGGGTGCCGCACCGAAAACCGTGGAATGCTCATGGGTCCCTGTCTTGCGCGTCGGCGCGGCGCACGGTCTGACCGTCCTCCAGGAAGGTGTTGCCCCGTACGATTACCGACGCCTCGAGGTCAAGCCCGTCACGGATCTCGACCATCCCGTCGGCCTCGATCCCGGTGTCCACCTCAGCCATGCGGGCGGTTCCCTCGTCGTAGACAAACACGACCCGGCGCTCGCCACGGCGGAGAACGGCGGTGCGCGGGACTGCAAGCGCGTCGGTGCTCTCGGCCACTGTCAGATAAGCGTTGACGTACATGCCGCCGCGCAGCTCACCTTCGGGATTAGCGATCGCGGCCTCAACCATGAAGGTGCGGCTCTCGGGTGTCACGGTGCGCCCCACCCGCGTAACCTCGCCTGTGAACGACGGGTTGCCGCCGAGGGCGCTCGGGCGAACCTCCACCGCGATACGAGCCCCGGAGCGGTCGAGCTCGATGAAGCGACCGTAGTGTCGCTCAGGGACCGGGAGCTTGAGCTTGACGTACTCGTCGCTCACGAGAACCGCGACGGGGTCGGCGGTGCCGACGGTGTCGCCCTGTTCGACGAACAGCTCCGCAACCGTACCGGCGACCGGCGCCGTAACCCGGGAGTCCTCGTAGCGCACCGTCGCGAGCTCGTAGCGCCGCCGGGCGCCTTCAAGATTGGCCTCCAGCGCATCGATCTCCTCCTCGGTAGGCCCGTCCTCCAGCAACTTGAGCTCGCGGCGGGAGTTCTCAAACGTCGTACGCGCGCGTGAAAGCCGGTTCTCGGCCTGCTCGTACTCGCTGCGCGAGATCGCCCCCTGATCGTACAGCCGCTCGGCGCGCTGAAACGCATTCTCGGCAACGCGCCGGTCCTCTTCCGCTTGCGACACCGCAGCCCGCGCCGATTCGAGCTCCTCCTCGCGAGCTCCCCGCTGAGCGCGGCGCAACTCCGCCGCGGCGGCGTTCACCGCCGCCGCGGCCTGCCGCATCTCCAGACGAACGATGCGATCGTCAACCGTCATCAGCACCTCATCGCGTTCCACCTGCTCGTTCTCGCGCACCTCAATCGTCTGTACCGTTCCGGCAAGCTTCGGCACCACCGCCGTATGCAGCTGCGCCTCCAACGTTCCGGGGTAGCGCAGCCGTTCGCGCATCGTTCGGCGCTCCACCTCAGCAGTGCGTACAGTCGGCGCCGGCGGCGCCTCCTCCGGGGTCAGCACGCGCAACACCAGCTGCGCCGCCGGCACCCCGAGGAACACCACCACCGCCGCAATCGCGATTATGGTCAGCCGTCGCTGTGCGCTCGTCATCGCCGGCCATCCTCCCCTTCCGCAGCGTGCGGCGGGTGATGAGTGTAGAGGAAGCCCTGTTTCACCGCGGCCTTCACCTCCTCGATCTCACGGTCCAACTCGGAGGGTTGCGCGAGCGCGACCTTGAACAGAATCCCGAGCACGGTGATCTTGAGGAAGTACATGCGCAGCGCCGGGTCGTGGGCGGCAAGGATACCGCCCGAATCAGGCCGGATCTCCAGCAGGCGCTCGAGACCGGAGCAGAGGCGATCGAGGTTCTCGTTGAACAGATCGAGCCGATTCGCCTCCTCGGCCATACCGCGGACGATCGGGTAGACGCGTCGTAACAGATCGAACCCGTAATCTATCAGCGCCTCGAAACGCTGGTGGAAACTGCCGGGTGTGTCCAGGACGCGATTGAGCTCGTCCTGAAACTCATCCCACCCGTGCTGCACGGTGCAGCGGAACAGGTCTTCTTTGTCGGTGAAATAGGTGTAAACCGTCCCGGGCGCGACGCCGGCACGGAGCGCAATGTCAGACACGCGCGCCGCAGCGTACCCGCGCTCACCGAACTCCTCAAGCGATGCGGTGATCAATCGCGTGCGCTTATCCTCATCCGCCAACCTCGGCATCGACAGCCCTCCCTTCCCCATAATTGAATGAACGACCATTCAACTATAGGGTACGCCCCTAAATTTACCTCGCACCTCGGGCCCCGTCAACGGCCTTTGAACGGCACTGCGCTTGCTGGGCCTGCCGACCGAATCGCGGCGGGAAAAAGGGAGGGGATGTTGTGCCGGGCGCCCGGCTGGGCCTGCCGACCGAATCGCGGCGCGAAAAAGGCCTGCGAACTGTAGCGAAACTGCGTCATTGTTAACATAGGCGCGGATACCCATTGTTAACACCTCGAACGCTCCGCGCTCGGCCGGGCAACCGAATCAGCCTTCGCGGCCGGCCTAACGACCGCAACAAGCTTCGCACCACTATCTGTGCCCGGGGCGGCCGACCTGTGCCTGGGCTTTGCCCGGGGCGGGCCAGGGGTAGAAAGATCCGTGCTTTGAGATGAATGACGACGGGTCTGGTGTTAACAATGGGGTTGGGGAAGGGTGTTAACTTTGACGCAAAATTCGTACGAAAACAGGGGCGCTTCGACGGCAAGGCTCCGGCGCCAGCGGGCGCTGCCGAACGGGGCCGCGGTGATCACCAGCTTATGGAGAGACTTAGTGATGCGGTAGGCAGGCAGCGACGAGCGCCTCGATTTCGCCGTTCTTGATGTTGAGACCCATTCCGGTAGGGTATGCTTCCGATGGTAGAAAGGTCAACTCGAGTTCTCGTAGATGCTGCGCGCGATTGGGACCCTCCGTCCGGTTCCGAAGGCGCGCGGCGAAACCTTGAGGACCGGCGGCGTTTGCCGGCGCTTGTACTCGGCGCGTGCCACCAGGCGCAGCGTTTGGTCGACGAGCTCGTGGGAGAATCCTCGGTCGATAATCTGCGTGCTGGTGAGATTCTCTATGATGTAGCAGTACAACACAGCGTCGAGCTCGTCGTATGGCGGCAGTGAGTCCTGATCGGTCTGATTGGACCGTAGCTCGGCCGACGGGGGTTTGGCGATGATGCTGGGCGGTATGATTTCGCGGTCACGATTGAGCGCCTCGGCGAGCTCGTATACCTCGGTTTTGAACAGGTCGCCGATCACGGCGAGCGCGCCGGCCATGTCGCCGTAAAGGGTGCAATAACCGGTGGCGAGCTCGCTCTTGTTGCCGGTGGTGAGCACGAGCGAGCTGAACTTGTTGGAGTAGGCCATCAACAGGGTCCCGCGGACGCGGGCCTGGATGTTCTCCTCGGTGAGATCCGGCTCGCAACCGGCAAACACTGGCTCGAGCTTGTCGGTGAAAGACCGGTAGATGTCTTCGATCGCGAGCTCGGTGTACTCGACCCCGAGATTCCGGCACAGCTCCTCTGAGTCGGTTATGCTTCCGGCTGAGGAGTAGTGTGACGGAAGCAGGAACGCGTGGACGTTTTCGCGGCCGACAGCGTGTACCGCGAGCACCGCGACAACGGCCGAGTCAATGCCGCCGGACAAGCCGAAGTGCACGCGCGTGAACCCGCTTTTCGCAAGGTAGTCGCGGATACCGAGCACCAGCGCTGCTTCGATATCGGAGTAGCGGTCTTCGGGGCGGGGCGCGGTCCCGCCCCGCACGAGGGGATGGGCGGCCGGGTGGAGCTCGTTCGCCGGTGAGTCGGTGCGTGCGGGGGTAAGGTCGAGCACCAGCACGTGCTCCTGGAAGCCGGGGGCGCGAGTGATGACCTCGCCGTCGGCGGCGACGGCGAACGAGTAGCCGTCGAAGATGAGGCTGTCGTTGCCGCCGACCGTGTTGCAGTAGACGACCGGCAGCCGGTTGAGGTTGGCGATTCTTCGGGCGAGATCTTCGCGAACGGCTCGCTTGCCGGCGAAGAAAGGGGAGGCGGAGGGTACAAGCAGAAGCTCGGCGCCGGCGTCGACGAGCTCCTTCACCGGATCGATCGGATAGCGCTCGCCCGGCGTGGGCGGCGTCTCCCACCAGATGTCCTCGCAGATCGCGATACCGACACTGACGCCGTGGAGCGTAAACGGCTGCCGTGCGAGCGCGGGCTCGAAGTAGCGTGCCTCGTCGAACACATCGTAGGTTGGAAGCAGAGTCTTCGCCTGGGTATGGATTACGCGGCCGTCGTGGAGTACCGCGACGGTGTTCTGCAGCGGCTTTCCGTCGGCTTCACGGTTGGCGTCGACGAATCCGATGGCGACCGCGGTGTCTTCGGGAAGCTCGCGCTGCAGGCAACGCAGGCTCCGCTGGTTCTCCTCGAGAAAGGTGCGCTGGTCGAGCAGGTCCATCGGGGGATAGCCGCAGACTGCAAGCTCGGGGAACACGACGAGCTCGGCGTCGTGGTCGCGGGCCTGGCGGGTGGCGTTGAGTATGCGGGCTCGGTTGCCGGCGAAGTCTCCGATGGTGGGGTTGCACTGGGCTATTGCGACACGCAATGCTTGCTCCTTCGAGGTGGGGGTGCTACTATCCACCTTAGCATGGACAAAAGCATCCTGATAACCGGACGAGCGGCACCGGTAACCACCGAGCTCGCGATGCGTACCGCGGCCAAAGGGTTCACCCTGGCTACCGCGGCCGATGGGCCGAACGAGTCCGGCAACGGGATCGGCGAGCTCGACGAGCGCATCCGCGCGGTCGAGTGGAAGCCGGCGCTGCCGATCTCGGCGCGCGGGGTGGTTCAGGAGGTGTGCAACGCGTTCGACCGTATCGATGAGGCGCTTGTGGTCTGCGCACCGCTCGCCCCGGCAGTGCCGTTTCACGAGCTTGCGCCGGTAACCGTCGAGGACGCGGTCGACCGCGCGGTCAAAGGGTTGATCTATATGAGCAAGGAGCTGATCGGCCATTTCTCGCGACGCGGGGGAGGCACCTTGAGCTTTGTGCTGCATCAGCCCGACCGTGAGCTCTCCGCGCCGCTGGACGGCGCGCTTCTCGGCGCTTTTGAGCGTCTGGTGGATGGATTGTTCGAGCTATATGCGAATGAACCGATCATGCTGCGCGGCTTTCGGTCGAGCGGTTCGGAGCCGGGCGAGTTTGCCGAGCATGTGCTGGCTTACCTGATGGAAGAGCATCCGCGCGGCGGCGGCAAGTGGTTGCGCCATTCCGGCCGTTCGGGGCTCTTCACGCTACGTTGACGTTTGATTCGCGCTTGCGATACTCTCGGGGTCTATGAAGATTTGGATGCGACTCCTAGCCGGTAGCGTTATCGGTGTGCTCCTTGGTATGTACCTCCCTGACGCCGGCGGCGACACTCGAGAGTTCTTTCGACTGGCCTCGGAGGTCACGCTTAGCGTCGGGCGCTACGTGATCTTTCCGCTGGTTCTCTTCAGTCTTGCCGCCGGTACGTATGAGCTGCGCTCCGAGCACAAGCTCCTGCGCGTGTATCTCAAGACCATCGGCCTGATCGTGATAACCGGCGCGGTGTTGGTTGCGCTGGGGGCGATCGCGGTGCTGGTGTTCTCGCCGGCGCGCATCCCGCCGATCTTCCAGGAAGCTCCGGCGTTCCAACTGCCGACGCTGCTCGAGACGCTGTTCCAGTTGTTTCCGCGCAACATGTTCGCGATGTTCGCGGATACCGGCAACCAGCTGCTGCCGATCTACGTGCTGGCGGTCATCCTCGGGCTGCTGTTTGCCGGCGAACAGTTCGGCACCGAGCCGGTGGCGGCGTTCTTCGATTCGGCCGGCCGGATTATGTATCGTCTGAACTCGATTGTTCTTGAGATTATCGGTATCGGCTTTGTGGCGTTCGGAGCACGGCTGATCTTCGACTTGCGTGAGGTGGCGGATTTCGAGATCTTTGCGCCGCTGATCCTCGTTCTTGTGATCCTGGCGCTCGTGATCGTGCTCGGCGTTTATCCGCTGCTGATATACTTCTTCGGTGGGCGGCGCAACCCGTACATCTGGCTGTATGCGATGCTTGCCCCCGGACTGTCGGGGTTCTTTTCGGCCGATGCGTTTCTGAGCCTTGGGGTGATCACCCGCATCGGGAGAGAGAACCTCGGTATTCCGCGCATGGTGGGCTCCACGGTGTTTCCACTGTTCGCGATTCTCGGCAAGGCCGGCAGCGGTCTGGTGGCTTCGGCGGTGTTCATCGTGATTCTACAGTCATACACAGCGCTGGAGATCACCACGGGGCAGGCGCTTTGGGTGATAACGACGACCTTCGGTATGTCGCTCCTGCTCGGACCTGTCCCGGGAACCGGCGTGCTGGTAGCGCTCGGGATGCTGTCGAGCGCGCACGCGGCCGGCATGGAAGAGGCGTTCGTTATGGTGCAGCCGATCGCGCCCCTGCTGATCGCGCTGGGTGCCTTCCTCGACGTGATGACCGCCGGGTTCGCTGCTCACCTGGTTGCCAATAGCGAGGAAATGCGCGCCCGGATCGACCCGATGGACTTTTCGTGAGCGATTGATCGCTCTCAGCAGGACGCCTTCGTGGTGTCGCGGGCGCCTTGTGCCCGGGGCGGATTTCTGCCGGCTTTGTCGTGCTGAGCCGCTACCGGTTACCGGCGGGTGCGCCGTTGGAGTCGCCGCCTGCCGCGCTTTCGGCCCCGCCGAATCGGTAGGCGATCGACAGAGTGATGCCGACCATCATCTCGTCCCACCACGCAACGCCGTCTTCGAGATCGGCATAGAGATTGGCAACCGGGTAGAGCCCGCGCAACAGCACGGCGGCCTCCACGCGCGGCGACATCTGATAGCCTGCCCGCAGCCGGAGCTCCGGCGTCAAGAAGCGGCCGTTGGAGAAGAAGTACTGGTAATGCCCGCCGGTGTCGGAACCCTCGATCGCGACAAGCGGAAACCGCAGGGTAAGCGTCGGAGAAAACGCGAAGCTGAGGCGCCAGTCTTCGGCCGGGCGAAACTCAGGCCCGATCGGGAAGCTAAGGAGCATTCCGAAGGTTCCGGCGATGTCGCCTTCGACAGTGCCGGCCTCGATCTGGGTGGGGACCACCTTGTCATAAGGTTGGTCTTTCGGCCGGAGGTATTCCTGATAGAAAAAATCGACGCCTGGGCTTATGCGCCAGAGGCCGGGGAGTTTGAACAGCGCGCTGATTCCCGGCGAAAAGCGCAGCGGGCTGACGTCGCTTCCCTGCACCGACTCGCCGTCACCGGTCTCGGTGAAGCTGTTTCCAATCCAGAGCATCCCGGCCCGAAACTCAAGCCCTTCGAAAATGAAGGTCTGGGCCGCGGCGCTCGTGGCCGCGATGGTGAGGAATAGCGCTAACAGTAATGGCCGCCGAAAGGCTTTCATCTGCACGAAATATACCACGCCGGCGCGCGCGGCGCCAGATAACGCTCAACCGATAACGCCGACAAGATAACACCCGCCGGAGAGCGATAAGCTGCCGGCGGAGCCCCATAGGCCCGGCGGCGCGTCGAGGCTGTCCCGAGGGCCTCGCGCAGGGTTCGCGCTGCCGTCGGCTGCGCCCGCCGCGGCTTCAGTACGCCTTGGCGAACACCGCCATGTGGCGGGCCGGGCGGCCGCTTATGATCGCGGTCTTGCCGGAGGCCCGGCGCTCGTTGTCCGGCGGCAGTACGCGGATCGTCGCTTTGGTGTCTTCCTTGACCTGCGCCTCGGTTTCAGGTGAGCCGTCCCAGGGTACGAGCGCGAACCCGCCTTCGTCGGCGAAATACGCTTTGAGCTCGTCGTAGTCGTCTATTTCGCGGGTGTTCTCGTCGCGGAAGCTGCGCGCGCGCTCGAACAGCGAGCTCTGAATATCCTCGAGCAATACGGCGACCGCCTCAGGAGCCTCATCCACCGCGACGCTCGACTTCTCGCCGGTGTCGCGCCGGGCGAGGACCACGGTGTTGTTCTCCATATCACGCGGGCCGACCTCGACGCGCACCGGCACCCCGAGCATCTCCCACTCGGAGAACTTCCACCCCGGCGAGTTGGCGTCATCCGGGTCATACTCGGCTCGGAACCGTTCCCGCAGCCGCTGATGCAGCCGCTCGGCGTACTGCAGCACTTCTGCCTTGTTTTTGGTCTTGAAGATCGGAATGGTGATGACCTGGGTAGGGGCGAGGCGCGGAGGAGCTACGAGGCCCTTGTCGTCGGAATGGGTCATGATCAGTGCTCCGACCAGGCGCGTGGAGACGCCCCAGGAGGTCGCCCACACATGGTCGAGGTTGCCCTCGGCGGTCTGGAAGGTAACGTCGAACGCCTTGGCGAAGTTTTGGCCGAGAAAATGGCTGGTTCCGGCCTGCAGCGCCCGGCGGTCCTGCATCATCGCCTCGATCGAGTAGGTATCCACCGCGCCGGCGAACTTCTCGACCTCGGTCTTCAGGCCGGTGAGCACCGGCATCGCCATGTACTCCTCGGCGAAGCGTCGATAGACATCGAGCATGCGTAGCGTTTCCTCGCGCGCCTCGTCGGCAGTAGCGTGTGCGGTATGCCCTTCCTGCCACAAGAACTCAGTTGTGCGCAGAAAGAGCCGTGTGCGCTTCTCCCAGCGCATCACGTTGGCCCACTGGTTGATGAGCAGAGGCAGGTCGCGATAGCTCTGTATCCACTTCTTATACATGCTCCAGATGATCGTTTCGGAGGTCGGCCTAATTACCAGTGGCTCCTCGAGCTGCTCACCACCGCCGTGGGTCACGACCGCAAGCTCGGGTGCGAATCCCTCGACGTGCTCGGCCTCGCGCTGGATGAAGCTCTCGGGGATCAGCAACGGGAAGTACGCATTGACGTGCCCGGTCTCCTTGAACATGTCGTCGATCGCCCGCTGCATCCGCTCCCACAGTGCGTAGCCGCGCGGCCGAATGACCATGCAGCCCTTTAC
>PUPD01000104.1 GCA_003552985.1 Spirochaetaceae bacterium
AGCTTCTCGGCGGTGCCCACCGCTTCCTCCCTCAGCATCGCGGTTTGTAGCACCCGGTTCACCATATCGATGAACTCACTCGGCTCATACGGCGACGCCTGAACGATGTACAGTTTGAGTATATCAAAGCCGTCGTGATCGACCAATGCTTTTCCGACCGTAGCGGCAAGGCGGTCTAAGGCGGCAAGGGTCTTCTCGGTTTGCGTGCGCGCGTACTTCATCGCCCACAGCGCCGCCGATAGCGGCGCCGGGGCCTGCGGGATCTCGGTATCCGGCAGCGCAGTGAGGTTGAGTAGCTCGACGGCGAAGCGCGGGATGTAGGCGTTGAGCGGATCAGGCAGATCGCTCGGGAACAGCTCGGCGAAACTGCCGCCCACCGTTCGGGGCGCACCGTGATAGACCACAAGCGGAATGATCGGCATCAGCGGCTCGGCCGGCCGAGCTCTGCGCTGTTCGCTCCAGATCTGCACCATGTAGCGCAGCAGCTGCAGCAATGCCCACGGGTCTTTGTAGGATTTGTGTTCAACGAGGATGTAGACCTTGGCGCTCGCGGATGCAGCGCTCGCGGTTGCACCTCCCGAGCGATCGGCAAGTTCGACCGTAGCGGCAAGGTCGGACAAATGCTCGCGCAGGTGTTCGTCTATGTGGGTACCTTCTTCTACCTCGAGCGTTGTGAGGTCGAGCCTGGCGGTGAGCTCCGGTGGAAGTGAAAACTCGAGCAGGCTTGCCAAGAGCTCAGGGCGCTTGAAGTAGAGGCGAAAGAACTCGTCGTGTGGGTGCTTGGGTATATCCATGGCCGGTAGGCGATTCCCTCCTTGCCTAGTACTACCGGCTTCGGTTTCATGCTGCTTCGCTTAAGTGGTGCTTCAAAGAGGGAATTTGCGAATCGGTGTGGGTTTCTCGGAGTCTATAGGGCTAGGCCGCGCGTGCCCAGCAGGCGGGCTCGGCAGGCGCGTGGTGGGCCCCGCGTGCCGAGCGGGCGCGTGGCTGCCAAGCACGCGCCGCATCAGCACACAAACTCACAGATCGAAGCCATACCCCATGAACATGTTGAGGCTGTTGATCCGTGAATTGTCGTTTTCGAAAATGTCGGTGAGCGTTCGGTTGTAGCGAGCCTCAAGCTGTAGCGCCCCTGGGCCCGCCGCGTGCGCGTAGCCCGCCCCGACGGTGGCCGAGAGCACGAAGCGGTTGTCGGGATCCTGCGAGCTCGAGACCGAGATCCCACCGCCGGACTCGGTGTAATGTACTTCACCGAGGATGATAATTGCGGTGGGCCCCACGAGCGCGTAGAGCTCACCGTCTTCGCTTACCGGCAGCTTCGGCTTGATCAGTAACGGCGCCTTGAGCGCGGTTGCCCGGATCGTGCCGTCGACATCGACGGTAGTGCTGGTTACATCGTAGCTGTAAGCCCCGCCCACGTTCGCGAACAGCAGCTCGGGCTGTAGGGCGAAGTTGGGATGCATCGTAATCTCGATGAACCCGCCCCCGAGTACACCGATGCGAGTCTCGTTCGAGACGTTTTCAGCATTCGGATCGTCGTCGAGCGCGTCGAGCTGATCGTTCCAGTCTGAGCCGCCGAACCACCCGACGTTGAGGGCAAGCTTACCTCCCATGCGAATACTCTCTTGGGCGCTAAGCGGCGCGGCCGCAGCCATGACAAGCACAAGCGCGAGCACGGTAGCCGAATACCGAACGATTCGCGAGTCTGTCGTTGTTCCGTTTCTCATTTCGGTTCTCCTTGTAATACGCAATTCCTGAGCGCCGTTGGGCGGAAGCCGTTTCGCACACCTCTAGCGCGGGCGCGTTCGCTCCTTCTCGTAGAGCTCGTCCATGTAGGTGTCGACGCTCTCCATGATCCGCGCGTTGGTCTTGTCCCAGACCTGCTTCACGTTTCGAAACGTCAGTTTCTTAATGTCGGGAAGCATATCGCTGCTCTCAACCTCCTCGAGCTTCGCGGTGAGCATGCGCCCGGCCTTAATGAGCGTGTTTGAGATCTCCTCCGAATGCGAAAGCCCGATCTCCTTCATCATCTCTAGCTGTTCTTTCTCGAGCGACATGATCGCCTTCTGCGCTTCAAGCGTGATCGCTTTCGCTTCCACATCTTTGCGCGCAAGCAGATAGTTCTCGTACGACTCAAGGTGATGCGTGATCTCCTTCTGCTTGGCGGTGAAGACCGCCCGCATGAGCTGCTTCTTGTAGCGGTGCTTGTCCAACGAGGTGAGCGTCTGATCGCTTTCAATGTTGTGAAGCTCACGCGTGAAGTCCTGCCGATTCGTGAGATCCTTCGGCGCGTAGCGCGCAAGCTCGCTGTGCTCTTCTCTGGTGTTCTCGTACTGTTTTCTCCAACCTGGCATCGTATTCCTCCTAATGGGTATTGGTATCCTGGCGATAGAACTCAGCTGTCACTCGGTTCACGGCGCAGGCAACGCGCGCCGAGCTACGGGGCCTATTTCGCGCCGCACTTTGCGGCGTCCAGGCGTGCCCGCGGCGGGGGGACGTAGCAAGCGTCACGGCCCTGAGATGCAGGGCGCAGCGCTCAAGATCTTCGTGGTTTCGAACAGCACGGTAACGACGCCGGGCATGCCTCTCGGCGATGCCCAGACGGGCTCGTAGCTGCTCGATCGTTATCTCCTGAGGATAGAGGCTGTGCAGGATCTCACCGTTCGGCCCAACCGATGATGAGGTGCCGCGGTGGCGAAGCCGCAGCCACAGACGCCGGACGCGGGGCATGGTGGTTTGAGCGCCAGTGCGACTGAGCCCAAGATGCAGGCGAATGAGCTTGAAAAAGACCGGATACACCACCTGCACGCGATGCTGTCGTTCGCCCGCCGTGAGTCGCATGCCGTGAATGCCGGCCGCAACCTCCAGGTTGAACGCGAGCCAAGCCACCGAGGAGAACCGCGAAAGTACCGCCAGCTCGTCCCCAGTCGCCCTCACTCCAAATCGCAGACTCAGGATGCTGTCGACAATGCTGCGCTGCAGCGAGCGCACCCGCGGATCGACGAGGAAGACGACCCCTCCGGCGCGAGGCAGCTTCGCGGCCGGCGGGCGCGGTTGGGACTCGCGGAACTCGTGCTGTGCATCGGCGCTAGTTGCGGGCGCGGGGCCGGCCTCGGTCACAGGCTCGTGTTGTCCGGGGCCTGCCGGTCGGGCGCCCGCCGGCCCGTCGCCCGCCCGAACACGCGAGTCCATGCTTCGGACAGCGGAACTGCGGAGCTTCGGCATGAAAAACTGAGCGAGCGCTGAGAGGGAGGGCGGGGCGACGGTCGACACTAGAACGGCATGGCGGACACCATACACAGCGAGGCGAACCCGCATCCGAACGACTATGGCTACTCGGCACACAAGCTCAACGCATCCGCGCCGCGCGCCGCTGAGTGACAGACAGACCACCAGATAACGCCCCCTAATGCCGGAGCCGATCCTGCTCCCCACTCGCCGGTTGCCCCGGCGTCTGTTGGCGGCCCCGATGTGCGCCCCTGACTGCCGCTCCGAGTCGTCTTGCCGGCTCCCCCCGCCTGGGCCCTGGTCGCCGGCCCCGCTGCCTGACCAGGGGTGCCATCCGGTGCGTTGTTCCACTCCGTCCCCGATGCGCCACCCGGTGCGCGGTCCCAGGTCGGCCCAGGGCCGCCACCCGGCGCGCCGCTCGCTGACGAGTTCGTTGCTGGACTCGCTGCCGGGCTCGGCGCCGGCCGGCTGTTCTGGGCGCCGCGCGGTCTCGCCCCAGCCGTCGCCGGGGCCGGCCTCGGGAAGGTGGGCGTCGCTTGCTTCGTTTTGGAGTCGGGGGTTTGGTGGGTTCGTCATCGTGCCCTCCTGCTCCTACTGCGCTACCACGATTCCGAGGCTGCGGACGGCTTCAACCAGTTCGCGATAGACCGGGAACTCGTCGGTCTCGTTTTCCACCTCCACGCGCAGGTAGCAGTTGTGCTCTGCCGCGTATTGGAGCTCCGCGGCAAACAGGGGACGGAGCTCGGCGCGCATCGCCTCGGCGACGGGCTCTTCTTCCTCGAGCTCCAGAGCTACGGTGCGCTCAAGCGACCCGACCGCGGGGCTGATGCTGTAGTCGCGGCCGGTGTGTATCGTGATCAGGCCGACGGTTCGGGGGATGGTGGCGTCGGGTCTGCGCCAGCACGGCACCACGCCGCCCTCGAGCTCCTCGAGGCGTTCGCTCAGGAACGTAACCTCGGCGGTGAGCTCCTCTACGCGCTGCTCGTGGGCCTCAAGCTCGGCGAGCGCCTCGGCATAGAGCGTGAACAGCACCACGCCGAACGCAACCAGCACGAACAGCAAAATGAACGCGAACTCCGAGAGACTGAAAAGAAACGCATCCGAGCTGCGTCGTCTTCTCATCTGATGGCCCCCACTTTGTGATCGAGCACGGTTATGAGCGAGTCGAGCACGCTGTTGAGCTCATGTACTCCGGTACGGAAACTGCGAAGCTCTTCGTTCAGCTCAGTGAGCGGAAGGGCCGATGCCTCCTGATGTATGCGCTCTGCGGCGGAGGCGATCTCGCCGCTCAGCCGGTTGAATCCCTGCAGTTGCGCCTCGTGCTCGCGCGCGGTGCCGGTGAATGCTTTCAGGCGGCCGGTGAGCTCGCTTTCGGCCGAAGCGAGCGAGGAGCTGAACGTTCCTGTTGCCGCGACGAAGCGGTTGAGCGACTCAAGGTACTCTCGCTCTTTTCCGGCGATGAGCTCTGAGGTTTCCCTGCGCTCTGAGAGGAAGGTCTGAATTGCGCTGAAGGTTTCGCGATAGTCGGTCACATAGGCGTCGGTCAGCGATTTCAGGAGCTCGTAGTTGCGCTCGAGCGCGTCCTGGTTGTCGTTATGGTTTTTGAGATACGCACCGCGCGTGATGTTTCTAAACAGCACGCCCGCGATTGAGGTGCTCACCGCGATCCCCAGATAGAAGAAGGCATGCTCAACATGCTGTGGGCCATCGATCCTCCGCACCGTGCCTTGCAGCTCGTAGAACAGAACGATCAAAGACACCAGCGTGAACAGGAAGCCGAGGAAGTAGATTGAGTCGATGTGATGATCGGCGACGTTCGGTTCGTTGCAGCCGTCGAGCAAGCGCCCGACAAGAAACGCGTAGAGCACCACCAGGCCGGTCGGCACGAAGAAGGCGTAGTCAAAGGCCATCTCGCTGCTTGCGGCGATTGCGCCGAAGCCGCCCGCTGCGGTGATGATGAACATTCCGTTGAGTGCTCTCTTTCTGGCGTACGACACAAAGCCCTCCTTCTCAGCGTGATTCGTACTGCACCGATGGTGACCGGCCGCAGGTAAACACTCCGGCCTGCCAGTCGAGGCTGAGCCAGTAGTCGTTACGGTGTCGCGGCTTCAGATAATCGACCCTGCGCCCGGGGTACCACCGGTTGAGAATACTCAGCGCCTCTCGCCAGGCGGCGAGGTCTCCAATCTGCACTTCAGGCCAGGCGTGCCCGCCTTCGGCGCAGTACCCATGCAGGATCCTTGCCCGCCCGCCGATCGCTTCAACTGCCGAGGCTACGAGTATGGCGTAATCCACACAGTCGCCTCCAAGACCAAGCGCGATGGTGCGCTCAGGAGGCGAGTAGTAGTTGTCCTGTATCA
>PUPD01000113.1 GCA_003552985.1 Spirochaetaceae bacterium
CGTCCGCCGGGAGCGAGCATGCTTACAAGCTCCTCAACGGCGTACTCGGGATTGAACAGGTACGAGATAAACAAACTGGCCACGATCACGTCCAGACTGCGCGGCGGAAACAGCGGTTCCCTGACGACCGGCCCGCGGCCGAACCGCAATCTCCGGAACGGGAGGTCCTCTGAGTCGGTTTTGTGCAAGCCGGTGACGTGTGCCGGCCGGCCCTGACCGTTACCCGGACAACGGACCACTTGAGCGGCAAGACTCAAGTCCTCGATGATCTCGAGCAGCACGCGGCCGCAGCGCTCCTCGAGCACAGCTCGTTCGTCAGGACGCAGACTCAGCCCGCTGAGCGCTGCCTCAAGTTGCGGCCGCGCCGCAACCAACAGGTGATCGAGCTCCGCGTTGGTGAGCCCTTCTACCCGATCCCGGAGATACTCCGGGCCAAGCCCGGGGTTGTCTCGCAACCGCATAAAGGGGATAAAACGGCTCGGCTCAAAATCGGCAACGCGGAAGCGCAGATTGCAGGGTGAGCCCCGTGTGCCCGCCAACACGGCTTGAGCTTTGCGCCGTGCGCTTTCCAGCGCTTTGGGTACGAGATCAACCGCGGTCACCTCCACCGCCGGCCCGTCGCTCATTCGGTCTTTCAGGTCCACCAGCAGGCGTTCGAGAAAGAGTCCCGTGCCGCAGCCGATATCGGCAACACGGGCACCAGGCTTCACTGCCGCCAACGCTACCTGACGGTCGAGAAATGCTCGAAAAGCGCCGATGTTGCGATAGACGTCATAGCCGCTGCCGGTGTCTCCGGCCCCAATGAGATACCGCTCCCAGTAGGTGTCGGCGTTAAGGTCTTCGCGGCGCTCCAGCCGTTCCCGTTCGCGGGTGACGATCTCGAGCAGCTCTTCACGCTCCGGGCGTACGGCTTGAACCTCCCGCCCGTGTACCTTCGCAAACAGCCATTCAGCGATCAGAGAGAAGGTCGCGATGGCATCATCGCTGGTGCGCAGGTTGTGCCCGGCCGGGACGCGAACGAGCTCGCGCTCGGCCGGGGCGGCGATGCTCATGATATCGATAACGTCATCGGCGGTAACCCATTTGTCATGCTCGCCGTAGATCCAGAGCACGGGGATATCGATACCGGCCATATCAGCGCGTGCAGCCGATCTGCCGGCATATCCGTGTTCAACCAGATCTTCGGCAATGACGTCCAGATCGACCAGGTGACCGAGCAGCCCACAGATGCCGTTGGGAACCCCCACTTTGAAATTGCCGACCGGGTCTATTCCCCCGAGCGTGTTGACGAGCGCCGGTTGTCCGGCAGCCACCCCCATGACACTCGCCCACGCCAGAATACTGACGCCCACCCCAGGTTCCAGTGCGATCTTGCGGCCCTCCAGGGCCGCCATGCTGAAGGTCACCGGGACAACTCCGCGCGCGGTGAACAGGTCGGTCGACTCAACGAACCTGAGCGTCGCCCGCAGGTCTTCGAGACTTTGTGAGATACTGAAGCGGAGCATGTCGTAGCCGCGCTGCACCGCCTCAACACTGGAATAGCTCTCACCGGGGCGATCGATGCCGTCGTAGCGAATCGTGATCAGTTCCTGCCCGTGCCGCGCGAAGGTTGCGATCAGTACTGCAGCCAGCGGCGCCAATGCCTCTTTTTTCTTCCCAAACGCCGGCGGCAAGATGACTACTGGAGCGCTGCAGCCCTCGCGTGTTGCGTTGATCAGCGCCCGTATCGGCCGTCCTGCCGCGTCATGGAAGGTGACCGGCGTCGAGACCGCGGCGGAACCCAAACGGGCCGTCTTTCCCGAGCTCTTCAGCTGCTCCCATGTCTCAGGGTCAATAGCCTGAATGTGAGGCTCTCCGCGCTCTACGTCGGCCTCAATGCCGATCGTTACAGCGACCCCGTCCGAGACCGCTTCAACGCTGATGTGCCGCAACTCGCCATGCCGCGGCCCCTCGCCTACGTCGAATCGAAGCCCGGCACCGATCTCCAATAGCGCGCTTGGGAAGGTGTCACAGTAGAACATGCAGCGGAGACCACGCCGGCTGAGATCCAGCACCCGTCCGGTGAAGGTGCGGCCCGGCAGGCGGTCGAACTCAACGCGCACCTGAACCCGGTCGTCACGCCTTACCTCTCGACCGGCGGCGCGTTTTTCCGACCGGTAGATCTCCCGCGGCCATTCCAGCTCCAGATAGTCGTCAGCAATCGAACGGATCGTGCTTCGAAAGAAGACGCTGTCGCCGCAAACGCTCAACCCTACGTAGGCTACTGCCCCCGGAGCAGCGGAATCGCGTTCACCGAAACCGTTCCGGCTCATCCGCAGCGTCTCACCTGCTACAAGGAGCTCGGTGTGCCCGACACGGCCCGCTTGGCCGAGCATCAGCTGCACCGCGACGCCTTGTTCGGCGGCATTGCGCAACAGCGTTTCAGCCTCGTGGGGAGGGACAGCGTACTCGTCCTCGTCCGCGCCCTCGGCGCGCTGAGCCATACGTTCAAATACCGAGCGCAGGGCGGTTCCGGAGCTCTGCGCTACGATGAAATTGCGCAACCGAGCCGCGTCGATCTCCTCGATCTGCACGATACCGAGACCGGCCACCGAGAACTCGGCGAACCGCTCGGTCTGAACATGCATCACCTCGGCTTCCACCGAGACCGGCCGCCGGTTTCCCGGAAACCAAAACCGCAGCTTGAGCGCTTCGTCGGCCTGCAACCTGCCGGCAAAGCGCAGCTGCAATCCGTCGGTCGAGATGTTGTCGATACATTCGATCTGCAGTCCTGGACGATCACATTGAACATCGACGATGCGGCAATCTACCCGCGGCAACTTGCGGGTGTCACGCGCTGCGTCCGGTCGGTTGCGTCCTGAGAAGGCTTCACGGACGAACTCCATGATCTGGAGGCGATCGAGTTCGCTGTGGTAATCGAACTCGAGCGCTGTCTGAACCCGGCGCGCGTTCTCGGAATCGACGGTCCGCACCGGCCTCACCGGGATTCTGAGCCACCGGTCGCTTCCCGGTAAGGTGAAGCGCACCGATTGCGGCGCCACATCGTCCGGCAATTCAAGCCGCATGCCTGAGCTACTGATATCTACCCCTCTACCATGGTAGACCCCGTCTCCGGTTTCGCACTCCACCCAGCCCCGGTGTCTGATCCTGGCATGTCTGCGCATAATTAGGCTGTCCCCCATCCTTAATTGTATGCGTTCGATTACTCAGGTCAACAGCACCTGAACAGACGCGGCCGCAGGCGCACCGCATCTCCTCAGGCGGCATCTCCTCAGGCGGCATCTTCGCAGGGCCGAACCGCAGGGTACCCTCTTCGCGAGGACCGTCACTGCCGTAAGCTGTAGGAACAGGCGCGGCTCGAAATGAGCTGCTGCTCTCTCACCATACGGCCATAGGGCTGAAAAGGAGATGCGCAGATGCATCTGACCGGCAAGCAGGTATTGATTGTGGGAGCTTCGGGCAAAACCGGATCTATCCTCGCCGAACGCCTCGCCGGAACCGGAGCCGAGCTCTACGCCGCCGCCCGGTATTCCGATCCGAGCCGGCATGACGAGCTTCAGGAACTCGGCGTTCAGAAGATCGACTACGATGCGAAGCAGGACAACCCGGCGCTCTTACCCGAGGCCGATCTCGTCATTCTGCAGGTCTGGGCTGCCTGTGAACACACCGGCCCGAATTCCCGCAACGCTATCCGGCGGTTGAACTGCCGCAGGGCGGGCCGTATCGTCGAACGCTATGCCAGCGAGGCCATATTATAAACGGTTGTAGCGGCAATGTCTACGGAAAAAAAGCGGCGCCGTTCGCCGAAGACGCCCCGGCCAGGCCGGACAGCGAGTACGGACTTGCGCGGTTTGCACTGGAACGGTTGCTCGAGTTCCTTACCGAGCGTACCGGCTCATGCGTGCTGCACCTGCGCTATTTCTTCGGCAACAGCGCTGAGACCGGGCAACTCTACCGCGCTGCAAAAGCCATACTGGACGGCGCCCCGCAGGAAGGGCCGCCTGAAAAGCGGCTGCAGGTCGTAGCTTTGGAAGACATCGTGGAGCTGAACTACAACCCCATTACCCTCGTGGAGGCACACAGCGCGTACGCGATCAACGTCTGCCACCCGACGGTGCTCGCAAGGCGAGAGCTCGCAGAGATGATTCATCGAGAGCTCGGCGCCGGGAAGATCATCTTCCGTCTCGGGCACGGAGAGGTCGAGCATACATCGGGCTGACGTTTTCGCGTAAGATTACCGCCAATGCGTCGTTCTGGAGTATCCTGGTGGGCGGTGCAATCAACGGAATCCTGATCACCTGGCCGCCGGAGGCGTTTGCCGACTATCCACCGTACTATACCGGCTGGATCGGCTTCGCCGTCGCTATCATCATCGTGGTAGTGAACACGAGGCTCTCTCGGAAGCAATCCAGGAGATGCCCTGATCGCTCATGCCTGCTGCCTTGTAACGTGATCGTCCGCGCCGGCTCGGCATACAGGCCGGGCCGGCTATCTGCGGACTGCCACACACAAGAGGGCTTATGAGTACCGAGCCCATGAGTACCAAATCCAGCAGCGACGAGTTTCACGTGATGGAGATACGCGTCGATAAGACGGAATCGCTGCAACGCGCAGTTCGCCATCTCTCGCCGTTCAGCAAGCTGCTCGCCGGTGTGAACACGCAGCCTGAAGCTGAACGGCCGCAACTGTACTACAAGCCGTACTTCTTCACGTCCTGCCTCCTATCCAAGCGCTTCCGCGTTGCTTCTTTCGAGGAACGCGAGATCGAGTTCTCGGTCGGCGGACTGACCGGCGTGGCGAGCGTGTACCAGGAGCGACCCGACTGGAGCGCGACCACACAGTCGGCACTGCCGCCGGAAGCGGCAGTGATAGCCCCCAAGCTGAGCTTCGATGAAGCGGTCGAGAAAACAACGCGCAGAGCAACCCATGTGCAGGTACGACAAAAATACAACGTCTCGTTGCACTCGGACCCGATACTCGTCTTCAAGCTGATTTGGCTGATCACATTGCACGGGAAACGTGGCAGCAAGCGACTTGCAGCAGATGCGGTCAGCGGGTACGTGCTGCAGGAATAGCTCGTACGGCAACGAAACGACTAGAAGGAAACGACAAACGGTCAAGTAGGTGCAGCGGTGACGGTAGAGTTGCCCTATGGCGACGATTGCCTGACGGTCACGATTCCCAACCGGTACCCGACTCGCGTCATCGAACCCAACGATGTTCGGCCGGCGGAATCGCCCGCGAGGCGCTGCGTTCAACAATACGAACGCCGATCAAGTCTCCACCACTCCCCGACATCGTCGGCGCGCGACCGCGTGTGTGTCATCGGCGACGGTATCAGCCGCCCTACCCCGACAGAAGTAATGGTTCCGGCACTGCTCGACAAGCTGATCGCCACCGGGGCGCCGCAAGGCCAGGTTCGCATTGTGATCGGACTCGGGAGCCATCGGCCCATGACCGAGGCGGAGATGCGGATCAAGCTCGGGCGACGAGGTCTGCGAGCGCTATAAGGTCTTGAACTCCGAGTTCAAAGATCGCTCCATGATGGTGTTTCTCGGAGAAGCCGAGCTCGGCGTTGAGATCTGGTTAGACCGCCGAGTGGTAGATGCCGTTTTCCGTATAGCGGTCGGCAACATCGTGCCACATGGAGCTGTGGCCTGGAGCGGTGGATAGAGCACGTCGGGCTCGAGTTCATCGTCAACAGCATCCTTACGCGCGACAAGCAGATCTACCGCGCCGTGGCCGGCACTACGTTGAAGCCCAACGCGCTGGGGTCCGCCGTGCCAGGAGGTGTGCTCCGTCGCCGTCGACGAACCGGTCGAGGTGGCGCTGGTGAGCGCCCATCCGGCTGAGGCTGACTTCTGGCAGGCCGGGAAGGGAATCGCATCGGGAGAGAAGCTTCTCAAGGACGGGGGAACGCTGATCCTGGTGGCGCCCTGTCCCGAAGGCGTAGGCCCGCATCCGCCGGAGCATTGAGATCATCGTGGTGTCGCCGGGGCTGCCGGATGAGCTAATCGCCGGATGCGCGTTCAGCGCGGCTCCCGACGTCGCTACCGCGCTGAACACCGCGCTGTCCAGGCACGGCGACGACGCACGGGTTGCCGTTATGACGCACGGCGCCGAGACGCTCCCGGCGCTCGAACGGTTACCCGCAGGAGAGTAGTGACGCGGCGGCTTCGTCGAGAAACACGTCGCAATTGCCGTGAGTTTTCAGAATTGAAGCCGGCCACTCCGCCGTCACTTCAACGTCATCGCCGAGACAGTTGCGCACCGCTTCCGCCTTGCGCTCATCCGGCACTGTGCAGATGATCCGGCGACTCTTGAGAATCTGCTGCACCGACATCGTATACGCCTGCGGAGGGACTTCCTCAACAGAGCAGAACCACCCTTCACCGACCTGTTGCGCTCGGCAGCGCTCGTCGAGATTGAGCACCAAATACGGCTCATGCGTCTCGAAATCCGCGGGAGGATCGTTGAATGCCAGATGCCCGTTCTCCCCGATCCCCACAAAGGCGATGTCAACCGGAGCCGAACTGATGAGATCCGACAGCCGCCGGCGTTCGACCTCCTGATCCGGGGCCTTTCCGTTGATGAAATGCACCACTCCCGGATCTACTTGCTTCACCAGACGTTCCCGCAGATACCCCACGAAGCTCGCCGGATGCGACTCATCGATCCCGACATACTCATCCAGATGAAACATTTCGGTTCGGCTCCAATCGATCCCCTCCATACTGCAGAGGTGATTGAGAAACTCGAACTGGGACGCTCCCGTAGCGGCGATGAACCTGAGCTTGTCCTGTTTGGCCAGTGTAGCCTTCATCAGCTCTGAGGCTCGCTCGGCTGCGGCCGTACCGGATTGCCTTTTGTCAGGATATACCTGGATAGTCATGGACGCTCTCCCCCTTCTGTATTAGGTCGCCGGCCTCCTGCGCGGCATTGGCGGTGTTGTCTGTATCTCCTATGTTATTAATAACATATTATGTGAATAATTTGCAAGTCTCTCTCTTGACAGGCAGAGATACGGGCGCTATTGTTTATATCACAATAGGTTACTAATAGACACAGCGCGACAGAAGGGCCCTGCCGTGAACACAGTACGAGGTATTTCGGTTTTCGACGGACGCGAGATCGAGGTGCAGTTTGACGAAAACGGGATTAAGGCTCTGCACGAGTCGCAAGACTACGCCTGGGTTGAAACCGGTGAGCCCGCAGACAGGCCGTTCATCAGTCCCGGGTTCGTGGATATTCAAGTGAACGGATATCGGGGCAGCGACTACAGCCTGGACGAGTTCGGTGAACACGACCTGCGAGCTATACACCGGCATCTCGCCGAATCCGGCACCACACAGCACGTTCCCACAATCGTAACCTCACCACAGAATCGCTTGCTGCGAAACCTCGGCATCATCGCAGAGGTTCTCGACCGTGACCCGTTTCTGCAGGCGGCTATTCCCGGCGTGCATATCGAGGGACCGTACGTTTCCTCTGAAGACGGGCCGCGCGGCGCCCATGACCCGAGCTACGTCCGCGATCCCGACTACGGCGAATACCGCGAGTGGCAGGCAGCCTCCGGGAACCGGATTCGGATCGTAACGCTCGCACCCGAGCGAAACGGCTCAATCGAGTTCATCGAGAAGCTCGCCGCCGACGGCGTCTGTGTCGCGATCGGCCATAGCGGCGCCGAGCCGGACACAATCCGACGCGCAGTGCAGGCCGGAGCACGGTTGTCGACACACCTCGGCAACGGCAGCCACGCCCAGATACCGCGCCTGCAGAACTACATCTGGGAGCAACTTGCAGAGGACGGTCTCTGGGCGAGCATCATTTGCGACGGCTTCCATCTGCCCGATTCAGTCGTGAAGGTGTTTTACCGCGCTAAGGGTTCGTCGCGGCTCATCCTCGTCAGCGATGCGGCGCTGTTGGGCGGCAAGCCTCCCAGTATCTACAAGTGGGGACAGATCGATGTAGAGGTGTTTCCGGACGGTCACTTGGGCTTGCCCGGTACGAGCTTCCTCGCCGGGGCGGCGCACCTGCTCGATTGGGATATCGCCCACTGTCAGCGCTTCACCGGCCTGGCCCTCGGCGAGGTGATCCGGATGTGCACGCAGAACCCCGCCCGGCTGCTCGGAATTGAGGATGCTGTCACGACCGGGCTCAACGTCGGCCGGCCGGCGAATCTGACGGTCTTCAACTATTCGGGAGGCGAACCCAGGCTGCGGCTACAGCAGGTATGGTGCGCCGGAAGGGAGGTCTTCAAGGCCAAAGAATAGGGCTAACGCGCGAGCAGGTAGCGGGTATAGGCGTCGCGGAAGTATCCGGAGGTTGCTCCGAACAGATCGCCGGCGAAGGTAGTTCGTATGCGCTCGATCGTCAGCAACTCGGCAGAGTCTTCCGGAAGCGCCCGATGAACACTCGAGGTAACGGTACGGTAGATTTCGTCGCTGTCGATAAAGGGACCGTACATCACCATGCGCTCAGGGGCAAACAAGGTGTACAGCACCACCATCGCGCGCGTAAACGCATCGACCGCACGCTTCACTTGCGGATGCTCGGCGAGGTTGCGTTCCAGAAACGCGCGCGAGAACTCCTCCTCACCGTGGGGGAGATCGGGCACCGACTCACGCAGGCGCGGCAGCACCGCCCATAGAGCCGCTTCCGTTTCAAGGCACCCTGTTCGGCCGCAAATGCACCGCGCCGCTTCGGGACGTTCGCACAGCGCAACGTGACCGATCTCGCCGAATCCCCCGGCGGTGGTCTGAACAATTCGCGCGTCATGCGCATAGGAGCTGCCGATGCCGTAGCCCCAGTGCACCAACAGGGTCCCGCCCGTGCGGTATTCGGGGTATCGCCCCAAGAGGTAGTCCAACTCGGCGTCGAGCGATCGCCGAAAGGCAAGCGGCAGATTGAGACGAGGTTCGATCTGAGTCGCGGAGAACTCGCGCAGGCCGGGCCAGCGCGCGGCGAACAGCCATCGCCGGCGGTAGGTGTCCACATATCCGGGAAACGTGATTCCGCACCCCAGCAGCTCGGATCCGGCCGGCACCTGTTGCTGCAGCTCATGCGCGGTTTCGACAATCCGATTTGCGAGTTGCGCATGATCGCTCTGTTCCGAGAGCGTCACGCTGCGCTCGGCAAGAACCTGATAGGCGGAGTTGAGGAGCGCACCTTTCAACTCCATGGAAACGAAGTAAAGTGCAAGGGCGGTGAAGCGGTTGAAGTTAGGATACAACGGGATCTGCGGACGCCCTTGCCGACCGTTGCTTCGCAGCTTGCCCTCGCGAACCAGGTCATCCTCGAGCAGTTGCTGGACCAGATGTGATACGGTGGTGCGGCGCAACGTAAGCTGGTCGGCCAGCTGCTTGCGGGTGAGCCCGGTTGAGGAGCAAATTGCGTGAAACAGTTTTGCTTTTTGCTTGTCTTTGGCTCGGTAGCTCGGGCCCTCGAAGAGTTGTTGCAGATCACCGGTCATTCGGTTTTCTTGTTCGGTTCAGGCGGTACTCGATCACGTCGTAACGCGAGACTAATATAGCCGGTGCAAGGTCATTTGACAAGCCTGCCAAGAGGGCGAGGTGACAGATCATGGCGTATTTCGCACTGATTTTCTCAGCGCTGGCAGGAGCGCTGTTCGGACAGACCTACAAGTGGAAAAGCGAGCTGGGCCTGGACACCGCACGGGTTCTGGCGTGGTTCGCCCTGTCGGCTGCAGTGCTGCTCGGCATCATCGTCACGCTGATCGGGCCGGTCCCGATCGTCCCCCAGGCACGCTGGATGCCGTTCGCTCACGGCTTAGCGATGGCGATCGCCATGCACACCTACTACCGAGTCATCGAACAGCACCGGCTCGGGATCAGCTGGACCGCAGTTCAGCTGAGCGTGGTGATCCCGTTCGCCGCCAGCGTCGCCGGCTATGAAGAAACCCTGGATCTTACCGCTGTCCTCGGCGCTGTCAGCGTCCTGGTCGCAATTGTGCTCTTCGGTCTGGGCCGTGAGCGCAGAGCAAGCCGAGAGCGAAAGGCCGAAGGTGTCGGCTCTGTGGCGCTCCTGGTGGTTGCAAGCGTCTTCACCGGGATCACCAGCGCGCTGTTGCGTTCGTTCGCGTTTTACCACCCCGAACCACAGGCGGTCCCAAGCTTCTTCCTGTTTGTCTCCCTGACGCTGCTCGTGCTAAACGCCCCGCTATACATATACCGATGCAAGCGGTACAGCCTGCCGCTCGCTGATCCCAAAACAACCCTGTTCTCGGCGTACAAGAGCGTCACGAATATGTCGGCGATGGGCCTGATGCTCGCGTCGGTACAGCTGTTGCCCGGGTTTTTCGTCTTCCCGGTTCGGAACACGCTCAACATCCTTTTTGTTCTCGTGCTCTCGAAGCTGATTCACAAAGAGCGCATCTCGAGTGTCGAAGCCACAGGCCTGCTGTTCGCCCTGGCCGGCATCGGGCTGTTGTCGTATGCGATGGCTTAAACGTGGGTGAGCACATGGCGGGCAGCCGTATCCAGGGCCGCCCGGTCCGATGCCCGTGCAATCCACGCCACGGCTAAAAGCATGCCTACTTGACTATAAGCAGTGCAAGACCACCGACGGCGGCGAGCATCACCGCCCAGTCTCGCAGACGCAGGCGATACGAGTGGCGGAGCGTTCTCCCGGAACGCCCGAATCCCCGTGACTCCATCGCTTCGGCGAGGTGGTCGGCCAGCCGGAAACTCTGTACCAATAGCGGCGCGAACAAGGCGGGGTAATGCCGAAGCGCGCGTATTCCACGGTCGAGCGGAATACCGCGCGCGCGTTGCGCATCATAGACTGCCCCGGTGTTGTGCGACACAACCGGAACAAACTGCAGCGCCGCGCGCACGACAAAGCCTGCCGAGTACGGCATTCCCGACTGCACGAGGGCATCGGCGAGCTCCTCCGGACGGGTGACTGCAAAGAACAGAAAGAACACGCTTGTGAGCCCCAGAAGCCGCAGCGCGGCGGTAATCGCCGTTACGGTGTCGGCCGTGAGCCAGACTATTGCGAACCACACCAAGACCATGACGGACAGGATCCGCAGCCACCGCAGGTACGTCCGCCCCGTCCCAATGCCAAGGATCGACAACACAATCACGGCGTAAGCCGCGCCAAGCTCAATCGCCGAGTGGAGCGTAATGACCGCCACAATTGCTAACACCGTGAGCACGAGCTTGCTGCGCGGGTCGAACATTGCTGAAGCCGAGCTGCGCCCGGCGGATACCGTCGGCACGTACATAGTTGCCTCACTCCCGGAACGGTCGGCCGGCGGGCCGGACCTTACCATAGCGATCATCCGCGCTTCGATGACCCGCACGTCGATGATCCGCACCTGCGGTCGGCTGCACGGCTTTCCCCGCGGTCAACCGCGCCAACTGAAAACGCTGCGTTGGAGCAAGCTGAGCCTCCTCCATGACATCCTCCCGGCTCATGATCTCATCAGGGGTGCCTTCGGCGATAATTTTGCCCCGCGCCATTACCGCCCAGCGGTCGGCGTGTCGCTCGGCAAACGGAAGGTCGTGGGTAATCAGCACAACAGTCTGTCCCCGCCGGATCAAGTCCGAAAGCATACCCGCGAGAGTTTGCCGAAACCCCGCATCCTGGCCGGCGGTCGGCTCATCCAGCACCACGAGCTTCGGCCGAGCAGCCAAGGCAGCCGCGAAGCCGGTTCGCTTCTTCTCGCCACCGCTGAGCGTAAACGGCGAGCGCGCCGACAACGATGACAGCCTGAACAGGCTCATGAGCTCATCGAGCCATGACTCGTCCAGCTTCCCCAGCACACGCGGCCCCACGGCCACTTCCTCGGCCACGGTAAAGCGGAAGAACTGATTATCCGGATTCTGGAACGCGAGCCCCACCTCGCTTGCGAGCTCCGAAGGCTTGCTCGGGGCGGTCTCCCGTCCGCCCAGATAGACTGCGCCGCTCTGTGGCCGCAACAGCGCAAGCAGGTGGCGAGCTGCGGTTGTCTTCCCGGAACCGTTGGCACCGACAATCGCAAGACACTCGCCTCTGTGTACGCGCAGGCTCAGCCCATGCAGCACCTCGGTAGGACCAATTCGCGACCACACCTCCTCGAACCGGGCGATCTCCCGGTCCGGCTCTCCTGCCTGTTGTGGCTGCGGCCCCAGTTGTGGCTGCTGAAGCTGCTGTGGCGCCTTCCGGGTCTCGTCGGCCTCACCAGGCTTGCAATCCTCCACCGGTTCCGACTCCCAGTGGCGAGCTCCCACTCCCGAAAGCTCCTCGAGAGGTGCCGGCGGTTGGCCGCCGTTCCGCTGTTCGGCTCGTTCAAAAAGCTCCTCGACGCTAGCGGGAATCGGGGTCACGCCCCATGCAAGTGCCGCGTGAACCAAAGGTGGTCGCACTACACCCCACCGCTCCAGGTCCAGACGCAGAACCTCATCTCGGTCACCAAGCGCCGCCACCCACCCCTCATCGAGCACAAGGATTCGATCAGCATCCTGCGCCGCCTGTTCGAGCCGGTGCTCGCTCACGACGACCGTGGTACCACGGCGGTTCACCTCGTGGAGCGCGGCCGATACACGGGCAACCCCGACCGGGTCCAGGTGTGCGTACGGCTCGTCGAGCACGATCACCCGGGGCTCGGCGACCAGCACCGCCGCAACCAACACCAGGTGTTGTTCACCCCCCGATAGCTCGTGCGGGCTGCGATCGAGCAGCCCCCCGACACCGACCGCTTCCGCGGTTTCACCGACCCGCTGCTCTATCATGGCGCGTGTCATTCCCAGGCTCTCGGCTCCGTAGGCTATCTCATCGTACACGCTCCCGCAGAAGAACTGCGCGGACGGCTGCTGCAGAACAAGCCCCACCGAAGCGAACAACGCGCTTACCGGATGGCGGCGGGTATCTTTCCCGTCGACGACAACCGTGCCCTGCATCTCACCGGCGTGAAACTGCGGAATCAGGCCGTTTAGCGCACGGCACAGGGTGGACTTCCCCGAGCCGCTGCCGCCGCAGATCAGGAGGTACTCCCCGGCGTCCAGATCAAACGTCACCTGATTCAGAGCCGGGAGGCGGCTGCTGCCGAGGTTTGCCTCCGCGTAACGAAAACTCAGTTCTTGCACCGAGAGTATCGCCATGGTCTCCGAAGATCTCCTACAGTTGCACCACGCCCGCGCGCCGCAGTAGCGTCAGAGCGGCCACACCGAGCACCGCTCCGATAATCGAGCTCGCCAGAAACGAGGGGACGAACGCCAGAAGCGGTTCCGGGCTCTCCATGAAGACCGGCGAAACGAACGCAGCCCCGAGAAGCGCGCCGATAATGCCACTCCCGATCACCTCGGCGCCGGCGGCGACGCGCACGCTTCCGACAAAGCGATAAGCCAGCCCGGCCAGCAGTGCTCCGACCATTCCGCCGGGAAACGCTAGAAGCGTGCCCACGCCGAGCGCATTGCGAATTACGCCGATCACGAACGCGATACCCGTGGCCCACGCGGGCCCGAGGAGCACCGCCGCCACCACGTTGACGAAGTGCTGCGTCGGATTAATCCGTGCAACGCCCACCGGAAAGGACGTAAACGGAGCAAGCGCCACGCCGAGCGCAATCAGGATCACTGCCTGCGCCACATGGCGCGTCGATGAACGTGTCATCGTCAAGTCGCTCATATCGCTCCTCCTCCTTGTGCTTACTCTTGTCCGAAGCCGTTACGGCTCAACTGCTACTCATCCAACCACTCCAGCCTAATTGCTGCGCTCAACTCGTCCGGCTGCAGTGCATACAGATGGTCCAGTACCCCCTGCTTGAAACGCAGCGGTCGCCGTGCACCGGCCTCCCCGGCTTCCTCCGCCGCTCGCTCGGCGGCTACGCCCATCACGCCGAGCCCCCACAAGGCACCAAGAAACGGGTCGCTTTCCACCGCTGCGAAGGCGGCGATCAGGCTCGAGACCATACAGCCGGTCCCGACCACCGCACCCAGCAAGGGAACGCCGTTGTGTACCAACACAGTCCGGGGCACTGTAGACCGGCCGTCACTTACGACATCCACAGGCCCGCTGACCGCAACCACGCACCCGAGGTGCGTGGCCGCTGCACGTGCAAGACCCAGGCGAGCCTTGTGATAGCTATCGTTGTCCTCTCCGGTGTCCTCGACCCCGCGGATGTCGTACCGGCGGCCCACCAGCGCGGCGATTTCGGCTGCGTTTCCGCGTATTACCGCCGGGCTACCCCCGCGCGCCAGGTTCTGGTTGAGCTCCACGCGAAACCCCGTGGCGCCGCACCCAACCGGGTCCAGAACCACCGGCACCCCGGCTCTGGCGGCGGACTCCGCCGCGCGCCGCATCGCACGCACCCTTGAAAGCACCGGCGTTCCGGTATTCAGAAGCAGTGCCCGCGCCTGGCGCGCCATCTCGCCCACTTCCTCTTCAGCCTCCGACATGACCGGCAACGCTCCGAGCAGTCGTGTCGCGGTAGCCGTATCGTTCATCACCACATAGTTGGTGATGAGATGAATCAACGGGCGCTGATTGCGGAGCGTCTCCAACGCGCTTCCCGCTCGGTCAGGTTCCGGAGCCTCCGGCCGAGAGCGTCGGTGCGCGGATTTGCGACGCTCGTAAGCTGAGCGTACAATCGAAGACAACTCGCGCGCGGTCGCCTCCGGGTCTTCGGCGCGTGAGACGGCCGAGACCACCGCGACCGATGAGGCCCCTCCGTCAATCGCTTCGGCGGCGTTCTCAGTGGTGATCGCTCCGATCGCGACCACCGGCACCCGCGCCGTCGCACACACTTCGCTCAGCCCCTGCACCCCGATCGGCGCATCAGGCTTCTCCTTACTGATGCTGCCGAACACATGGCCGACGCCGAGATAGTCCGCTCCCTCGGCCACCGCGCGACGCGCACGTTCGGGGGAGTCGGCCGAAACACCGAGAACCCGCTGAGATCCCAACAAACGGCGGGCGTCCCTCGGCGGCATGTCGTCCTGACCTATGTGTACTCCGTCGGCGGCCACGGCAAGCGCCAGATCGATGCGGTCGTTGATGATCAGGCCCGCCCCCAAGCGACTGGTGAGCGCCCGCAACCGTGCCGCCAACCTGTACACCTCGCGTGTCGGACGGTGCTTGTCCCGCAATTGCACGCACCGCACGCCTCCGCGCAACGCCTGTTCTACCGTGGTTATGATCTCGTCGTCCGGCAGCGTGTCGTCGGTCACGAGGTATACCCCGCCCGACAACCATCTTGTCAGTGGTGGTCCAGCTGTTTGCATCGTGAGCTCCAGGTGAAAAGAAGTGATAAGAAAATGGGATGAATCAACGTTTGTTCCAGGCTCCCCGAGACACGGGAGCCGAAAAAAGCCGCCCAGCGGGCGGCGTCACAATCAGCGATCAACTGCATGCAGACTCCGTTCCCTTCGCCGGCATTACCCAGATCAGGTGCGTAGGGTCGAAGGCGCCTCCAGCCTTCCTCTCAGCCCGCTGTCGCCGGGCTCCCCCACGGATAGTACCACTCTGTCCACGGAGAAGTTACCATCTGAACCGGGGCTCCGTCAACGCGGGCGAGACAATCGGTCCGCAGCGATCACGCCGGCGATTACGCCGGCGATTCCGGCGCCTGCGCTTGGAATGCGGGGCCGTTCGTGTATACTGAGGACTGCTATGCAGTTCGTCCTCGAGCTTATCCAGGCATTCTGGCCGCTGTTTACCGCCGTGCTCGGCACCGTTGCCGCCCTTGCGGCATCCGGACACGCGATCCTCTACAAGCGCGACTCCCGCGCGGCGGTTGCATGGGTAGGCCTAATCTGGCTCGTGCCCTTCGTCGGCGTGATTCTGTATGTGCTCCTCGGCATCAACCGGGTCCGGCGGCGGGTGGTCGGCCGGCGCGGACATGAAAGCGCGCACGTCGAACCGCTCGATGAGGTGGTGTGCTCGGTCGCCGAGCTCGCCGAACTGCTCCCAGCGGACGGACGAGACCTCGTCGAGATGGCCCAGCTCGGCGAGGCGTTGACCGAGCTGCCGCTTCTACATGGGAACCGTGTGGAGCCGCTGTTCGACGGCGACGAGGCATACCCGGTGATGCTCGCAGCCATCGATCACGCCCGACATTCGATCACGTTGAGCGTCTACATCTTCGACAACGATGACGTCGGCCGGCGCTTCCTCGACGCTCTGGCAGCCGCCGTTGGTCGCGGCGTGGACGTACGAGTGCTGATCGACGCGGTCGGCGTACGCTACTCCGTCCCCCCGATCACCGGAAAGCTCCGTGAGCGCGGCGTTCGTGTCGAGCTGTTCATGTCCGGGCTATTCACCTGGCGCACGCCGTACTTGAATCTCCGAAACCATCGCAAGGTTATGGTAGTAGACGGGCTCGTCGGCTTCACCGGAGGCATGAATATCAGACAGGCGCACGTGCTCCGCGATCGCCCCCCTCATCCCACGATGGATGTCCATTTTCGTGTGCGCGGTCCAATCGTCCAGCAGTTGCAGGCGACCTTTGTGGAGGACTGGATCTTCACGACCGGCGAGCTTCTGGAAGGCGAGCAGTGGTTTCCACCTAATCAGTTGAGAGTGGGATCGGTGGTGGCGCGGGCCATTCCCGACGGTCCCGACCAGCATATGGACAGGATGGTGATGGCTTTTCAGGGTGCACTCGCCGCGGCCCGCCACTCGGTTCGGATCATGACGCCCTACTTCCTGCCCGACCGCGCTTTGATCTCCGCGCTCAACACCTGCGCCCTGCGCGGCGTCACTGTCGATATCGTGCTGCCGCAGGAGAATAACCTCAAAATGGTCGCCTGGGCCTCGATGGCGCAGATGTGGCAGATCCTGGAATGGGGATGCCGAGTTTGGATGAGCGCGCCCCCGTTTGAGCATAGCAAGCTAATGGTCGTCGACAGCACGCTCAGCCTGATCGGGTCATCAAACTGGGATCCGCGGAGCCTGCGACTCAATTTCGAGCTGGGCGTGGAGTGCTATGACCGCGAGCTCGCACGCAAGCTCGAGGCACGGATAGAGCAGCGCATCGCCTACGCCCATCGGCTCACCAAGGAGGAGGTGGATGCACGGCCCCTGCCGGTCAAGCTGCGCGACGGCATCTTCAGGCTGGCCGCACCGTATTTGTAGCGCAGGCCTCTCCTCCCGTACGCTCGTCCGGGTGTTCGGCCAGTCTTAGATCGATGCCCCGGCAGCGATCTTCGGTCAGAGCGCGTCCGGCATCTCCCGTGGGGTTGAGCCGAGATGCGCCGGAGCCTTCCCGCGCAGCACCGAGACGGAAATCGGTCTTCCGCGACTGTGCCCGTTATCGCGGGACCGAGCCCTTGCCCCCGTGACCCACTGGGCGCGTTGACTTGAGATCGACAGACAACGACGGTGCGAGTATAGTGTTGTTTATGAGTAGTATTCAGAAGCTCGTTGAAGAGGCAAGCAAACTACCCCATGATCAACAGCTCACGCTAGCGAACCGAGTCCTGGAACTGAGCGAAGCAAGCGTTGCAGAAGACGTCGAAGATGCGTGGGACTCTGAGCTTCGTGCCAGAATCCAAGCATACGACGCAGGCCGATCCCGCACGAGATCCGCGGGAGATGTATTCCAGCGTCTTGACTCAAAGCTGCGACCGTGAAGGTAGAGTTCACGCCCGAAGCGGAGAGCGAACTGACGGAAGCATCGCTCTGGTATGAGTCAAGGGAACCAGGCTTGGGCGTTCGGTTCCGAACCGAGATACAGCATGTTGTCCGTCGCGCGTCGGAAGATCCCACCCTTTGGCGTATGCGTGACGGTGGATACCGACGAGTGAACTGCCCGGTATTTCCGTATTTCATCGCCTACATCGTGCGTGGTGACTCCGTTGTCATCATCGCGGTAGCCCACAGCCACCGGAAGCCAGACTACTGGGTAGACCGGTGAGACCGTGTTCTCCGGATAGACGCGTACGTGAGACTTGCCAGGCGTGATCCACCCCGTCCCGGCGGGTAGATCGCCTGTGCTGTGCCAAGTTTATGGAGAGCTTCCGCGGAAGTGAGTTCGCGCGCCGAGTCTCTGCTGTTCCCGTTCCTAATGCGGGCTACAAGTAACATGTTACCCACTGGGCGCATTGAGCTGAAAGCCGGCCAAGGGGGTGTCGACGATCCTCTTGACGCGTATATTCTCAATATATACAGTTGGGAGTGCATGGAGACCGTTTCGTTGCCGGAGTTCGAAGGATTCGATTGGGACGAAGGCAACGCCAGGAAGACCTGGGAGTCCCATCGTGTGACGCAGCAGGAGGCCGAGCAGGTCTTCTTCAACCGTCCGCTGATCGTGGCCGACGACGTCAAGCACTCTGAAACGGAGCGCAGGTACTACGTGTTGGGGCAGACCGATGAAGACCGCGCGCTGTTTGCTGCCTTCGCCGTCAGCGAGGAGCGCATTCGCGTGATATCGGCGCGTGACATGAATCGGCGAGAGAGAAAGGTGTATCAGGGATGAAAGAGATACCGGAGTTCAGGAACGAAGACGAGGAACGGCGATTCTGGTCGGAGCACGATTCGACCGAGTATGTGGATTGGTCGAAGGCGCGCCGGGGTCTCTTCCCCAATCTGAAGCCGTCGACGAAGACGATCTCGCTCCGGCTGCCGGAATCGATGCTTGAGGAGCTCAAGCTTCTGGCAAACAAGAAGGACGTCCCGTATCAGTCGCTCGTCAAGGTATTCCTGTCCGAGAGGATCGAGTCGGAGTTGCAGAAGCACGATCCGCAGAAGATCAAGGGCTGAACGAACGGCCACGGTCGTTCCCACGCAGCGTCACTGCCTTCCGCAGAGCGAAGTGTTCCCCACTGGGACCATCGAGAAGGTGCTCAATTGATGCAACCGTCCCCATTGTTCGGTACGATGGATCGAAGGAGACACGGAACATGAAACTTGATCTACGGCAACAAATGGATGCCTTCTTCGACGCCGATCTGTGGATGCTGTCGTGGGGCGCATCAGTTCAGCGCGTCAGACTCTACGTGCCGGGTGTCCGCTCTGACCAGAAGGCCGACCTCAGCGAGACACTACACGGACTTGTACGCGAAAAGCTGATTCCTCAATATCGGAATCAGGTCGACGAAGCAGACCACTATGGAAACATTGAGACCATGATCAAGATGGCTGGGGAGAAGCTCGGAGATATTCTGAGCGGAGGGCGCTTCAAATACAGCAGCGCACAGAAACTGCTGAACCTCTACCTGAAGTAACAATGGTGCCTCGGCAACGTCGCCGAACCGCCTCATTGCCTGATCTACGCCATCCGCGAACAGGCGGACCGCGACGGACTATCGATCGCCCAAAGGGGAATGACGAAGTACCGTAGACGCCAGTCTCGATTTCAAGTGTGACCCACAGAACGTTAGGTCACGGCCGGATTCGCCGTAGTGCGGGTTTTGGCGTTGGTGAGAGCGGCGTAGCGCGGTGGCGGGAGCCGGCGGGATCGCGGTACTGCGGAATCGCGATGTCGATGCTCGGATAGAGCAGCGCATCGCCTACGCCCATCGGCTCACCAACGAGGAGGTGGACGCCCGGCCCTTGCCGGTCAAGATCCGGGACGGCATCTTCCGGCTGGCCGCACCTTATCTGCTGCCTAGCCCGTCGCGATGCCGCTACACCTCTTCGCCGCGCTGGTCGAGCAGATATGAACGGAGAAGGCGCTCGGATCGCGGGGCATACAGGATGATTACCGAGTCCGCTTCTACCCGATAGAACACCCGGCAGGGCGGAACGACGAGTTCCCGATACGTCGTGTCCGGCAGTTCTACCGGTTGTTTACCGGAGTGCGGGTAGCGCGTCAATCGTTCAACGGCCGAGAATACCTTCCGCACGTAGCGTTTTGCGGCTGCTCGATTATCGAGCGCTATGTACTCAGCGATCTCCTCGAGATCGGAGAGAGCCGGCTCGGCCCAGATCAGTCGAGCCACTTGCCAATTTTCTTTCTGGCTGCGGTCTCAGAATAGGCCCGATCCTCAAGGACCGCTCGTTCTCCGCGAACGATTCCTTCCAGGACTCGCAGTTTCTCCTGCATGAACTCAAACGAGTCTACGTCCACCAGGTAAGCTGACGGCTTCCCATGTTCGGTGATCAGCACAGATTCACCCGAATCGCGCATCTCAGACAGGATGCGAGTCGCCTGTCGCTTGAGATTCGTGACGAGCTCAGTTTTCATACCATAGTGATACTTTAGTGACATATTTCTGTCAAGTGGTTGCGCATCGTCCCGATTGCTACGCCCTGAACTCTACCGGCCGCGGCGGAACAGATGCTGCAGAAAGCTTCGCCGCTTTTGGGTGTTAGAATCCGAGCTACGTTTTGCGCCTGTCGCCCCGCTGGCCCCGCCGCTTAAGCGCACGTGCGAGAGCTTTCCGATCACCTCGTCCGGCGCCACCACCAAAAGCGTGTCGTGGGCGTTGAGGCGATACGTTCCCGGTACAAACGCGAACTCCTCGTCCTCAGTTCGGCGCACCGCGATCACGGTGATACCCAGCACGTTCCGCATATCGGATTCGATCAACGACAGCCCCACGAACTTCTGAGGCGGCTTGAGCTCAGCGAGTGCCATGTTCTCGGCAATCGGAAAATAGTTGAACAGTGCCGAAGATACCAAGGTAGGCGCAATTCTCAGTGCCGCCTCTTTGTTTGGGAAAATGACTCGTGTCGCCCCAACCGCCTGCATGATCTCACCGTGTTGGTCGGTTCCGGCAACGGCAATTATCTCGCGTACGCCCATCTTCCTCAGGTAGTGCGTCACCAGAATCGAGACGTCCATATTGTCGACGGCGTCCACGATGACCGCGTCAATATCCTTCGGTATGATATGCCGTATGGTCTCTTCGTTGAGTGCATCCGCGACGTACGCAGCCGCCACGCTGTTCTTGAAGGTCTCGATAACCTCGGGGTTCTTGTCGAGGAGTAGAAGTTCAACATCGGCCTTCAGAAGCTCATCGACCATCCGCCGGCCGAACCGCCCAAGCCCGATAATCCCAAACTGTTTCACGATGCAACTCCTTCGTTCCGGCACCTTAGCCGAGCAGCACGTCCCCCTCGGGATAGTCTACGAAGCGCCGTTTGAGCGGCTCGGCTCCCGGCATCGCCATAGCGATGATCCCAAGCCGGCCTCCGAACATCACCAGTATTACAAGCACGCGGCCCGGGTCGCTGAGCTCAGCGGTAATTCCCAGCGAAAGTCCCACTGTGCAGAATGCCGAGAGCGTCTCAAAGGTGAGCTCGAGAAAGCTGAAATCCCGACCGCCCAAGAGATTCTCGGTAACGCTCAGCAACAGAACCGCGCTGAAAACCAGAAACAGCGACTTGATCACGATGGAGCCCGCTTTGTTTAACACGGTCGGGTTGATCTTTCGGTGCCCCACCCGGATCTCGGCATGCATCTCGCGCCGTCGTACCGCGAGCAGCAACACCAGGGCGATAGTGGTTACCTTCACACCACCGGCGATGCTCCCGGGTGCCCCGCCCACAAACATCAGCAGCATCGTCCAGATCTGAGACGGCAGAGCGAGATCGCTCTGGATTACGGTATTGAACCCCGCCGTTCTCGGGGTTACGGCCTGAAACAGCGCTCCGAGCCAGCGCTCCC
>PUPD01000227.1 GCA_003552985.1 Spirochaetaceae bacterium
GTATCTTTACTACTTCGAGCTTCAACTTCGACGTAGGGATATCCACCTTCTCGAACCGCGCACGACTACCGTTGCGGATCTTGGTCAGCATATCAGCTAACGGATCAGATACGCTCATTACAATTCTCCCTCTACTACCAGCTCGATTTCGTAACGCCGGGAATCAGCCCATCGCTGGCGAGTTTTCTAAAACAGATTCTGCACATCTGAAACTTGCGCATATAGCCTCGTGGCCGACCGCAAATGCGGCAGCGATTGACCTTCCTGGTCGAGAACTTCGGCCTCTTCTGCGCTTTAACGATCATCGATTTTTTCGCCATGGAATCCTCGCTTTACTTGCTAAACGGCACGCCGAACTTCGTCAGCAAGCTCTTCGCTTCCTGATCATTTTCCGCCGTAGTGACGATTGCGATATTTAACCCGCTTATCTGATCAATCTTGTCGTAATCGATCTCCGGGAAGATAATCTGTTCGGTCACTCCCATCGAAAAGTTCCCGTGTCCATCAAACGCGTTAGGGTTGACCCCGCGGAAGTCCTTCACCCGCGGGAGCGCAACGTCAATCAGCCGCCCGAGAAACTCAAACATTCGGTTCCCACGCAGCGTTACTTTCGCGCCGATTTCGTAGCCCTGACGCACCTTGAAGTTTGCGATCGACTTGCGTGCCTTCGTTTTCACCGCCCGCTGCCCGGCTATCAGTGAGAGCTCCTGCACCGCTGAGTCGAGCGCCTTCTTGTTCTGAATAGCCTCGCCAACGCCCATGCTCAGCACGATCTTCTCGAGACGCGGTACCTGCATTGGACTCTGATACTCGAACTCCCCCATCATCGCCGGTCGTATACTCTCGAGATACATCTTGCGGAGCGGCGGCACATATTCCTGTACCTCGGCTTGCTGCTTTTCCGCCATTACAACGCCTCTCCAGTCTTGCGCGCAACTCGCACTTTCTTGCCGTTTTCGACTCTGTATCCAATCCGGGTGGCATCGCCGGACTTGGTCATGACCGCCACATTCGACACGTGTATCGGCGCTTCAATCTCGACAATACCCCCGCGGTCATTCTGCCTACGCTTCTTCATCGCCTTCTTGACGATGTTCACCCCTTCCACCAGCACACGGTCCCGCTTGCGGTCCACCCGCAGCACCCGCCCGACTTTTCCTTTGTCCTTGCCGGAGAGAACCTTTACCTGATCCTCTTTGCGGATCTTGAATCGCTTGCGGTGATGCGCCGGGCTCGCTTGAGCCTTTCTTCTTACGCTTCTCATCGCGAACCTCCTTACAGCACCTCAGGAGCAAGCGACACAATCTTCATATACCCACCCTCGCGGAGCTCGCGAGCGACCGGTCCGAAAATGCGCTTTCCTTTAGGATTGCTCGTCGCATCGAGTATGACGCATGCATTGTCGTCAAAACGGATGTAGGTCCCGTCCGACCGGCGATGCTCTTTCCTGCATCGCACTATCACGGCGCGCTCCACATTCCCCTTCTTGACCGGGGCGTTGGGAATTGCGTTCTTCACCGCCACAACGACCAGATCGCCGATACCGGCAGACTTGCGCTTGCTTCCCCCAAGGACCTTAATGCACTGCACCTTTTTCGCACCGCTGTTGTCAGCGACATTCAGATATGAGTTCATCTGTATCATCGTTCACACCTCTATTTCGCGCGTTCGACGATTTCCAAAAGGCGCCAGCACTTGTCTTTGCTGATCGGACGAGCTTCCTCCACTCGCACCCGGTCACCAACCCGTGCATCGTTACTCGCATCGTGAGCCTTCACCTTCCTGGTACTGGTCACGTACTTCTTATACAGCCGATGTACGGCGCGTTTGGTAATCGCAACGACTATTGTTTTGTCCATCTTGTCGCTGACTACAACGCCGGTAAACACCCGCTTTCGCCTTGCTTTCGTTTGCGCGCTCGTCTGCGTTTCCACGAGAAACTCCTACTCTCCCTGCTGCGTAACTTCAGGGTGGTTATAAATTAGCGTATTCAACCGCGCAATCTGCCGCCGCAATGTACGCTTCTCCAACTGATTGTCTACGTGTCCGATGACCATATTGAACCGTACGTCGAGGTAGCGCTTCTTCAGCTCTTCGCGTTTGACGACCAGTTCCTCAAAGGTCAGGTCTTTGAACGAGTTCCTCATCCTACGCCCCCTCCCACGAGACCACCTTCGCACGAATCGGCAACTTGCTGGCGGCAAGCCGCAGCGCGTCATGCGCAAGCTTCTCATTGACACCGGACAACTCGAACATCACGCTTCCGGCCCGTGCAGCCGCCACCCAGTGCTCCGGACTACCCTTGCCCTTACCCATCCGGGTCTCAGCCGGCTTCTTGGTATAGGGAATATCCGGGAACAGCCGGATCCACACCTTCCCGCCGCGCTTGATATGACGCGTCATGGCGATACGGGCCGCCTCTATCTGGCGCGCGGTGATCCAGCTCGACTCCAATGCCACAAGGCCGTACTCACCGAACGAAATCCGATTCCCGCGTCCGGCCTTGCGACCGAGTGTTGTTCCAATCTTGCGTTGCCGTTTCCTGTATCGTACGCGTTTAGGACTCAGCATTGTCTAGCTCCTCGTATCGGCCCGCTCACGCTGTCGACGCACCAGCGCACCAGCATCTTCTTTGCGGCTGTACTTCAGCACCTCGCCGTGGAACGCCCACACCTTGACACCGATGGTACCGAACGTCGTCTTCGCTTCGGCGAAACCGTACTCGATATTTGCCCGCAAGGTATGCAGCGGCACCCGGCCTTCACGCTGCGTCTCGGTCCGCGACATCTCGGCGCCGCCGAGCCGTCCCGACACCTTGATCTTGATTCCCTGCATGCCGGTCTTCATCGCGCCGGCAACCGCCATCTTCAGCGTTCGCCGAAACGAGGCACGAGAGCGCAGCTGCCGGGCAACGTTCAGCGCGATCAACTGCGCGTTTGTCTCCGGGCGCTTGATTTCCTTTATCTTTATCTGCAGCTTCTTGCCTACCGCCTTCTGCAGCTTCTGGCCGATCTTCTCGATATTCGCACCACGCGTGCCGATGATTACTCCCGGACGCGAGGTATGAATCACCAATGTCACCCTTTGCGGATGGCGAATGATCTCCACCTCCGCAAGCTCGGCGTTACGGGTCTCCGGCAGCGTGTCCAACAACCTTCGCAGCCGCAGATCTTCGTGCAACGTATCGGCGTACTCCCGAGGGTCCACATACCATTTCGACCGCCAGGTTTTGTTGATCCCTAATCGAATGCCTATCGGATTTACCTTCTGTCCCACGTTACTCTCCCGATCTCGCGATCTCGTCCACCACCGCGGTGATGTGGCTCATCCGCTTATGCAGAATGTCCGCCCGCCCCCGTGCCCGCGGCCACAAGCGCTTCATGCGCGGCCCCTCGTTTACCAGCAGCTCCCGGAGGTACAGCATGTCCTCGTCCATCTGTTTGTTCTGAGCAAGCGCATTTGCCGCAGCCGACTCAATTACCTTCCGGAGCACGCGGGCGCCCTTCTGCGGCGCGTTCTCGAGCACCGAAATCACCTCCGTGTAAGGCTTGTTGCGCACCTTGTCGGCGATCGGACGAAGCTTGAACGGTGAGATCAGTATGTAACGCGCATGCGCGCGGTATCCGCTCTTCTCTGCTGTCTTTGCCATGCTCTCCGCTCCTATTTCCGCTTCCCGGCCTTCTTGTCGGAGCCGGCATGCCCGCGGAAGATACGCGTCGGCGCAAACTCACCCAGCTTATGCCCTACCAGGTTCTCGGTGATGTAAACCGGCACCCAAGTCTTGCCGTTGTACACCGAGATGGTGAGCCCGACCATCTCCGGGATGATCGTCGAACAGCGCGAGTAAGTCTTCACCATCTTGCGGTCGCCGCTTTTGTTCATCTGCACGACCTTGGAGTACAGACTCTTTTCGATAAACGGACCTTTCTTAATCGATCTCGACACGAGACTACTCCTACCTTCTTCGCTTCACGATATGCTTGTCCGAATACTTCCGCTTGCGCCGGGTGCGATAGCCCTTGGTCGGCTGCCCCCACGGCGTAACCGGATGACGCCCACCCGACGTACGTCCTTCACCACCGCCATGCGGATGATCGACCGGGTTCATCACGACGCCCCGAACCTTGGGTCGGCGTCCGAGCCAGCGTGCGCGTCCGGCCTTGCCGAGTGCCACATTCATATGGTCTTCGTTGCCGACGGCCCCTACCGTCGCGCTGCACCGCTTGAAAACCAGCCGAGTCTCTCCCGACGGCAGCCGCACCGTTACGTAGTCCTTCTCCTTGGCAACCACCGTAGCGCGCGCCCCGGCCGAACGGGCAAGCTGTCCGCCCTTGCCGTGTTGCAGCTCTACATTGTGCACTACCGTACCCATCGGAATGCGCTCCAGCGGCAACGAGTTCCCCACCGTCGGGGGCGCGTTCTCGCCGCTCATTACGCGGTCGTTCTCACGCAGGCCCTTGGGCGCCAGAATGTAGCGACGCTCTCCGTCGCGATACTGGACCAGCGCCACGTTGGCGCTACGATTCGGGTCATACGCGATGCCGACTACCTTGCCTTCGATTCCGTGCTTGTCACGCCGAAAGTCTATTTCGCGCAGCTTGCGCTTGTGACGTCCGCCCTTGCGGCGTACACTGATGCGCCCCTGCCCATCGCGGCCCGCACCGAACCCCGTACCTTTGGTCAACGACTTCTCGGGACCGTCGAGCGTGATCTCATCAAATGTCAAGCCGGTACGAAACCGTGTACCCGGCGTGCGCGGTCTGTATTTCTTCACACCCACCACTGACTCCTTTACGCGCCTTCGAACACTTCGATGGTCTCACCCGGGGAGAGCTTCACGATGGCCTTCTTCCAGGTCGCAGTGCGGCCGCTCTTGTAGCGAACTCGCCGCGGTTTACTCTTGACGGTGCTGATATTGCAGCGCACCGGGTTAACCTTGAACAACTCGCGCACGGCCTCCATCACCTGAATCTTGTTGACTCGGGGGTCGACCTGAAACACGTACTTGCTCTCTTCGCGCAAAGCGTTCGTTTTCTCACTTAGCACCGGTCTGATAATCACTTGGTCGGCTCTCATTGTCTCCAACCTCTCTATTTCTTCCTGGCGTTGCCGTTCTTCCTGGCGTTGCCGTAAAGCTCGGCTAACCCGGCAGCTGCGGATTCCATCAAGATCACACGCTCTGCATAGTACAGGTCGTGAGCGCACAACCGCTGGTAAGAAAGAAAACGAAGCCATGGAATATTGCGCGCCGCCCGTTTGACCATCGGGTCGTCGTCCTTCATGATCAATACCGTGCGCTTTCCCTCGCTGATCGGCCCGAGGATTCCGGCCAGGTCCCGGGTCTTACCCGATTCCACCGTGAAGTCCTCGATCACCCGAAGCGCATCTTGTCGCGCCTTCATGCTCAGAATCGACTTCAACGCCACACGCTTCATTGTGCGCGGCAGCTTGTATCCGTAATCGCGGACCTGCGGCCCGAACACCACGCCGCCGCCGACCCAGATGGGTGACGATCGCCGTCCGGCCCTTGCTCGGCCGGTGCCCTTCTGCCGCCATGGTTTGCGCGTGCTGCCCCGAACCTGGCTTCGCGTCTTGGTGGAAGCGGTCCCCACCCGGGCGTTTGCCAGCTCATTGCGTATCGCGTGATATATTGAGCCCTCACTGACTTCACGGCTGAACACCGCATCATCGAGTGAGATCGTCTGCTTAGGCTCTCCGTCCACAGAAAGTACTTGTGTATCCATCCTCAACGCCCTTTACTACTGCGCCGCTACTTCTTCGTCGCGGAGCGGATCTCGAGATACCCCCCGCGGCGGCCCGGAACCGCACCGGTGACGAGCATTGCGTTGCGCTCAGGATCAACTCGCACAACTCTCAGATTCTGCACCGTAGCGCGCTCGCCGCCCATGCGCCCCGGCATCTTGGTTCCCTTGTGAATGCGCGACGGGGTCGCCGCCATCCCGGTTGCCCCGAGCCCACGCTTGAACTTCGACCCATGCGTCTTGCGCCCGCCGTGAAAACCATGCCGGCGCATCACGCCCTGATACCCTTTCCCTTTCGTGATACCGGCCACGTCGACGAACGCTGCGTTCTCGAGGGACTGTACCGTGAGCGTGTCGCCGACGCTGCAGTCCAGATCGAAGTCGCGAAATTCCCGCACATAGCGTTTCGGAGCGACACCATCGGGGTACTGACCCCGCACCGGCTTGGTCACCCGGTTCTCTTTCGCGTCGAACGCACCGACCACCACAGCGTTATAACCGTCACGCTCGGCGGTGCGCTGCCCAATCACGACGTTCGGCTCGACCTCAATCACCGTTACCGGTACCAGCGTGCCGTCGTCATCGAACACCTGCGTCATACCGATCTTTTTTCCGATCAGCCCAATCATTTGCTTCACCTCAACTGCCGCTCGAACTCGCCCGAAGCAGACCCGCCCCGGGCACAACAACGGACTGCTACTGTTTGATCTCGACGTCAACGCCGGCCGGCAACTCCAGCTTCATAAGGGAGTCCATGACCGCGGAGCTCGGCTGAATAATATCAATTAGCCGCTTGTGTGTGCGCATCTCGAACTGCTCGCGCGCCTTCTTGTTCACGTGCGGCGATCGCAGCACCGTAAACTTGTTGATGCGCGTAGGCAACGGGATCGGGCCCGAGACGGTTGCACCCGATTTGTGCACCGTATCGACGATCGCCCGTGCGCTCTGGTCAATCAGCTCTACGTCGAATCCGCGCAAGCGCACTCGAATCTTGTTGCTCGCCATCGTTCCTCCAAAAAAGCGGAGCCCGGCCGCGAACGGCAAGGCCCGCTATCCCGGTCTTAGTCGACAATATCGATGACCTGACCGCTGGCAACGGTCCGGCCGCCCTCACGGATGGCGAAACGCAGCCCCTTCTCCATCGCGATGGGATGAATAAGCTCTGCCTCGATCTCAGTGTTATCGCCGGGCATCACCATCTCTTTTCCTTCCGGCAGCATGACCGTCCCGGTAATGTCGGTGGTACGGAAATAGAACTGGGGCCGATAACCGGTGAAGAACGGCGAATGACGACCACCCTCTTCCTTGCTCAGGCAGTAGATCGTACCTTTGAACTTCACGTGCGGCGTGATCGAGCCCGGCTTCGCAAGCACCTGACCCCGCTGCACATCGTTCTTATCTATTCCGCGCAGCAGGGCGCCGATATTGTCGCCGGCCTCGCCTTGATCGAGCAGCTTATTGAACATCTCAACGCCGGTGCAGGTGGTCTGCTGGGTATCGCGAATACCAACGATCTCGACCTTGTCGTTGACCTTCAACACACCGCGCTCGATTCGGCCGGTGACAACCGTACCACGACCCTGAATCGAGAAGATGTCCTCGATCGGCATCAGGAAGTCCTTGTCTTTGGCCCGCTCCGGGATCGGGAAGTACTCGTCCATCGCGTTCAACAGATCAACGACGCACTTGGTCTGCTCGTCGTCATCCGGATTCATCATCGCGTCGTACGCGCTGCCGCGCACAACCGGAACCTCATCGCCCGGGAACCCGTACGAGTTGAGGATGTCACGCATCTCTTCTTCAACGAGATCGATGAGGTCGGGATCGTCGACCTGATCGGTCTTATTGATAAATACGATCAACGCCGGAACGTCCACCTGCCGCGCGAGCAGAATATGCTCTTTAGTCTGCGACATCGGACCGTCGGTGGCGGACACTACAACCACCGCACCGTCCATCTGCGCCGCGCCGGTAATCATGTTCTTGATGTAGTCGGCATGTCCGGGGCAGTCGACGTGGGCGTAATGCCGGTTTGCGCTCTGATACTCGACATGGCGTGTGTTGATCGTAATACCGCGCGCCTTCTCCTCCGGAGCATTGTCGATATCCTCATACTTCATCACTTTGCCGCCGGTAGTCTTAGCCGACAGCATGGTGATCGCCGCCGTCAACGTCGTCTTGCCGTGGTCAACATGACCGATGGTGCCGACGTTAATATGCGGTTTCGTCCTCTCAAATTTTGCCTTTGCCATTACGTCCTCCTTGCGGCATCGTAACTACAGTTGATCAGAATTATCTGCGTTGCTACTGACTGCCCGTGCGACAGCCTGTCGGCACACGGATCAGTTGCACCTGGTTTCTACATCTCACAGCGCTTCGACGAAGCGAACCACTGCTGCTGTGTGGGAGTGCGGATTCTAATTCGGAGCAGCCCTTCTGTCAAGGACATGCGATAAGAGTGGAGTCTTGCAACTATGACTGCAAGCGTACTCGCAGCCGGCCACCTTACCACCCCGTATCTCCGACAACAGCGATACAGTCTGGATGATCGGTTTGGCACTATACGATCAAGCCGGCAACCCTTGCGCGTACGGCTCAGGCGTTACCAGCGATAGTGCGCAAACGCTTTGTTGGCCTCCGCCATCCTGTGCGTATCCTCCTTCTTCTTGAAAGCCGCTCCCGCTCCGTTATACGCATCGAGAAGCTCAGCGCGCAGTTTCTCGCTCATCGAGCGCCCGGCCCGATCACGAGCAGCCTTGATCAACCAGCGCATTGCCAGCGCTTCACGCCGTGAGTCACGAACCTCTACCGGCACCTGATACGTTGACCCGCCTACCCTGCGGCTTTTCACCTCTACCATCGGCTTTACGTTATCCACCGCCTTCAGGAACACCTCAATCGGCTCCTTGCCGGTCTTTTCCTGCACGCCGCCGAGAGCGTCATAGACAATGCGCTCGGCAACCGATTTTTTGCCGTCCCACATCATACGCACTACAAACTTCGACAGCGTCTTGTTGCCGTAGCGTGGGTCCGGAAGTATGGCTCTCTGCGGTGCAACTCGTCGTCTAGGCATCGTTCCGATTCTCCAGTTCGTACCTGCTTACGCCTTCGGGCGCTTCGTACCGTACTTCGAGCGCGCTTTGCGTCGATCATCGACACCCAGGGTGTCCTTAGCGCCGCGCACGATGTGGTAACGCACACCCGGAAGGTCCTTCACACGGCCGCCGCGCAGCAGCACAACCGAGTGCTCCTGCAGATTGTGCCCGATTCCCGGGATATAGGCGGTCGCCTCAATTCCGTTCGTCAACCGCACACGCGCGACTTTGCGGAGCGCCGAGTTCGGTTTTTTAGGGGTAATCGTCATCACACGCGTACAAACCCCCCGCTTCTGCGGACACGCCTGCAGCGCCGGTGATTTCGTTTTGCGCGTTATAGTCTTGCGACCCTTGCGGATCAACTGATTAATTGTAGGCATAACAGTTAGTTACAACTCCTCGGTGTCTATTCCAACGCTTCGTCTGCTCGGTGAGCCCGTACTGTACCAAGCACCTGCAAAAAAGTCAAGCCTCGAAGACCTCGGCTTCCTCGCCGCTCTCCTCAGCCTGCTGTTCGCTGCGCTCTCGCTCTCGCTGCTCAACGATTTGCTGCATATGAGCATCGAGATCGTCCCGATGCTCATCATAGAGGCGGATGTGCCGGTAGGATCGCATTCCGGTCCCGGCCGGTATCAAGTGCCCTATGATTACGTTCTCCTTCAACCCGCGCAGGTTGTCGGCCGCACCCGAGATCGCGGCGTTTGTCAGCACCCGTGTAGTCTCCTGGAACGATGCCGCCGAGATGAACGAATCGATGTTCAACGATGCACGCGTGATCCCAAGCAGCAGCGGCCGACCGACCGCAGGCTGACCGCCTTCGTTCATTACCCTGCTGTTCACCTCGTGGAAGCGCGACTTGTCGATCTGCTGGCCGAATATGAAGTTGGTGTCCCCGACATGCACGATCTCCACCTTGCGCATCATCTGCCGGATAATCACGCCGATATGCTTGTCGTTGATATTGACGCCCTGCAGGCGGTAGACTTCCTGGACTTCGTTCACCAGAAACCGCTGCAGTGCATTCTCGCCGAGAATCTGCAGCACATCGTGCGGATCGGTCGTACCTTCGCACAGCATATCGCCGGCCTCAACGACGTCGCCCTCGCGCACCAACAGATGCTTGCCCATCGGAACCAGATGCTTATACTCCACGCCGTAGGGGTCGCGCACCACGATTACACGCTTGCCCTTGGCGATCGATTTGAAGCTCACCTCGCCGCTGATCTGCGCAAGCACTGCCGGACTCTTCGGTCTGCGCGCCTCAAAGAGCTCGCCGACCCGCGGCAACCCACCGGTTATATCGCTCGTCTTCGCGCTCTCCCGCAGCAGCTTTGCGAGCGTTCGCCCGCGCGTGACCTTCTCCCCGTCCTCGACATTGAGGTATGCGTTACCGGGAAGGAAGTGCGTGGCAAGCTCGCTGCCGTCCCCTCCTTGTATGATGAGCCGGGGATGCAGACTCTCAAGCGTGAACTCGGTAATCTTCTTCTCAATACGGCCTGTGTCTTCGTTGATCTCTTCCTTGAGCGTAGTCCCCTGAACGATGTCCTTGAATACGGCCGTGCCTTCCACCTCCGAGATGATCGGCTCGGTGAACGGGTCGAAGGTCGCCAAAGTCTCCTCAGCGTTGACGACGGCACCTTCCGACACCAGCAGTTGCGCGCCGGAGCGGACCTCGACTTTCTGCTCCTGCGCCACCAAGTACACAGCTCGATCCTGAATCACCGCATAGGCGTTATCCTCGGCACGGATCTCTTCTTCACCGCGCTTCAGTATCAGAGTGCCCTTCTTGACTGCGTCGTCGTTCTTGACGCGAATGCGCTCGCCCTTCTCGGCCTCCACCTGCTGCAGCACGCGCGCCACATGGATCCGCCCCTTGCGGGTAAACAGCTTGGTACCGTCGGGAAGATCGACAGTATAACCGCTGAAACCACGGACCACCACCGGATGCCGGAGGTACACTCGATTGTCCTCGGTTCCGCGCGTAGCGGCGCCGCCGATATGGAAGGTACGCATCGTCAGCTGCGTGCCGGGCTGACCGATCGATTGTGCGGCGATGATCCCAACTGCCTCACCGATATTGACCTGACGGTTATTCGCCAGGTTCCGCCCGTAGCATTTGCGGCAGACGCCGTACTTGGCCTCACAGGTCAGAACAGTACGAATCCGCACGCTTTCGATCCCGGCCGCTTCTATCTCAGCCGCAGTCTCATCGCTGATCTCTTCGTTCACATCCGCCAACAGCTCTCCGCTGATCGGATGCTTCACCCGCTCGAGCGTGAACCGACCCTGAATTCGGTCGGCGAGACTCTCAACAACCTCCTCGCCGTCCTTGAGGGCTGCCATCTCGATCCCGTTGATAGTCCCGCAGTCGTCTTCGTTCACTACGACGTCCTGTGCGATGTCCACCAAGCGGCGAGTGAGATAGCCGGCGTCGGCAGTCTTAAGGGCCGTGTCGGCGAGACCCTTCCGCGCTCCGTTGGTAGAGATGAAGAACTCGATGACCGACAGGCCCTCTTTGAAGTTCGAGCGGATCGGCAGCTCAATAATATCGCCTGAGGGCTTGGCCATCAGACCGCGCATCCCGGCGAGCTGGCGAATCTGACTGCGACTGCCGCGGGCACCGGAGTTTGCCATCATGTAGACGGGGTTGAACCCGGCGCGATCCTGCTTGAGCATCGTCATCATGTGGTCGGTGAGCTCCTCATTTGTCTTCGACCACGCCTCGATAACTCGGTTGTAACGCTCTTCATTAGTGATGTGTCCGGCCAGATACTGATTCTGAATCGACTCCACCTGCTGGTTGGCCTCGTCGATCATCTTGGCTTTCTCGTCCGGAATCATCACATCGTCCATACCGATGGTTGCGCCGAACAGGGTGGCGTACCGGAATCCGAAGTCTTTAATGACATCAAGTAAAACCACGGTGGTATGCGGACCCTTCTCGGAGTACACCTTGGCGATCAGCGCCCGCAACTCCTTCTCGCCCATCGCCTGGTTCGCAAACTCCATGTCTTTGGGAAAGGCCTGGTTGAGCAGCACGCGCCCCGCGGTGGTCTCGATCCAACCATCCTCGGTCTTCGCCTTCACCAGCGCGTTATACTCAATGCTCCCGTACTCGCGCGCCAAAAGCAATTCCTCTTTCGAGCTGAAATACTTCCCTTCGCCTTTCGCGCCCGGGCGCGCACGGGTGAGGTAGTTGATGCCGAGCACCATATCCTGTGATGGAAAGACAATCGGCTCGCCGTTTGCCGGGTTCAGCAGATTGCGCGACGGTATCATCAAGGTCCAACACTCGATTTGCGCCGCCTGCGTGAGCGGTACGTGGACCGCCATCTGGTCGCCGTCGAAGTCGGCGTTGAAGGCATGACAGACCAGCGGATGGAGTTTGATCGCCTTACCGCCGACGAGCACCGGCTCGAAGGCCTGAATACCCAACCGATGGAGGGTCGGCGCGCGGTTTAGCATCACCGGATGCTCGCGCACCACTTCGTCGAGCACCGCCCAGACCTCGGGGGTCTCCTGCTCTACTAAGCTCTTCGCTTTCTTGATGTTGTAGACGACATCTTTTTCGACAAGCTTCTTCATGATGAACGGCTTGTAGAGCTCAAGCGCCATCTTGGTCGGCAGCCCGCACTGGTGCAACTTCAGCTCCGGGCCGACGACGATTACCGAGCGCCCCGAATAGTCGACGCGCTTTCCAAGCAGGTTCTGCCGGAACCGCCCTTGCTTGCCCTTCAGCATGTCCGAGAGGCTCTTCAGCGGCCGGTTGGACGCCCCTTTTACCACGCGCTTCTTCTTGGAGTTGTCGAATAGCGCGTCCACCGCCTCCTGCAGCATCCGTTTCTCATTGCGAATAATGATATCCGGTGCGTTCAGGGCCATCAGCCGTTTCAGACGGTTGTTCCGGTTAATCACCCGGCGGTATAGATCGTTCAGGTCGCTGGTGGCAAATCTGCCGCCGTCAAGCTGCACCATGGGGCGGAGCTCCGGAGGAATGACCGGGATAACGTCGAGGATCATCCACTCCGGACGGTTTTCCGAATCGCGGAAGTTCTCGACGATCTCGATGCGCTTGAGCAACCGCTTGTCCGCTTTGGCGCCCTTGGAGATCATCTCGCCGCGAAGCTCAGCCGACAGGGCGTCGAGGTCGAGCCCCTCGAGCAGCGTACGCACCGCCTCGGCACCGATACCGGCCGAGAACGCCATACCATAGCGCTCCTTCGCCTCGGCGTACTCCTCTTCGGTCAGCAGGTCTAGCTTGTTGAGATCGGTGTCGCCCGGGTCGATCACGATGTACTTCTCGTAGTACAGCACCGACCGCAGCGCAGCAATCGTTAGGCCGAGCACCAATCCCATGCGCGAAGGTACCGAGCGATAGTACCAGATGTGCGATACCGGCGAAGCGAGCTCGATGTGGCCCATACGTTCACGCCGCACCTTGAAGTGCGTCACTTCTACTCCACAGCGGTCGCAGATAACGCCCTTGTAGCGGATCGACTTGAACTTCCCGCAGTAACACTCCCACTCTTTGGTCGTGCCGAAGATGCGCTCACAGAACAGACCGTCCTTTTCGGGACGCAGCGTGCGGTAGTTGATGGTTTCCGGCTTCTTGACCTCGCCGTAGCTCCATGCGCGGATCTGCTCCGGTGAGGCAAGCTGTATCATGATACTGTCAAAGTCCTGAATTTCTCTCATCAATTTGGGGCCTCCTGAAACGAAGCATCCGGGCCGGTCTCTTAGAAATTGCTGCCCTTGCGATTGATCAGCTCCTCATCCCGCTCGGTCAAAGCTATTTGCTTTCCTTTGGTGTCGTAGATCGAGATGTCGAGCGCCAGGCCGCGGAGCTCCTGCACCAGCACATTGAACGATTCCGGAACACCTGCCGAGGTCGCGGGCTCACCCTTGACGATGCTCTCGTAGATTTTCGCCCGGCCGTTCATGTCGTCACTCTTGATTGTAAGCAGCTCCTGAAGGGTGTTCGCCGCGCCGTAGGCCTCGAGCGCCCATACCTCCATCTCGCCGAGGCGCTGCCCGCCGAACTGCGCTTTGCCGCCGAGCGGCTGTTGGGTCACCAACGAGTACGGACCGGTCGAACGAGCGTGCATCTTGTCGTCTACAAGGTGATGCAGCTTCAGCATGTACATGTAGCCTACCGTCACTTCGTTTTGGAAGCGCTCACCGGTACGGCCGTCGTACAGCACGGTCTTGGAGCTGGCGGGGAGCCCCGCCTCCCGCAGCTTCTCGGCGATCATCTCGTTGGTCGCCGACTCGAAGACCGGGGTGGCATACCACTCGTTCAACACCGCCGCCGCCCATCCGAGCTCAGCCTCGAGTATCTGACCAAGGTTCATACGCGAGGGGACGCCAAGCGGGTTCAGGCATACGTCAAGCGGCGTGCCGTCCGCCATGAACGGCATATCTTCCTCGGGAAGAACACGCGCAATGACGCCCTTGTTTCCGTGCCGTCCGGCCATTTTATCGCCCTCACGCAGCTTGCGCTTGGTGGCGACGAGCACCTTGACCACTTCGTCGACGCCCGGGCTCAGGTCGTCGCCTTCCGAACGCCTGAGGCGCTGAATGTCGATGACGGTCCCGTCGGTGCCGTGCGGCACACGCAGGCTTGTATCACGCACCTCTTTCGCTTTCTCACCGAAGATCGAGTTCAGCAGCTTGAACTCGGGAGTCGTCTCGGTCTCGCTCTTCGGCGTAACCTTACCGACCAAAATGTAGCCGCTGCCGATCGTGGCTCCGACGCGAACGATGCCTTCCTCGTCCAGCTGATCAAGGGCCTTCTCCGAGGTGTTCGGAATGTCCCGGGTAATCTTCTCCGGTCCAAGCTTGGTCTCGCGGACCTCGACCGTGAACTCTTTGATATGGATCGAGGTGAAGATATCGTCTTTGACAATCTTCTCCGAGACGAGAATGGCGTCCTCGAAGTTATAGCCGTTCCAGGGCACGAACCCTACCAACACGTTTCGACCGAGAGCCAGCTCGCCCTGATAGGTCGAGGGCCCGTCGGCGAGCACATCACCGGTCTTCACCTTCTGTCCGGTCTGCACCACCGGTTTCTGCGTGTAGCAGGTGTCCTGGTTGGTCCGTTGGTACTTCATCAACTGGTACAGATCAACATCGTCGCCACCGTCCTTCGACCCGTTGGTCTGCACCTCGATGTGTTGCGAGGTCACCCGCTTCACTACGCCGTCGCGGCGCGCCTTCAGCAGAACGCCGGAATCGTAGGCGGTTTTCGCCTCCATCCCGGTTCCCACGCGCGGCGGTTCGGGGAACACCAGCGGAACAGCTTGCCGTTGCATGTTCGAGCCCATCAGGGCGCGGTTGGCGTCGTCGTGCTCCAGAAACGGGATCAATGACGCCGAAACCGATATGACCTGCTTGGGAGAGACGTCCATGTACTGGATATCCTCAGGCGGCTTGGTTGTGTAATCTCCGGACTTGCGAACCGAGATCATTCGGCTGAGAAACTGCCCGTTGCTGTCGATCTCAGCGTTCGCCTGTGCGATGTAGTGTTTCTCCTCATCCATCGCCGAGAGGTACTCGATCTCTCGCGTCGCCACCCCATCGATCACTCGGCGGTACGGTGTCTCAAGAAACCCGTACTCATTCACCTGGGTGTAGTTTGCAAGCGAAACAATCAGACCGATGTTCGGGCCTTCCGGAGTCTCAATCGGGCACATGCGGCCGTAATGGGTGTAGTGCACGTCGCGCACCTCAAACCCGGCGCGGTCGCGAGACAGCCCGCCGGGGCCCAGAGCGTTCAAGCGTCGCTTGTGCGTCAACTCAGCCAGCGGATTTACCTGGTCCATGAACTGTGACAGCTGGCTCGAGCCGAAAAACTCCTTGATCGCGGCAACCACCGGCTTGATCGAGATCAGGTCCTGCGGCTTGATGGTGTCGGTCTCTTTCAGCGACATCCGTTCTTTGGCGATGCGCTCCATGCGACTGAAGGCGGTCTTCATCTGATTTGCGAGCAGCTCCCCGACCGAGCGCACCCGCCGGTTGCCGAGATGATCGATGTCGTCGACATTCTCTTCGCCGATATACACCTGCACGAGGAATCGCATGGTGTTCACCATATCTTCGCGAGTCAACACGTGATCCTCGACCGGCTCCTCGTAGTCGAACTTCTTGTTCAGCTTGTAGCGGCCCACCCGTCCCAGATCGTAACGGCGCGAGGTGAAGAACATCGCGTTGAAGTCCTTCTCCGCGCTCTCCACCGTAATCGGCTCACCCGGCATGATCACCGCATAGACCGCCGACAGCGCATCGTCCTTCGACGGCTCGTCCTTATCGACTTCGTCCTTGGTGAATTTGACCTCCTCACGCTCAAAACAGTTGAGGATGATCTCGGAGTGCAGCGAATCCGGATGAGCGAGATCGATGATCGCTATCTCGGCCACACCGGCATGAATCAGCTGGTCGATGTCGTGGGGATGCAGCTTCTCACCGGCGCGGTAGAGTTTCTTGCTCTCGCCCGCGTCGGTCGTCCAAACCGCTTCAGCGAGCACCGCCCCCACCAAGGCTTCCTTATCCTCCGGCGTGTCTTTCACCTCTACCGGCTTGGTCTGATAGAAGAGCTCGATCAGCTTCTCACGCGAGTCGTAACCGAGAGCCCGGAGGAAGATTGTACCGAGGATGCGCTTCTTGCGGTCGATCTTGGCGTAGATCAGCTCTTTCTTCTGATCGATCTCGAACTCCAACCAGGAGCCGCGGTACGGAATGATCCGTGACGAGTACACACCTTTCTCGTGCGAGAATATAACACCGGGACTGCGGTGAATCTGGCTCACCACGACCCGTTCGGCACCGTTGATGATGAAGGTTCCCCGATCGGTCATCAACGGGATGTCACCCATGTAGATATCTTTCTGGCGGATTTCCCCGGTCTCAAGGAAGACCAGGTTGATCCGTGCCTTGATCGGGATCGCGTAGGTGTGTCCCTTGTACTTACACTCCAGCTCCGACATCTTGATGCCGGCTTCATCGAGGATATAGTGATCATACTCCAACCGCATATCCCCGTTCTGGCTCTCGATCGGGAACACGGCCTGAAACACTTCCTCGAGACCCTGATTCAAGGGAGGCTCACCCGATATTACGCGATTCCACTGCAAGAAACGCTCGAATGAGCGCACCTGAATATCAACGAGATCGGGCAACTCCATAACGGTTGCCCCGCGCGTTCCGACGAATACGCGGTTAACATCGGTGGTTCTGTCAAACATTCTCACCTACCTCCCATGAATCATGAAGAGCGCACACGAAAAAGCGACACCATCGTCAAGCCCTCTTGCCGATGGCATCGCGTTGAGTAACTTAAGTTGTACGTAGCCGCAAGGCTATTGAACCTCAATAGCAGCGCCCGCCGCTTCAAGCTTCTCTTTGATCTCGTTCGCCTCTTCCTTACTGACGCCTTCTTTGACCGGTCGACCGCCGGCCTCAACCATCTCTTTGGCCTCTTTGAGGCCCAGCCCGGTGATTGCACGGACTTCTTTGATGACCGGAATCTTCTTGCCGTCGTCAAAGCTCTTGAGGATGACGTTGAACTCGGTCTGCTCCTCAGCTGCCTCGGCAGCCTCACCACCGCCTGCAGCAGCGCCGGCGCCGGCCACAGCTACAGGGGCGGCAGCGCTAACGCCGAACTTCTCCTCCATAGCCGTCACCAGCTCGGAGACCTCGAGTACCGTCATGCTTGAGATGGCCTCGATGATGTCGTCTTTTGTGAGTGTCGCCATATTACCTTCTCCTTTCTGTTTTGCTCCGAAGCGATAGCATGGCACACGGACGGAAGACTAACGCTTCGGTTATTGACATTGGTTTGCCTCGGGCTATTTGCCCGCTTTCTGATCGGCCACTGCCTGCAACGTGCGCACAAGCTTCTGCGGCACCGCGTTGAGCACGTAGACGAAGTTCTGCAGCGGCGCCTGCATTGAGCCCATCAACTTTGCCAGCAGCTCATCGCGCGGCGGCAACTTCGAATAGGCCTCGGTCTGTTCTCGATCGAAGACGTTTCCTTCGATCAACGCCCCCTTGATCTCAAGCGGCGTGTCTCTACCGAAATCAAACAATGCCTTCACGAGCGCATTGGACTCTGCGCGCGCAATCGCGACCGCTGTGGGCCCTTCAAAGAACTGCCCCAACTTTTCCGGAGCGCCCAACTGAGAGAACGCGAGCTGTGCAAAGCTGTTCTTGATAACGCGGTACTCCGCCTGCTGCTCCGCGAGCTTTCCACGAAGCTCGGTTATCTGTTTCACGTTTAGACCGCGGAAGTTGGTAAACACAAAATCCTTTGCGTCTCCGAAACGCTCCTTATACCGGTCAACCGCGTCTACCTTGTGCTGCTGCACTTTGGTTTGGTACTCAGACATATCGTTTCTCCTACTCGACGTCCCGCGCTACGGTGCGCCCACCGCACCGGCGGCGAACCACACGCCCGGCCCCATGGTCGACGCTAGCGCCGACGACAACACGAACTCACCCTTGGTATCGGCCGGACGACGCTTGCGCACCTCAGAGACTACCTCGTGAATGTTCTCCACAATCTTGGCTGCTTCCATCGAAACCTTCCCGACCGCGAGGTGGAGCACGCCGGTTTTGTCGGAACGAAACTCAACCCGCCCTTTCTTGAGCTCGGCGATCGCGGCCGTAAGATCAAAGGTCACCGTCTGCGTCTTCGGATTGGGCATCAGCCCGCGCCGTCCGAGCACCGGACCAAGCCGCCCGACGTCTTTCATCATGTCCGGCGTGGCAACCGCGACGTCGAACTCGAGCCAGCCGCCCTTGATCTTCTCGATCAGATCCTCGTCACCCACATAGGTGGCCCCGGCCTCCTCGGCCTCCTTGGCTTTCTCGCCCTTGGCGAACACCAGGATACGCTTGTCGGCCCGGAACTGATGCGGAAGCACCAGCGTGTCGCGAACGTTGACGCTCTTCTTGAGATTCAATTTAAGCGCGAGCTCAATTGTCTCGTCGAAACCGGCAAACGAGATCTGCTGCACAAGCTCGACCGCTTCTTGCGGGCCGTAGAGATGCGTCCGATCTACCTTCTCGAGCGCTGTTCGATACTTCTTACCACGCTTCATACCGACGCCTCCGTTTCGACACCCATGCTCCGAGCCGTGCCGGCGACAATCTTCATCGCCGCGTCGATGTCATTGGCGTTCAAATCAGGCATCTTCGTTTCGGCGATCTCTCTGAGCTGAGCGTTGGAGAGCTTACCGACTTTGACGCGCCGCGGTTCAGCGGACGCGGTTTCAATACCGAGCGCCTTCTTGATCAACACCGCCGCCGGCGGCGTCTTGGTGATGAAGGTGAAACTCTTGTCCTGATAGACCGTGATCACGACCGGAATCAGAAGCCCCGGCTCGATGTTCTTGGTCGCGTCATTGAACTGCTGAACAAACTGCGGCGCACTCACCCCGTGCGGCCCGAGCGCCGGACCTACCGGGGGCGCCGGCGTCGCTTTGCCGGCGGGCACTTGCAGCTTGATCTCCGCTGCAATCTTCTTCTTAGCCATACTGTACTCCGTTGGTGGTACTAACGTTGCCGCCCGTCGCGGTCGGCAACTCCCAGCTTTGGCCAGCGCGAACCGCGCTAGATTTTTTCAACCTGGAGAAAGTCAATCTCCACCGGCGTCGATCTTCCGAAGATACCGACCATGACGCGGAGCTTGCCTTTCTCGAGATTGACCTCCTCGACGGAACCGGTGAACGACTCAAAAGGTCCCTCGATAATGCGGACAGTCTCGCCCACAACGAACTTCTGCTTCGGCCGCAGACCCTGGTCTCCCTTGATCTCGCCCGACTTCTGCAGTATCTCCCGCGCCTCTTCGGAAGAGATCGGCTGCGGCTTCATCCCCGGACTGGCACCCACGAAGCCGGTTACGCCGTTGATTTTCTTTATCTTGGAACAGACCTGCTTCCAACCGATATCAGGCAGATCCATCTCCAGCAGGATATACCCCGGCAGGAACTTCTTCGAGGACACCTTTTTCTTGCCTTCGCGAATCTCAACGACCTGCTCCGACGGCACCTTTACATCGGTCACCACATCGTCGAGCTGGCCCTCGTTCATCATCACGCGAATCGTCTTTTCGATCTTATTCTCATACCCTGAGTAGGTATGCAGAACGTACCAGCCTTTTGCCATATTTGTCTCTTAACCCTCGCGATGATTACGAGCAAAACCCGGCGAGATCAGCAACCCGCCGACCAGAGCAGCTGTCACCCAACCCGGAACCCAAAGGAACTAAAACTAGAAGATGAAGTCGACTGCAGAGAGAAGCAGGAAGTCAGCCAACCCGAGTATGGCAGCGAAGATTGCCACGGACACGAGCACCACCTTGGTGTTCGACACAACCTCATCACGCCCGGGCCAGATCACTTTCTTCAACTCGGCATAGCTGTCCTTGAAAAAGGTTACGATTCGTTTCATTCGATACTCCCGCAGGTCTACCCACAGACAAAAAAGGGAACAGGCCAGGTAGGATTCGAACCTACAACATCCGGTTTTGGAGACCGGCGCTCTAGCCGTTGGAGCTACTGGCCTATGGTTTTACTTCACCTTCGTTTCTTTATGCAGCGTGTGCTTACGCTCGAAGCGACAATACTTCATCAGCTCAAGCTTGCCTTGAATATTGCGCTTATTCTTCTTGGTGGTGTAGTTGCGGCGCTTACAGCTCTCACATTGCAGCGCGATAAGCTCGACAACTTTTCCCTTCGCCTTGTTTCCTGCCATTGATTTCTCCCGAAAACGCCGCCGTTGGCTGGTAAGTATACAAAAACGCACAAAACAGTGTCAACAGATCAACCGCAGCACGGTTTAGGACAGCCCCCGACCGGACTTGAACCGGTGACCCCATCCTTACCATGGATGTGCTCTACCGACTGAGCTACAGGGGCACGTTCGCGTGGCTGCACCATATCAAACCCGGATAGTTTGGTCAACACCACACCGCAGAGATTCGTTTACTGCGGCAGGTGGCAAGGCAATCTCATCGATAACGTGTCCCGCCGGCCCGCCTGAAAGCCTCACGCCGTTGATACGAGCCCACACCAACAGGGAAACGCCTTGAGTTCCCGCTGTCGTGGTGGCGGGATTGCCACGTGTCACGGTAAGAAATCGAACGTGGCGTGCACTCATGCGCTCGCATTGGGATAGTGGGGCTCGACACGCCGCTTCTTGGTCGGCAGTCTCCGCATCCTGCAACGGTGACGGCAGATCAGGACCTCGGAATCTCGGCTCCACAGCGTCAATGAAGCCGTCGCTTATGCCAAACTCGACCTCCCAGTCCTGCCGTTTACCGCGTGCGCCCCAGCCTACCTCGAGGTGAACAACGCTCTGCAGTTCCGACCCCAATGCATCGCTCCCCTGCAGTTCAGGAACCATATCCACCGGCGAAAACCGCCGTAACATGCGATCGCGCTGAACGATATCCAGGTAATCAATCGCGGCTCCGCCCGTGACAACCGCCCGCAAACATTTAAACGGCCCGGGCGATCGAATACCCCCCATTGGGGTTCCGTCGAGCTCGAAGTCCACCTCCAACTTGTTACCGGTCAGGGCGAATGTGCGTCGGGCAGCGATCGCGTCCCACAGCGCGTCGCGTTTGCACGTCGTCGCCCACACTCCGGTCATACCTTGGCCGTAGCTTCCGGGATGAGCACTATGGTGGTCCGTATTGGCGCAAAACCCGAAGACATGCCCGCGCGCGAGGCCGTACTGTACGGTACTCATGCAGTCGGCCGGTCCCATAGAATGGAGGTACGGCACCGGACCCTCGCTGGTCTCGGATGCACCGTGCATTGAATATACCTCAACTACCGGCGACACCTGTTCGTCGAAACTGTCCCAATTGATTCCGCGCAAGCCTTTTCGATACCCGATATGGTGTGGCAGCGCGGTTGCATTGTGCCCCGTCTGGTTCCAGCGTCTCAGCTGCGCATGCAGCTGTTCGACCGTTGCCGGGTAAATCAATTCGCCTTCAAGGTGTTTGTAGACAATCGCCCGATCACCGTCGGCCGAAGAGTGGATCTCAAAACTTGGGAACGCGACGAATTGCCCCGGCGAATCAACATCTCGCAAAGCCCGCAGGAGATCCTGCCATCTATGCCGTAGCCTCCGAAAACCTCGCCGGTGAAAATCGATAATGTGACCAATACGCTCGTTCGCCACGGGCATATCACACCAATCGGCGTGTCCGGTAACCGAGCAAAAATCTAGTCTTTGGCGGGCGTTATGAACTGCATCGGCAACGGTTCCCTGTCCGTACGAGACGCTACAGTGATTGTGGATATCACCGTAGTACGCGTTCTGATCAAGTATTACGTCCCTGCCCCCTTTTCATCGGGCCGCAACCCAACAGCCACGGACCTAATACCGGCCAACCGGTACAAGGCGTTGCCCTTTGACTGTTCAGGCCGAAGAGCCGCGTTCAGACGCGCCGAGGATGCGCTCGAGCCCTTCCGAACTGCGAATAAGCGCCCGTGCGACATGGAACGCTGTCTTCCACTCACCACCCTTGTCGGTGGTTACAGGCCGGAAAGAGGCAGGGTCAACCTCCGAATACCAGTCACCGTGATCGTGATCGATTTGAAAAGCCCGGATCCAGTTCCACTCCGTCAGGACAGCTTCGACATACCTGTCTTCGGAAGTCAGCTCAATCATATCTACCAGAGCGTTCAACAGCTCGGCCTGCGTCCACCAGCTGCGGACCATCCGGTCGTCTGCAAGGTTTGACGCATGCTCTACTCGGCCGGCCATGGGACCATAACTCGCCAAGCCCCCGTTGTTGGGGTCGAAACCGTACTCCAAGGCGTGGTCAACCAGTCTTTGAACCGGGCCGCCGTAATGGTTCCACGATACGTGCAGCAATTGTCCAGCTTTAATCAGCAACCATGCTAACTCGACGTTCAGCCCATACGATGTTGTAAACCTACCCTGCGAATCGGGGACTGCATTCCACTGCGAATCGAACGCGGTCACGGTGCCTCCGTGGTTGGGATCAAGACCTTTTGACAAGATCAGGTTGAAGACCTTGCGCAACGCAGCGAGGTGCCGGTCATCCCCGGAGACCTCCGACAGATACGCGATTCCTTCGAGGACGTTCGTATGCATGTCAATGGTTTTGATCGCTCCGTTCTCACTCAAATGCATTTGCTCGGCGTTTAGGACCGGCCAATCTTGTCCGTCAAAATCCTCCCTGTAGCCCATCTCGCCGTCGGCCGCTTCGATCTGAAGCAATTCAAAAAGCCCTCCGGCCGTCTCCAATACATCCGGCCGTCCCGAGCTGTCAGCGTACGCCGACAATCCAGTGAGGGCATACGCATGCACGTCGGTGTTCTTCCGTCGCGACAGCGGTTTGCCGTCGCGCGTCACTGTGAAGTAGTACCCGCCGTTTTCCTGATCACGGAAACACGTCTCAATGAACTCGAAGGTTGCAGCTGCGAGATCGAGATAGCCTCTATCGTTCAGTCCAAAGTCGTGTGCCCAGGACAGCGCCGCAAGCATGCGAACCTGCATCATAAGATACTTCGGAGCAGTCTCCAATCGGCGTCCGAGTCGATCCACACGTGTCAAGAACCCGCCGTGATCGGCATCCCAGGCGTGCTCCGCCCAAAAAGGCATCACACTGTCCGCCAGGTTCGCCCTTGCCTCCCTGCGACACTGCTCCAACGCTGCGCTTCTGCTGTGATCCATAGCTCTACCTCACAACTCTCTTTGAAGTTTGCCGCTCAATGCCGACCATCTGCAGGGGGAACGCCATTGTCACGGTGGCGTCGCATCTCTTCCAGCAGTTGGTAGCAATACAACTGCATGCGGGGCAGATGGAAAGGCCCCTTCCAGAGATTGCCTTTCAGTGGTGTCGAGAGGCGCCCGTCGCGGTGAAAATACCCGAACCATTCGCCGTACTCATCGTCCGGGAACAGTGAGTACGTCCAATCGTGAATCTGCTCGTGCATTCGTTGATACTTGGGGTCATCGGTCAGGAAATAAGCCAGTAGCGTCGCGATAATCGTCTCGTTCTGCGGCCACCAAAACTTCATATCGTGATGGTACTCGGTACACGGCCGATTCGTGACGTCCCGGAAATAGATTATCCCTCCATATTCCTGATCCCATCCCAAGTCCCAGGCCCAATCGAGCATTTTGCAGCCAAGCGCGATCAGCCGCGCGTCACCGCCTCGCAGCCGTGCTTCGTGGAGAATGAACCATGCAACTTCGATTACGTGCCCGGGGGTTACAAGCCTGCCGTCGAAGTGGTCCAGGTACTCTCCGTTGCTGCCCACATGCTCAAGTACGATACCCTCATCTTCACGCACGAACTCGGTGGCAACTTCGGCTATTGCGTCGTCTATCCAGGCATCGCAGGATGAATCGGGCCGCGCCAGACGGAGCACCTGTGCGATATTGATCCTCAGCATGCACGACCCGAGCGACTTCATCGGCCGCGTCGAGGCGTCGACCTTTGGCGACAGCCGCGTTGGGTTATTGGAATAATCCAGAATGAACCGCATCAGATCAAAGGCTCGGTCTATTTTCGCCTCATCACCGGCGGCCCTCCCGTAGGCAGCAAACGCCGACACCGCAAATCCTTCGGTCGCCAGATACCGTCGCTTGCGCAGCGGTTTTCCCTCTCGCGTAACCTGAAAGAACATTTTGCCGTCGTCGTCGAACCCAAAGCGTTCGATGAACTCCAACCCATGTTTCGCGGCGTCAAGCCATTCACGGCGGGGCTCGACCTCCGCATAGAGAGTTGACAACAGCCAAACGAAGCGCGATTGGATCCACATGCCTTTGTCGGTGTCAAGAACAGACCCATCACGATCAAGGCAGAACAAGAATCCCCCGGCTTCCCTATCCACGCTATGACGCAGCCAGAACGGAACGGTATCCTCCAAGAGACCGCTTCGGTATACCCGGAGAAGCTCTTCCATGCGGGCCGTTGTCAAGGCCTGGTAGCGTGCGTCGTTTCTCATCTCTTGTCTCCTGTTTACCGCTGCTGTGAGTCTGTAGGTGCCGTGCGCATATTCTTGCCGCAGAACAAGGCGACGTTCAGAGCACGGCCGCTTATCCCTTTACGGCCCCCGCGGTCATTCCCTGGATGATCGTTCGCTGCGCAACGAAAATGAAGATCATCGTCGGTATACTCGCCATCGTAATCGCAGCCGCCATAGGTCCCCAGGCGACAGCGTAGGATGTAATAAAGAACGAGGTCCCTACGGGAGCAGTGATCACCCGGCGGAAGCTAAGCACTACCGCAAATATGAACTCGTTCCAACTCAGGATAAAGCCCAGAATCGCAACCGCCGCGATTCCCGGTTTGATCGTCGGTATAAGAATGCGAAACAGCAACTGCGGAGTGGTAGCGCCATCGACGATTGCCGCTTCCTCGAGCTCTTTCGGCAACTCCTGAACGAACCCTACCAGCAACAGCAAAGCCGTCGGCGAAATGAAAAGCGTATGCATCAGTATTATCGCGAGGTGCGTGTCGATAAGGTTGAAGCGGCTGAAAACCACGTACACTGGAATGGCAAAGCTTAACGCCGGCATCAAGCGCACAAGCAAGGTAGTACCAAGGACGAAATCACCGAGCCCCCGGTATCGAACAATGCTGTACGCAGCCGGTACGGTAATAAACAATGCTGCAGCCACTGAGCCCAACGCAATCACCAGACTGTTATACAGATAGACGCCGAAATTATACCCCCCGGTTGCTATCGCTACGAGATAGTTGACCATTGTGGGCTCGAATATCCATTTCGGCGGCGAGACCGAGATATCGGCCGGCGTCATAAACGAGGTTCGTATGTTGGTTATGATCCCGATCAGGAAGACCAGAATGACGATGAGAACCGTTAGTGCGGTCAATCCGGCCCCGATTCGCCGGCGTGTAGACTTGGTCATGTTGATCATCGCACCCCCCTGATCATCCGTCTCACGAGCAGGAGCGCCGGTATCAGCAGCATCAAGGCGATAAGGAATGAAGCAGCATTCGCCACACCGAAATCACTGCGCTCGAACGCCCGGCGATACACAAAAATACTGACGCTCTGCGTAAACGTGCCGGGCCCACCTCCTGTGAGGGCGAAAACCATCTCAAAGATCACGAAGTTCTGCAGCAGACGCTCAGCAAAGGTTATACCGAGAATCGGAAAAATCGACGGCAAGGTGACGTTACGCCACCGCTGCCAGACACTGCAGCCGTCCACCGTAGCGGCTTCCAGCGTGTCTCGATTCACTCCCTGCATTGCCGAGTATGCATTCAGGAACACCATCGGGGTTCTGTTCACGACGTTCGCCCAGACCAAGGTATAGAAGACAAACCGCATTCCGAGCAGTGCCGTCGTTCCCGTTATGCCACTCAGCAGATACGACACCGGCCCGACAGCCTCGTGAAACAACAAACGGAACATCGTTCCCATCAGCACCGGCGAAATCATCAAAGGCAACATGTAGAGCGTTATGGCAAGCCCTTTCGCCGGAAACCGGCGGTTGTAAAGAGTTGCAACGCTGACGCCGATTAGCATTTCCACAGCCACTGAGCTCAGCGCAAAACCCAGACTCCATCTGAGCGCGTACCGAAACCCGCTCGACTCGAGTATCAATAGGTAATTGTCAAACCCTACCCAACTCGGCCGATGCAAGGTAGCCAGCCTGGCATGATGCAGGCTCAGCCAAGCACCGTAGAGCATCGGAACGAGTGAAAACGCCAATAACCATAGAATCAGGGGCATAAGCAGGAGTATTGAAACCCGCCGACGATGCCTGCTTAAGTCCTGCATTTCAAATAACACCTCGCTGTTCTTGGGGGATTCTGGAGTTCCCGTGGGATCAAAGGCCTGCAATGCGCACCACCGCGCATGCTGCATGCAAGGCCACCGCACCGCCTAGGGAACACGTTAAGTATACCACAATTTCTGATGCTGCGACTCAGCTACTTACGGCGGATCACCGTTCAATCCGCAATCCGGTCCGGGGCCGAGCTGAGGTCTCAGCGGTAAGCCCGTTTGCGCAATGATCTGAGCCTGCCTTCACTGGCGAGGATCACCCCCGTGCGAGGCAGGCCCAGACGATCTTGAACGTCAGCACGCCTTCACGCCGGCTCCGGGCAGCACGGCGTTCAAGCGGGATGCGGCATCGTGCTTAGTCAGCAGCCAACTCTCCTGCTTCGATATCGGCCATCACCTGATCTATTTCCCGCTGGGCTTCCCTTTGCAGACCCGAAAGCGCGGTATCAAAGTCGACACTACCGGTCCAGGCATCCGAAAGATACTCCGCAGCCATCACCTCGATTGCGCCGGTTTGCGGCGGCAAGGCCCGGCCATAGCGTCCGAGCACGCCGGCCATGACGTCAAAGTCAGGACGAAGGTCGGTCAGCCCGGCCAATATGTCTTCGACCGGAGGTATACCACCCGCTTCGCCATAGATCTGGTTCGCTTCGTCGGTGAAGAGCCAGGTCAAGAATATCGCGGTTTGCTCCTTGTGGCGTGAGTTCGGATTGAGCGCATAACCGAGCGAGTGGTTGTAGCTGAAGCGGCCTTCCGGACCAGCCGGCGGCGCAACAATACCGAACTTGCCCTGCATCGGTGAGTCCTCGGTTTCGATAACGGTCGAGTAAGCAGCGTTCCAATGGACGCCCATCGCAACCTGACCGGCGAGCATCGCCTCGTTAGCTTCCGGATACTCCCCTGTGACAGACCCGGGAGGAGTGAGCCCCTGGTCGAACTTGGTATGCCAGATGCGCAATGCTTCGCGCGCCGCGTCGGTGTCAAACACGACGTTCCCGTCGTCATCATACCAATCACCACCGTAACCCCAATACGCGTTGGTCCACAGGAAACCGGTGGGCCCCATCACCCGTCCGTGCGTAAATGTTCCGTACTCAGTTGGGGAGTCCGGGTTGTACTCTTGCGTAAAGAAGTAAGCTGCGGCCAAATAGTCATCCCAGGTCCAATCATCAGGATCCTTGGGGTCAAGCGCTTCACCGACATACTCTGCGCTGATCTCCCGATACAGCTCCTGCCACTCCTCGTTCTCAAGCAGTTCTTCAATGAGGTCCCGGCGATAGTACAGGTAATGAACGCTTACATCGCGCGGGACACCCATCAGTTGGTCGCGATAATAGTAAGGCGACATAACGCCGCTCATAAAGTTGTCCGGAGAGGCGCCCCACGGGTTAGTTTCAGGATTCTCGATATACTCATCGAGCGGCTCCAAGAACGGCAGATAGCGGCCGTAACGCACACTTCCTATCTGAAACACATCAACTTCGGAGCTCCCGGCGGCCATGATCGCTTCCTGCCTCAGATGCATTTGATCACGTCCGAACAGGACCACCGACACGTAGATGCCTTTTTCAGGGCCGATCTCACTGTTCCAATGGTTGGCAACGGATTCAAACGCATCGGATTCGGGTCCGGGCCACAGGATGATCTGGACGGTCACATCACCGTCCACCTCCTCTGCGGCACCACGCGCAAACAGCGCAGCCACTGCAAAGACCGAAACCATCACAACGACGCCGGCAATTAGCAGGCGACGCAATCGGTATCTTTTCATGTTTCTGTCCTCCTTGTTTCTTCCTTACTTTCACACACCTTGGTGTTTTTAGGCGGAATCCGCACCCCGCCCCTTCTCAGACCAGCTGTTACTCTACCCGGATCACCTCCCCCGACCGGTTCGGCTCGGACCGCAAAGCAGCTTGCTTACCCTGGTTTGCCGCCGCCTGTCTAACCGGCCGCCACATTCTCAGTAATATTTTTCTAACTGTTTTGTCAACTTCTATATGAACAAATACTACAATTGAGCTGAGCCGCTGTCAATGTGATTTCGGCAAATGGCCGGCGCATCATTTTGTAAGAGCTCCAACCACCCACGAATTGGGTTGCACATCGCGAGATCGCGTGACATTATCATCGATGCAGTGTTACAGATCACCACGATGCAGTGTACAGCGGAGTGATATGACGGTAAAGACGCCCCTCGAACGCCTCGGGTACGGGTTCATCCCGGAACAGTACTTACCCCCAGGCCGAGATGAGTATTATCTACGGAATGAACAGTCGAACGGCGTACGGTACCGCGATCTCACCACTGCCGAGATCGCCCGGCTTGAAGCGAACGGCAACCGTGCCGTCCACTGGGGAGACGTGAAGGTTGAGGACGGGTTTGACCCCGATCTGATACAGGGCAGCCGGTTCTACGGATTGGTCCGAATTCGAAGCCTCGGGCAGTACTATCTTACTTTTCACGACCTAAAGGCGCCGGTCGGTATCTATGACAGCACGATCATCTCTTCCGACATCGGCGCCGACACTTCAATCACGAAGGTCGGATACCTGTCTCATTACATCATCCGCGACCGGACGGTTATCGCGCAGGTGGACGAGATTGCCTGCACCAATCATAGCAAGTTCGGCAATGGAACCTTGAAAGAAGGGGAGCCCGAAGACGTCCGCATATGGATTGAGCTAGGCAACGAAAACGGCGGCCGCAAGGTACTTCCGTTCAACGGCATGACATCAGCCGACGCTTACCTATGGTACAAATACCGCGACGATGAAACCCTCATGCAACGCTTTAAGGCGATGACAGAGCGGGAACTCGATCCGCGACGTGGCTACTACGGCGTAATCGGCAGCGGTTCCGTGATTAAGAGCTGTAGGATAATCAAAGACGTCTTCATCGGTGACAGCGCGTACATCAAGGGCGCGAACAAGCTCAAGAATCTTACGATCAACAGCAACCCCAAGGAGCCCACTCAGATCGGTGAAGGGGTGGAACTGGTCAATGGCATTATTGAAGCAGGATCTCGAGTCTTTTATGGGGTCAAAGCGGTGCGGTTCTATCTGGCTGCTCACGCTTCACTGAAGTACGGCGCACGGCTCCTTAACTCTTATCTAGGAGAGAACTCCACCATTTCATGCTGCGAGGTGTTGAATTCCTTGATTTTCCCGGCGCATGAGCAACACCACAACAACTCCTTTCTCTGTGCCGCCGCGGTGCTCGGCCAGTCTAACCTCGCTGCGGGGGCCACGCTCGGCTCAAACCACAACTCGCGTAGCAATGACGGCGAAGTGCTGGCAGGCCGAGGCTTTTGGCCCGGGCTATGTGTCAGCATCAAACACAATTGCAGGTTCGCATCTTTTTCGTTGCTCACCAAAGCCGATTATCCGTCAGAGATGCTGATACCTCTGCCATTTGCACTCGTTTCGCGCGACGAGACCGAGAACCGCCTCCTTATTCTTCCGGCTTACTGGTTTCGGCACAACATGTATGCGCTCGCCCGAAACGCCTGGAAGTTCAAAGCCCGTGATAAGCGAGTGGTCCGCAAGCTCCTGATTGAGACTGATTATCTTGCACCGGATACAGCTGAGGAAATGTTCGCGGCCTTGGAGTTTCTCGAACAACACATTGGAACTAAGCGTCTACATTCAGCGGAAGGCGATGAACCGTTCACGCTGCCGGCAGGGCTGCTCGAACGGTCTAACCAATCGCCGCTACTGCTGAAGGCACGGACCGGATACGAAACGTACCGAAAGATGATACATCTGTACGCGATGAAGTCACTGGTGATCTGGGCCGGCGAGACCGGCAGAGAGTTGCCGGAGATTCCGGCTGAGCTCCGGGATGCAACGCGTGATTCGTGGGTCAACCTGGGCGGTCAGATGGTTCCCAGCGCACGTGTTGCTCGGTTGCGCGAAGACGTAAAGGAAGGCGTTCTTGCAACCTGGGAAGCGCTCCACCAGCGGTATGAGGAGCTCGCAGGGCTGTACTCCATCGACAGAGCGCGACATGCTTTTGCATCGCTCTGCGCTTTGCATGACACCTCACCCGAGACTCTCGCTCCCGGCGAGCTGGTCGGTCACCTGCGAGACGCCATACAGTTCAATCGTGAATTGGTAGCCGGGGTTCGCGAGAGCCGCGCCAAAGACTACACTGAGCCGTTTCGCGCAATCACGTATGATTCTCCGGAAGAGATGGCTGAGGTGATCGGCACGCTCGAAAGCAACGAGTTCATTCGCCACGCCGAAGCCGCGGCGCGGGATTTCGAGCGGGAGGCAGGCCGGGTATGCCCGGATTTCGTCTCGCCATAACGCCGGTGCTTGGCTGTCCGCATGAGTCCCAACGCCGATTGAGCCGTTGTGCAGCGTAGGGATCCTAACTATGATCGATTCATGACTTCACGTCCGAATATACTCCTATTTCACTGCCATGATCTTGGTCGACATCTCGGCTGTTACGGAATACCTACAGTGCACTCGCCAAACATCGACCGACTGGCGCACGAAGGGGTTCTGTTCTCTAGCAGTTTCTGCGTAGCGCCCCAATGCAGCCCCAGCCGGGCGGCGATGTTCACCGGCCGCTACCCGCATAGTAACGGGGTGCTCGGCCTGACTCACGAACGGTTTGCGTGGGAGCTGAACCGCGATGAGTTGCACCTGGCTCAGCTTCTGCAAGACGCCGGCTACCGCACGGCCTCGCTCGGCGTAGTCCATGAGACGCAGCGTAATCCGAGCGACTGGGGATACGAGCTGCGATACGAAGCGCGTGAATCCGCGGCTACCGCGACCAGGATCTGTGACGAAACGATTGAGCTTCTCCGGCGGTTTACCAATCACCGCGATACACCGTTCTTCATCTGTGCAGGCGCCTATGAACCGCATCGCCTGTTCGCGACTGACGAAAGCGATTACATGGGGTTTGTGGGAAACGAAATTGAACCGGACAGCGATCGCGGAGTATACGTGCCACCCTACCTTAGGACCGATCCAGGGACGATTACAGAGCTTGCCGAGCTCCAGGGAGCAATTCGATACCTCGATCGGCAGTTCGGGCGCGTACTGCAAGCCATCGACCAACTCGGATTGCGAGACAACACGTTGGTTGTCTTCACGACCGACCACGGCATCGCCATGCCCCGGGCCAAGTGCTCCTGTTACGATCCCGGACTCGAGATTGCCTTCATACTCCGCTTACCAAGCCGGAATGGGTGGCACGGAGGAAGGACTGTTCACGAGTTGGTCCCCAATATCGATCTTGCTCCCTCTCTATGCGAACTGATCGGTGCCGAGGTTCCCGAAACTGTCCAGGGTCGAAGCTGGGTTCCGTTGCTCGACGGCGCCGATTCCTATGAGCCCAACCGGGTGTTCTTCCCTGAGCTCACGTATCACGACTATTACGACCCGATCCGCGGTATCCGGACTACCGATCACAAGCTGCTCGCGTTCTTCAGCGCCGCACACAGTTTCATGCCCCCGAATCAGAGTTGGAAGCGCCGATCGTCACCGCGACAACCCGAAAGGCCACCCTTGAGCTATCACCCTGAGTTTGAGTTATACCACCTGCTGACAGATCCATGGGAACAAGTGAACCTAATTGATGATATGTCCTGTGCCGACGTCAAACGGACTCTCATGCAACGCTTATGGCAGCACCTGGTGGCAACGGATGACCCAATCATTCACGGTGCGATCACCTCGCCCATGCACCAATCAGTCGTCAGAATGCTGGGCGAAGCATAAGCGATTCGTCGGGCAGGATCATCGGACCGCTTCGGCACCCCGGAACCGGCTACTCGGTGAAATCGAACAGCTGTTCGAGTTCCTCTGCGGCAGGCTGCGCACCGTATTCGCACAGTTCAAAGGCTTCCGCCTCGATTACCGCCTCTCCGTCGGCCCCATAACGTTCGCGCAACTGCTCACGAAAGCGCTCGGCCACCGATGGCGTGGCTCGCAGCTTGTAGCGGCCTCGGAGCCAGTCCTTGCGTTCGTCGGATGGAACCGGAACCTCGTGGCTGTAGCCTCCTACCCACGGCAACCATTCATACATCTGGCTCTCATGCTGGTGCAGCATCTCAAGCTTTTCCTCGAAGGTCGCGTCGACCGAAACGACGATCGCCGGATCAAACGGCAGCGGCTGCTTGAACGAATCCCACCAGTACAGGATTACAGGATTGAACGGCATAGCCGCTACGTCCGGTGCGATGTTGGGAACCATCAGAGAGTACGCGGCGTCCTGTACCAGCTGCGAGGTGTAACGGTGGTCGGGATGGTAATCGTTAGGTCGGTTCGTTACGATCATATCCGGTGACACTACGCGGATCGCCCGTATGAGCATAAGCCTGTTATCGACAGAAGGAACCAGGTACCCGTCAGTCAGCGGCAGAATGTGACTGTCCGCGCCGATAATGCTCGCGGCGCGCCGCGCTTCCTCGGCGCGCCGCGCAATCAGTTGCGGACCGCCCTGTTCGTGATGTCCTGACTGACCGTTGGTGACGCTCAGGAAGGTAACTTCGTGTCCGTGCCTGCTCCACAGTGCGGCCGTGCCACTGCACGAAAACTCACAATCATCCGGGTGGGCTCCGATGCACAGGATTCTGAGGCGCCTCGATACCCCGGCGCCTTTGGGCTTGCTGTTGGTATTCGTCATCATTCACCCCCACGCGTATTGCCTGTAGCAAAATAAGATGAAACCTGATCCTGGATCGTACACTTCAAGGAGAAACTCACGCAACACCTCGGCGATGCGAGTGCTGATGGCCACAGAGCCATGCAGGACCGGAGTTTCGGCTATCCACTGTGCAGCAAAGATTGCTTTAACTATTAGTATAATGTATAATTTATTGGGTTGTGGGACAGACTTGATCGCGGAGGTTTCTTGCCATGGGACTTGCCATGGGAGTAGAGGCGCCACGGTAGCGGTGCCTCATCGAACAACAGTGAAAGGGTGTTGGGTGAGTGTCGAACACTACACACAGCTGCGAGCTCTTCTTGATCCGGTGCCTCAGCTAACTGAGGCACGGCGTGTCCTGTGTATTCAACCGCATCCCGATGATACCGACATTGCCTTGGGAGCTACCATCGCGCTTCTGGCTGCACAGGGAACTATTATCACGTATCTCTCGGTTACCGATGACGCTGCCGGCCTGACGAACGCCGACGCTGAGCTTCCCTATGAAGCCCGAGTCCGGCTTCGCAGCAGCGAGCAACGTGAGGCGGCATCCATCCTCGGCGTAGCAGAGGTGCGCGAATTGGGGTTCGCCGATGCGGGTGATTGGTCGGTCCGAGAACTCCGCAATTGCCTTGTCGACGCCATACGAACCGACGAGCCGGACTTTGTGCTTAGTTGCGATCCATGGCTCCCTTACGAGGCCCACGCCGACCACGTGCGCACCGGGCTTGCCGTTGCAGAGGCAGCTATCCTGTACCAGTTCCCCAACACCGCAACCGCGCACTACCGGGCCGAGTATCGTCTGAACGCAGTCGGCTTCTTTTTCACCGACAAGCCAAACCAGTTTGTCGACGCCGCAGCATACCGTGAGTTGAAGCTGGAGGCCATTTCGGCTCACAAGTCGCAGTTCACTAGCGAACAGATCAACGCACTCGATGCCGTCGACCACGAGCGAGGGCAGCGCCTCGCAGAAACAACCGGGGCTGTATGGGTGGAAGGTGTCAAGTGTTTGCGCCCGGAGTGGCTGCATGTGCTTCCGGAGGCACAGTGGCTATAGTAAGAGGTGCGGAGCGCTGCTGCGCAAGACTCGTCCGCATTGGCTTGAACAGCGGCAGGGTCTAACCGGCAGAGTTTCAGCTCCGGAGACGCTGACAGCGAGGTTGGGATGGCGCGTAAATCCATAAGCGTTAATACAGTGAAGATCCAGAACCGGCTAGCCGTGTTTCGGGAGCTCGCGAACGGTGAGCGGCTCACACGCGGCGAGCTGGCCGAGCGCTGCGGCGTCAGCCTGGGGACGGTGGTAACAATTCTCGATGAGCTTGCAGGTCAGGGACTCGTTGTTGAGGCCGTGGACACCGGAACACTCGTCGGGCGGAAGCCGAACCTGGTTCAATTGGTCGGTGGACCTAAGCGCATCGTTACGCTAGACCTCTCGTCGAAGAACTTCGCGTTCTCCATCATGGACCTCAAACTCGAAACCTGCGCGGAGGGCCGGCACCGCTTTCAATCCACGAAGTCTTTCGAAGAGAATCTGCAGGACGCACTGGCTGAAATGAAAGCCGTGACGGGCGAACTAGGCCTTGAGGACGATCAAATTGTGGGCGTTGGGATCTCGGTACCGGGACCTTACAACGCATCTTCAGACCGTGTGTCGCACGCCTCGTATCCCCAGCTTGAACACATTCCTATCAGCGCGACCATTCGCCAATACTTCGGTCAACCGATGCAGATCGAGCACGATGTGTTTCTGGCGGCTCGAGCTGAACTGCGCCATGTTCCCGACAACCAAGCAAAGAACATTTACTACATCTTCCTCGGCGAGGGTGTAGGCGGGGCCTTGGCCACTCAAGGCGAGATTTACAAAGGATCGCGACAGGAGGCCGGTGACCTCGGCAGAATGTACATGACCGAGCGTGAAACGCTGGAGGAGCTCGTCTCCTGGACCCGCGTCGGCTCCGCGCTGACGACTGAGTTCGCCGACCGGTACGATACCCCGTATCAACCGGCTCGATCCGACGGTAGAGACGGCTCGACTGTGGCGAACCCGCCGATGCTTGGGCTCCCTGCTCCGATACAGGAGGCCACACGCATGATTGCGCGCGCATTGCACAATGCGTTCTGGGTTCTTGACCCCGATTGCTTCGTAATCGGTGGGGAGTACCACCGATTCGGAAACGCCTTCCTGAGCTGCCTGGTTCAAGACTTAAGCGCCTACCTTCCGTCGGAGGTCATGCGAACCCTGGAAGTACGTCTCGCCCGTCACGGAAGCCGGGGCGCTTTGCTGGGCGCAGGCGAGGTTGTGCGCGAAAACTGGTTGTCGACCTTGACCACCGGGTGAGACCAGCACATTTCCGCAGGAGGACTTAGATATGGAGAATGCGCACAGCATAAGTGAGCGGCGTGGCAACGGACCTCGGGACGGCCGGCACCTCTTGTGTTTGATCAGCGTTACCAGTATTCTGCCGGTGATATGGCCATTTCTGTGTTCCTCTCGCGACGGGTCTAGATGATGTCGAAAACGATTAGCGTCAATACGGTGAAGATTCAGAACCGCCTTGCCGTGTTTCGCGAGTTACGTAACTTCGGCGAGACTACGCGCACGCAACTGGCTCGGCGCTGCAATCTCAGCCTCGGTACGGTCGTAACAATCCTTGAGGAGCTCGCCGGGCAGGGCGTGGTGGAGGAGACGCTTGATCAGCGAGCTACCGTCGGGCGCAAGCCCCACCTCGTACGGCTCGTAGACGGAGGCAAGCGCATTATCGCGATCGATCTATCCTCGCGAAACTCACTGTATGAGATCTTTCCCGTGCATTTGCAGGGGGGCGTTGGCGCGAAGCATCGGTTCCGGAGCGCTCAATCGCTGGAGGCCAACGTCCGCGCCCTGTTTGAAGAGGTTCGCCGGCATGTGGAAGACCTGAGAATCAAGGACGAGGACATCATCGGGATCGGCGTATCTGTTCCGGGGTCGTATCGCTACACTTCAGACAGCATCGAAAACGCGCCGTTCCCGGAGCTCCACCAGATTGGCCTGAATCGATTGCTCAAGGAGTACTTCGACCAACCGGTGACCATAGACCACGACGTGTTTCTTGCCGCCCACGCCGAAATTCGGTACATCTCCGCATACCATGACAAGAACATCTTTTACATGTTCCTCGGTGAGGGTGTTGGCGGTGCACTCTCGGCACATGGCGAGCTCTATCGCGGATCACGTGAGGACGCGGGTGATATCGGGCGAATGTACATCACCGCCGACGAAACGCTCGAGGATCTCGTCTCCTGGAACCGCGTCGAGGCTGCCCTAGCGGTCGAGGGCACTACGCCGCTGGAAGCACAGAGCCCTGACGGTAGCAAGGGCTCAGCTGCGACCGAAGGCCCGCCGCGTGACCTCCCTGCTCCGGTGCAGGAAGCAACGCGCGTGATCGCACGTGCGCTCCAGAACACATTCTGGGTTGTCGATCCCGACTGCTTCGTAGTAGGCGGTGAGTATCAGCGTTTCGGCACCCCATTCGTCGAGTTGATCACCCGCGAGCTCCAACGATACCTTGAGCCCTCGGTGATGGAAACGCTCGAGGTGAGGCTCTCCCAACATGGCGCACGAGGAGCACTCCTTGGGGCGGCACAGATCGCGCGCCGCCAGTGGCTCGTTTCTCTGTGAGCCCCAGCTCACACTACTGGGAAGGAGCACTTTCGAACCCGACGAGGATATCGACTGCACGAACCACTACTGCACGGCCCTCACCCGTCGGTTCATGTGATCGCCAGGCCCTGCACCAACGCGATCAGATTATCACGCAGCGTTTCGCCCGCCCCAGGTGCAAGTGCGGTGGCCTCCACCTCGAACCCTCCCTCTTCATAAGCCGCTGCGTTGGGAAGATAACCGACATGACCGTTTGCAAGCCCCATCAAGACGGTTGATACCCCTTTCGTGGCGTCAATGACCTCGCGGCCTAAAGCGTTGAACAGCTCTCCGGGGATCGTGACCATAACCGTGTCGTTGATCCGCAATGCGGCAATCTCGGCCTCGATAGAGTGCCCGCACCCTTTACGTCGTAAATGGCGCAGCAGCAGAACGGAATGATCCATCTCGCACTGCAGTAGTCCTTCAGCTCGCTCAGCTCGAGCCGCCCGGCTTTCCTGGTTAAGGTGCTCAAGCAGTTCCGCCTCTTGTGCGAGACTCGGACGCTGACGAAGCGGAAGAGACACCAGGGCGCGCTTCTGCCGCAGGATCTGCACGTCTTCCGGTTGCAACCGTTCAACCGCTTCAATCACTACGCTCCCTAAGCGCCGCCCAAGGCGTTCGGCATCCTCACGGGTGCCGGGATGGATAATCGGATTGCTGTCACCTTCGGCCCCGTTGGTGAACATGACGGTCGTATCAGCACCAAGAGCGCGCTCCGCGAAGCGTTGCATTGCACCCGGATAGTCAGAGGAGATCTCGATATTCGGCCCGAGCACTACCGCGTGGCAGGCGTAGTTTACTACGATTGCGCGTTCGCCCATGGAGTTCTCGAACCCCAACACGGCGACCGTCCGATCTACCGGTGCTTCCCAGTTCTGTCCGAGATACGGCAACGGTTTGAACCGTCCTTCCGCGTCACGCTGCCTTCGAACAACATTAATATCAGATTGGGTGCGTGCAAAGCCGAAACGAGCCGGGCAGGCGCGGCGCTGCGCCAGTTCCACCGCGCTCGCGAGCTTGCGCATCAAAACAGTACGGTATTCGAAATCAAGCACGCCGGCGAAAAGATTATGTCCTTCAGGTAAGGTGTCGATCATCGGTCCGGAGTGGTTATGGGAGGCCGTTAGAATGATCGATTCAGCCGGAATCCCGGTACGCTTCGATACGGTCGTTACGGCTTCGGCGAAGAAGGAGTCGGGCATTCCAATGAGATCGGTTGTCACCAGAACTACCGGACCGTCGTCGTGTTCGAGCACCAGAGCCTTGGCGTGTAACTCATCGAAGACCTCAGAGGCCCCTGCGGTACGCCCTTCACTGACGTAGTACCCCGCGAGAGCGACTCCAAGCGGCGGTGTGATGTTGACAGTTGCCCAGCCTGCTGAGAACAAACTGCTTCCCCGTCATCCCTTCGTAGCGCCTGCGGTCATACCGGCGATAAGGTGGTGCTGCAAAGAAAGGAAGAAGATTACCGCCGGCAGCGTCAGAATCACGCCTCCTGCCAGAAGCCCCCCGTAGTTTGTACCCGCAAACTGTGAGTGAGCGAGGTTGTTTAACACAACGGCCGCCGGGACGACGCTTGCGCTTCTCGCAAGAATCATCGCAAACAACAGGTCGTTCCACGCCAGCACGAACGCAAATAGCCCGGTCGCGATAATACCCGGCACGATCAACGGCAAAACGATTCGGAAGAACGCCTGCAACCGGCTCGCTCCGTCAATCCAGGCCGATTCCTCCAGCTCTACCGGGAAGCCTGCGAAAAAACCCCTCAGCATCAGAATCGCGAAAGGCGCTGCGAAGGTCGCGTATCCCAGCACTAACCCTAGGTACGTATCTACCAGACGCAGCCGCGTGAAGATCACAAACAGAGGAATCGCAACCAGGACCCGCGGCAGCATCTGCGTCGAGACGAAGAAGGTCATAATCGATTTCTTGAACCGATAGCGGTACCGCGCCAGACTGTAGGCCGCCGCTGCACAGATCGTCATCGCCAGCAACGCAGTAGCTCCGGCCACAACAAACGAGTTCAATAACCCCCGCATGAAGCGCGCATTGGTGAATGCCCAGTAGTAGTGCTGCAATGTCACGGGATTCGGGAGCAAGGTCGGGACGCGCGAGAAGATCGCATCTGCTGTTTTCAGGGAGGAAATGAGGCCCCATAGAAACGGGAACGCGATCCACGCCAACAGGATGACCGTTACGAGGTCGCGTGCTCGGCGGAATACGAATGAGCCTTCGATTTGCCTACCGGGACGACTTCGGCGACGGCGCATCATGGTTCCACACCCTCCCTGACTCAGATATCAAGCCTGATTCGGCGCATGTAGACGCCGGTAAACACCAGCATGAAGGCCATCAACAGCACACCGATGCTCGCACCGTACGCAACTCGGTAAAACTCGAACCCAACTCGGTACGACAGAATGGCCAGAGTTGTGGATTGTCCGCCCGGCCCACCTCGGGTCAACGCCCACAACAGGTTGAAATCGTGGCTGCGCCAGATAGTCATCAGCAAGGTCACAACCACCAGCACCGGCCGCAACAGCGGAAGCGTGATCATCCTAAATCGGTGCCACAGCGACGCTCCGTCGACTATAGCCGCTTCGTAGAGCTCCTCCGGGATCATCTGCAGCCCGGCCAGTAGATTGACGAATGAAAACGGGATGCTTTTCCACCAGCTTATAACCAATATGCTGATCCACATGGTACTGCGATTGGTAAGCCACGAGATCCTGCTCTGAATAATCCCCAAGTTCATAAGAACGTAGTTGAGAATCCCCCATTCGCCGTCGAGGATCCACCGCCACACGATCGCTACCACGACTGGGGGCATCAGCCACGGTAGGATTACGATTCCCCGCCAAACGGGACGAAACGGGATTCGCCGGTTCAAGAGCAAAGCGAGCAACAGTCCGAGCCCCACCTCACCAACCACCGAGCCGAAGGTCCAGATCACCGTATTGCGGACGTAGAGCGTCCACCGCGGATCGGCGAAAAACCGCCGGAAGTTCCCGAACCCATACGGCTCAATTGAGTCGATCCCGCGCATGAGATAGAGGTCCTGAAAGCTCAGCCACACGGCGTGCAAAATCGGATAGATGATGAAGACGGCAAAAAACGTGAACGCCGGAAGGAGTAACGCGATACCTACTACCGCTTGCGAACGGCTTGCCCTCGTCAGCAACTTACGCAGCCGACCGCTGTTTTGATTATGGTCTCTGTCCATGCTCGTTGTCGGGCCTGTCATCGCTTAAACCGTTTTAGTTGCGCAAAGCAGTTCTCTTATCAACGCCGCCAACGGAACGCTGTCGGTATCGCAACCTACAGGGCAGTTGCTTAGAAACCGGCGCAGGACAGCGACCTGCCGTCCCGCGTCCGATTCCGGTAACCGTAGTTAAGCTTAGGCGTTATGACAGCGTCACCCTCGTATGGCCTCGACTCGCTCCTTGAGCTGATCGTACGCCTCTTCCGGACCGATACGTCCGCCGAGAAGATCACCGATGACCTCGGCTTTGACGGAGTCGATCTCGCTCGTTGGTGAGTACGGCGGGATGGAGAGAAGATCAACATCACCGCCGCCGGCGAACAGTGCACCCCACTCTTCTTCCCACCAGCGAACCTGGTCACCCAGGGCGGCCACGCGGTCGTCTATCGTCACACCCTTGTGTGGAGAAACGTTCATAGCCCATTCGACCGCTACGTCTCGGTCAGCCATAAACTCAATGAACCGGCCCGCCGCTTCCTTGTTCTGAGCGGCTCGCAGAATGGAGTAGCCGACCGTGTATGCCGACGCGTGCGGATTCCCACCGGGGACGGCGGTCGGAACCGGCATGATGGCGGTAACATCCGGCTGTGCCATTTGCGGGGCCAACCCGGCGAGGTCTCCCTGGAAGTACGAGCCCTGCAACGCAACTGCTACAACACCTTCTGTGTAGGAGATGATGCTGTCGCGATGCGTCCAGCCTTCCTGCGCCGGCGGCATGTATTCCGCAAGCTCCTGCATCTGCGTCAACATCTCGATGTAGTTGTCGCGCATTTCGTCGCGGAAATCGACCGCATTCCTCAGACCGAACGCGGGGGCATAGTAATGGTGCAGCGCCGCCCCCACCATACGATCCTCGGCCAGCGTAATCGTGGTGGCGTACCGTCCGCGTTCCGGATCGTATACTGCGGCGGCCGCCTCCATGAACTGGTCCCAGGTGCGGATCTCTTCGGGTGGGTACCCTACCTCTTCGAACCAGTCTCGTCTGACGATGAATGCGCGGGAGGCCTGAGTAAACGGAGCTCCGTATAGTTGGCCGTCCTGCACGATCTCGTTGGACTCATCAACGATGTGGTCCAGGTACTGGTCGAGCAAGTCCTGAGACACCCAGTCGTTGATCGGCTCGAGAATTCCCATCTCCATCCAGTCGTTGATCTGAGCGTGCCCGTACCATACAACGTCCGGCGGGTTTCCGGCGCCAAGGTCGGCATAGAGGCGGTCGAAGATGTCAGCCCAGGTGGTGAGCTGGTAGTCGACATATATCTCGTCCTGCATCTCGTTGAACTCACGCACCCATTTCTGATCGTGTGCCTGTTCAACCTCCGCACTACCGGAGCTCAAGTAGACGATTGTTACCGTTTCGTCTTCCTCAGCAGCCCCACGTGCAACAGCAAACCCGACAACCCCAACAGCTAAGACCACGGTTATCGCCAGCATAACCGGCGTACGCCACCCTAGAACCCACTGCTTCCCCAAAGGCATAAGACACCTCCTTGAGTGATATCGGCTGCAATGCAGCCCAACAACTTACCTTAAGCTGCTTCCTATTTTCTGTCAATGATTGATTTAATTATTTTTTTTGATAGTGGTTTTTCGAGCTGCTCCGTATCACCGGCTATCCATCCCTTGGTGCCCCTGGCGCCACAGACACCACCCCACCGGTGCGGGACGACTCATAGGCAGCCTCAAGAATGCGCATGTTGACGATCCCCTCGTCCGGACCGGGAGTTGGAGCCCGGTTCTCGCGAATGGCGGAGACGAACTCGGCCATCTGGGCGGTGTACATGTGTTGGTCGCAATGCCCGAGGCGCGGTGGGAACTCCGGCGTTATCACTATCTGCCCCTCAGGACCATGCCTTTTGACCAGGGTGGGGTATAACGAAGCGTAGCCCCCGGCGCCGTACAGACAAGTAGCCGCCTCGGGTCCGTCCATGTGCGGCTGCCACCAGCCGCTCTCGACCACCGAGGCGACACCGCCGGCCCATTCCACCACCACTATTCCGGTGTCGTCGAGCTCGGTCTTTCCCATGTTCGAGCTGATGCGAGCATACACCTGAACCGGCTGCGGATCGCCTAGCAGAAAGCGGGTAGTATCGATAGCGTGGATCCCCATATCCGCCAGCGCTCCACCACAGGCGAGCGAAGGGTCGGTGAACCAGCCGCCTGGTCCCCAGTTAACGTGTATTCCGTAAGCAGTCGTCCGAAAGATCTGTCCGATCTCGCCCTCGGCAACTCTCCGCCTGAGATCCAGCACCTCACGATCGAAGCGCCACATGTGCCCGACCATGAGCACACGCCCTCCCCGCTCGGCGGCCCCGGCGAGCTCCTCCGCCTCGGCGGTTGTGCAGGTCATCGGCTTCTCAACGAATACATGCTTCTCGGCCTCCAAAGCCTGTAGTGCATACGGATGATGATACACGTTCGGGACCGAAAGAATGACCGCATCCAGCGACCGGTCGCTCAGCAGCTCTTCGGCAGTGCGGTACGTTTTGGGAATGCTATGTCGCTCAGCAAACCGCTTGCCCTTCTCCAACCCCCGGTTCTGCGCAGCCGCCAACTCCACTCCGGGCTGCTCAGCCAGCCCCACGGCGTGAAACTCGGCTATAAAGCCGGTTCCGACAAATCCAACACGCAGCCCTTCGGTCATCCTCGTTCTCTTTGCCGGAGCTCTTTCTTGTTGTCGATCACCTTACGCACCGCCTCGGCGATCTGCTCCATATCCTCGGATGATCCCATCAGAACCCGGTGTGTCAGCGCTACCGATGTGTGGTGAAACGCCTGCTGCGATTCCGGCAGCTCAAAGCGGGCAGGATTGAGTGCATCCCAGTACTCGTCGTTCAATCGATGCCGCTTCTTGGTCTGCGGGCGATAGAGCATACAATCGTTTAACGGCTGATAGCATGCATTCACGCCGATACCGAGCTCGGCGCTCAACGCCTGGCGAAACAAACTCACCGAAATGCCGAGCTCCTTTTCGTCGATACGGAACGCGTAATTGAAGTAGCTTTTCTTCGTCTCACGCGGGTCGTCCTTCATTGGGTGACAGCCGGGAACCGCGCTGAGCAGTGAATCGAGGTAGCGACCGTTGGTCTCGCGCGTACGGTTCAACGACTCCAACCGAGTGAGCTGCCCGAGGAGGACCGCCGCCTGAAACTCGGTGATCCGGTAGTTGCCGCTTTGAATCAGGTCACCTTCTTCTCCGTAATCCCCCGAGCTCTTATCTGTTTCGGTATTCTCCGGGCGCCGCCCGCAATTGCGCAGAGCGTCCAACCGGTACCAGAGCTCGTAGTCATTGGTGGTAACCGCGCCGCCTTCGCCCGCCGTCATGATCTTGGAAAGCTGCATACTGAAGCTGCCGATGTCACCCAGCCCTCCGACCCTTATCCCGTTCCACTCCGCCCCGTGTTTGTGCGCGGCGTCCTCAATGACGTGTAGGCCGTGTCGTCGGGCAATCTCGACAATCGCATCCATATCGGCAATGTTGCCGTACAGATGCACCGGGATCACGGCTCGAGTACGCGAGGTTATCGCCGCCTCGAACGATTGCGGGCTCATGCACCACGTATCCGGCTCAACATCAACCAGCACCGGCACCGCGTTTACGTCCGCCACCGCGGCTGCAGTCGCCTGCCAAGTGATCCCCGGAACGATCACCTCATCACCGAAACCGATGTCGAGCGCCTCAAGCGCAAGCTGCATGCTGACCGTCCCGTTCGCCACCAGCAGCGCGTGCTTCACACCCAGGTACTCCTGGAAGCGTCTGAGAAACTCCTGCTCCTTAGGTCCGTTATACGACCAAACCCCGCTCTCCAGCACCTCAAGCAGCCCAGTTCGTTCTTCGTCGCCCCACATCGGCCAGGCGGGCCAGGGGCTGTTTTGGACATCGCGGACAGGCGTCCCTCCGTTGATTGCGAGCACCATACTTCCCTCCACTCGATTCGTTCGTCTCGTCAAACCTCATCATACAAGCGCCTCTGAGGCGCAAGCTCGTCTTACCTCGTAAGCTCCCGGAACGCGCTCACGAGCTTTTCGGCATCCGGCGCATGATAGTCTATCGCCGAATACCACAGGCGAGCGTCACGGACGAAATCGCCCAGCGTCTCCAACGCTTTACGGAACTCGTGGTGTTCAAGGCCTATCGCTTCCGGGCGGTATTCAACACCCGCCTGGTCCAGCGTCTGCTTGATGGTTTCGGGGGCGTTGTCCTGATGGAGCGACATCACGAGAATTCCGAGCGCAACAAGCTCGCCGTGAACGAAGTGTCTGCGGGTGATTCGCTCGACGTTGTAGGCGAAGAAATGCTCAGACCCTTCTTCCATCCGCGCCGAACCCCAGCTCAACGTCAGATCATTGATCGCGCAGAAGCCCTCGATCATCGCGCGAATTCCGACCGGACTCACCTCCCGGATTTCGCCTGCTTGCGCGCTGCAGCACTCCATCACTTCCTTCGCGATTCTGCTCACGCGCTCATCACGCACGTCCTGTTCCTGCTCCTCGGCCAGGCGCCAGTCGAACTGTGCGGTGTGGCAGCTCAAGACGTCGGAGATACCAGCACGGTTGAGCCGCGCCGGCGCGGCCCGCACGATCGGGTCAGAGACGATCACCTCCTTGGGCGCACAGCTACCGATATACTTCACGATGCTATGCGTCCGCACCGCGATCGCCGGTGTGACCATTGCGTCCACCGACGCGATCGTGGGAATCGCGGTCACGGGAAGCTCGTACGCCCATCCGAGGTACTTCGCGGCGTCAATCGAAGAGCCGCCGCCGATACCGACGATGCGCCGGGTTCCCGGCGGCAGGCTGAGCGCTCTCAGATACCCGATTCCCATCTCGCTGATATAGTGAAGCTGCAGGGGCGTTACTCTGATCACGCCCTGGACGAGCTCCCACGGCTCTTCCATCGTGCAAACCACGGCGCTGGGCCACTCGATGTGAGCTACATCGTCCTCGAGATTCTCACTGTACCGCACTGACTCTGCCGTTGTTCCGATCATCACCGTCCTCTCTTGCGATCAATTATACCTTACCAACCGATTTCTGTCACGACTTAATTTAATATCTAGATTATACTCGCCGCTCGTCTACTCCGGATTGCCGGCTCCGCGCCTACTCATTAGCAACACCGCACCACCGTGCCGCGGCGACGGCCAAAACTTTGGCACAGGTTACGACCTGCTCGAACTCTACATATTCGTCCGTGCTGTGGATCATTCCACCTTTCGGCCCGAACACCATCGCCGGCGTATCGCCGTACAGGACCGGCAACCTCAGATCGCACCCTCCCCCGCCCACGGTTCTCAGATCCCTGCCGGTAAGCTCCCGACTCACGCCTCTCATTGTGGTTACAAACGGATGGCCCGGGTCGATCTCGGCAGCCTCGAACCACAGCCCGAACCATTCCACTGTGGGCGGGTTGTGTTTCAGCCATGGATCCTTGGAGGACCACTCCATCAGAAACCGCTTAAACCCCTCTTTCACGACGTGAATATCCTCGCCCGGCAGGCACTCGATGGTGCCCTCCATGACGCACCGGGACGGGACCGTGGAAGGCCACTCACCACCCCTGATGGTGCAGATCCCGAGCGGAGCCTTGGTGACGCCGTACTCGTCGTAAAGCGGGTGACGAGCTACGGACTCGCGCATGATCGAATACTCCTCGATCGCCCGAAAAACCTCCATCGCTTTTCCGATAGGGTTCACCAGCTCATGCTTGTACTCCGTTCCGCCCTCCTGCCCCGGGACAGTGATGCGAAAATACTGAGCTCCGCGACTCGACACCGCCGCCTTGTCCAGGCCGGTCGGCTCGGTGAAGTTACACGCATCGGCACGGTAGCCCCTGATAACACAAGCCAGCGTCCCGTTTCCGCCGCTCTCCTCATCGACCACGCTCTCCAGTATCAGATCGCCGCGCAGCCTCACCCCGGCTCGCATTAGCGCCTTGAGTGCACTGATATTGGCGACGCATCCGCCTTTCATGTCGGCGGCTCCGCGTCCGTATACTCGCCCGTCAACGAACTCCGCACCCCACGGATCGAAGCTCCAGGCGGTTTGAGTCCCGGTCGGCACTACGTCGACATGCCCGTTGAGGATCAACGACCGTCCCCCGCCGGTTCCACGGGAAACCGCCACTACGTTCGGCCTGTTCCGATAGTCGAGCTCCACCGGCACGTACGCTGGGTGTGCCCGAAGCTCTTCATCCGGAGGGTCCCAGACGTCGAGATCCAGATCCATGCTTCGCAGCTCACGTTCCACAATCGCCTGTACGTCCGCCTCGTCGGGGTGCAGAGACGGCGTGCGAACTAGTTCCTGCAGGAGCGCCAGCATTTCGTCCCGTTGCGCTTCGACTGCCGCCAGCACGCGTAACTGCCATTCCATCTCAGTTGTCCACTGCTGCATGCTCGAACCAGTCATCCAATGCCCCGAAGCGCAACACACGAAAGGGCTCGGCTGCCGTAACGCCGCAGAGACCGCCGCTTCGGTGTCCCTGTTCACGGATGATCCGAGCGATAACGGGTTCATAATCGCCTTGGTGGGCCTGCTCGATCTCAGGGACGCTTCGGCCCCAGGTCTTTGTCTGCAGCCACAACTGATGCACGATGTGCGTCATCATCAGTTGATGAGCACAGGCCGCACGAATCTTGGTCTCAACGAGATCTGAAATGTCTTCGTAGCGGTTCACTTCAAGCAAGCGACGCGCGAAGTACCAGCGCTCGCAAACTGCGTGCGGTTCCAATCCCGACTCGAGGTGCTCGGGATGGTGTTTGTCGAACATTGCGGTCCAGAACGCCTCGTCTACCGCCTGCGCGATACGTACGTGGTCCTGATTGTTCTCATACAGGACTCCATACGGATCAAACGAGAATACCGCGTAGGGCCGGTGCTCGCGATAGAGCCGGATAAACCGCTCGCGAAGCTCGACCTCCGATACCTCGGCCAGGCAGTCCGAGGGGTAACCAAGCTCGACGATCTCGGAAACCCCGAGAATACGGGCCGCCTCGGCAAACTCAGCCGCGTTACGCTCGATCGTCTCTTCAACGCCCAGCGCCACCGAGTCCTTGTCGTCGATCGTCACTCTGACGACCACCACGTTCCACCCCTCGCGCGCACGCTTTGCGAGCGTGCCGCCGCAGAATAACGCCGCATCGTCGGCGTGCGGCGCAATCATCATCAACGTTCTGCTCATAGACTCTTACACTCCTTCCTAAGCACGCAAAACCGGCGCACTGCAGATCTCCTCAGCGGTATCAAGTAAAATCTCGGTTGCTTCCGGAGCCAGGTCGTTCGCTATGGTCTCGTACTTTCCCCACCAGTCGCGTTCCCCAAACTGCGTGGGGTGCGGCAGATACTGAAAATGACTGTTGGCATACCCGATCACGAATCCGAGGTCAGAGGAACAGCGACGCTGCCAATCTCGGCCCACGGCAACCAAGGGCTCGCCCGGCAATGCGACGAACCGGAACTCACCGAGTTGCATAACCTGAACCGGAACCAGGTGCTTCTGTGCCGCATCGCGCTCGCAACGCGAGCGTATCAAACGGTACCGACAGACTGCAGCCATGAGCCGGCACATCTCCGATTCGGGTAACCTTCGCCTGATTACGACCTCCGAAGCTCGCGCCCAGAGCGCGGTACTCTCCAGGTGGGCATCTGCGGTCGTCACACCGGTCTCCGCACCGAGGAACTCCATGATGACCGTCGCCTCGTGCGTCAGCTGCTCCTGGAGCTCATCCGCAGACCAGCCACTTCGGCTCGCGTCGCCGGAATGCGCACGCGCCCGCAGTGCGGCCCCGGAGCCCAAATAGGCGTCGGCGATCCGGCACTCTCGCTGGACGCACCGAGGCTGCGAATCAGTTACCGGAGAGGCGTCCGCGATGACCCGGATAACCTCTGCGGCCAGCCGGCCTCCAAGATCGGCCGCTTCGTCATGCAGAACGTCGGCATACCCACGCGGGTCGAGCGCATCGGCGTTTGGGCGACTCCGCGGTATTACGTCCCCGGAAGCTACGTTGACAAACAAGGCGACCGTTCCCGGGAATGCCCGCTCCACTGCCGACTGAGCGTGACCCGGGTAGTCGGCGCTGATCGCCATGTTGCGCCATCCGAGCGTCACGGGATGGCAGGCGCATCCGAATACCACCGCGACCGGCAGGGACGAATGCCGTTCCACAATCTGAAGAACCGGGATTCGGTGATCCACGTCGTTCGGCCTTCCGCGGGTCCGGCGGTTACGCATAAGCTCCGCTTTTCCAACACCGGCATGTAGCCGAGCCGGGCGCGCGGTTTGCACAGCCTTCAGTCCGGTCCGGACCACCGCCTCCGTCAGCCCGTTCAAGTACCGGCGATGCCGCTCATCGCGCGGCCTGAGGTCCGGTCCTGAATGAGTATGCGACGCTGCGATGCAGATCGCCTCACTGGAAACCGCAGCTTGGCTTGCGAGCCTCTGCTTAATCGCGCGAGCCAACGAGCCGGGTACATGGATAAGATCAAGGCCGATCAATAACAGGCTGCCGCGGGGGCCTCCGAGATACACCGCTTTTGCGCTGAGGGGATCAAGCACACCGCTGCTCGGCGAGGTCCGCTGTCCGAAACCACCCATGTATAACTCTTCTCGCGGAGTGATGTCCGTCCAAGCGCTCCCGGCAACGAGCTCTGCCCGACCCGCCATGCTCGCCATACTATAGATCCCCACTCATATATAAACTACATATTGCGTTAATTATTATATGAATGTACTATTAAATAGAAACCGGATTCTGTCAACCGGTTGGTGACGCACTATCGCCGGTTTTAGATATTTTAGACTTTGAAAGGATGGTGCAACGAATGCAGCGGGCAAACATGCTAATCGGCCAGTCCGGCGGACCCACCACGGTCATCAACGCCAGTCTGGCGGCTGTGGTGGAGCACGCGCGCCGGTCGGAGCTTGTCGACCGCGTCTACGGTATGCGCTTCGGAATCGAAGGACTTCTGAGCGGGCACCTTATTGACCTCACCGGGTTGTCGACCGAGCGCCTTACGCGCCTGGCACGAACTCCGTCGTCGGCTCTCGGCTCTTCGCGACACAAATTGAGCGATGACGAGCTGCCGCAACTCCTTGAGCAGTTGCGTAGTTTCAACGTCCGGTACCTGCTCATGATCGGTGGGAACGACACCATGGAGACCATACAGCGCGTAGAACAGTACTGCGCCGAAGAGCACTACCCGATTCATGGGGTCGGCATCCCCAAAACCGTCGATAACGACCTGTTCGGAACCGATCACACCCCGGGGTTTCCCTCAGCGGCGCGTTATCTCGCGCTCTCCGCACTCCAGGGCGGGTGCCTCGCCCGCGATATGCGGCGCGTAGATCAATACCTGATCCTGCAAACCGTCGGACGCGACGCCGGTTGGCTCCCGGCCGCCACCGCCGCCGCCCGGCAACGGGAAGGTGATGCTCCCCATCTGATCTACGTGCCGGAAGTGCCGATGAACCGGGATGCGTTCCTCCGGGACGCAACTGATTGCATCGATCGTCACGGTTGGGTATCAATAGTCTGTGGCGAGGGGGTTGCCTGGGACGACGGTACGCCGGTCTCAGCCAGCGCAACACTCGACCGTTTCTCGAACATCGAGTACGGCGCAATGGGCGGAACCGGGGCTGCGCTGCATCTGCATCGGATTCTCGCAGAGCACACCGGCTTGCGCGGCGAATTCCAGATTCCGGAGTCCTTGCCGATGTGCGCCGCCGATCGAACCAGCGAGATCGACCGCAAAGAAGCGGCCGCCTGCGGCCGTGAGGCTGCTCGCCTCGCGCTCTCCGGCGCCTCCGGCATTATGGTTGGAATGAAACGTCGATCCGGCAGCTATGCTGTGGACTACATTACCGTGCCGTTGCAGGAGGTCGCTCGGCGGACTAAACCGATGCCGCCCGAGTATCTCGCCGGAGATAAGCGAGACGTCTCACCGGAGTTCCTCGCGTATCTGCGCCCGCTCATCGGCCCGCTGCCCGAGCACGAATCTCTCGACGACCTCGAACGGTCGTGGGCAGAGGCAGCCCGCAAAACCGACAGATAGGAGCATGAGCATGAATCTACAGTCCGAACAGTACCGGCGCTTCAAGCTGGTTCGTGAAATGGAGCAAACCGGAAACGTCATCTCCGGGCTGAGCCGTGACCAAATCGAGCATACCCCGGTACGCTATCCGAAGATCCTTTTGACCGGCGAGGGTTCTTCGCGCATATTCCCCGGCAAGCATGCGGTCAACGACGCGCACCGCTTTGGGTATCACGATCAGGTCTTCACCGAGACCGCCGCGAACAGCGCCGATCTCGACCACACCGGCGAGAGCCTGTTCGTCGCGTCCAACTCCGGCCGCACCGCCGAATGCGTACGCCTGATCCGGCAGCTTGAAGAGCGCTCCGACACACACACGGTCGGACTAACGACGAATCCGGACTCTCCCGTCGCGACCGAGTGCGACGCACACTACATACTCACCTGTGGAAAAGAGGAGGCGGTTGCAGCGACCAAGACCGTCGTGGAGCAGGCGTTGTTCCACGACATTCTGTTGCGCTCGCGCAACGGCCGGACACCTGTGGAGCTCCGCGCCCTTGCCGAAGCGTTTCGCGACACGTTGGCCGCCACGGTACCCGAATCCGTGCTCAGGCCGCTCGCGGGCGCATCGCTCGTCTACTTCACCGGGCGCAACGACGGGGTTGCCGAGGAACTGACGCTCAAAACCAACGAGATTACGCGTAAGAAGGCTGACTTCCTGGAAGGAACCTACGCCGTTCACGGCATCGAAGAGGTCATGGACCCTGGCGAGGCGGTGGTGCTGATTGACCCGCCTGCAAACGAGGAGCAGAAGTTCAAGGAGGTGTTACGGGAGGGTGTAGGTGTGTCGGTCATTGCAATCAGCACGCGAGACACCGCGTTCCCCACCTTCCGGATTGCCGATGCGGGCGAGCTCCAGCCGTACCTCCTGCTCGCCGCCGGCTGGAACCTGCTGGTTGAGCTCGGACTTCAGCTGGAGGTAGATCTCGACAAACCCCAGCGGGCGCGCAAGGTGGGCAATGAGTTTGTAGGGTGACTCCGTGGGCGCCGGCACCCCCGGGTTCAAGCCGAGCCGGTTTCCACCAAGCCCGCCTCAGCCGGGCGCGCCTCGGAACAGCGCGCTTAGGCGAAACGTTTGCGAAGGTCGCGAACCCACGCGCTGATACGCTTCTGGGTGAGGTCGGGCTGGTTGTCCTCGTCGATCACGAGCCCGAGGAACCGGCCGTCGCGCACCGAGCCGGAACCGGTAAAGGCGTAGTTCTTGACCTCGGTTCGACCGACGAGGCCGGCGCCGCACGCACTCACCTTGTCTGCCATCTGCCCCATCCAGCCGGCGAACGTATCCGGATAGTTCTGTTGGTCGCCCACAGCCAGGAGCGCGACCCGTCTGCCAGTCAGATCAAGCTCATCGAAGGCCGGAAAGAAGGCTTCCCAATCGTCCTGAAGATCACCGGTGCCCCAGGTGGAACCGGCAAGAACCAGATTGCGGTACGCGAGCATCTGCTCCGGCGTCGCCTCAGCAATGTTTAAGAGATCCGCCTTGTCATGCCCGAAGGTGTCACGCAGCCGCTGCGCGACATCACGAGTGTTGCCGGTGGACGACCCGTAGAAGATGCCGACCTTATCCATGCCAGAAACCTCAAGTCGGAGAGAGTCTTGCCACGTCGTCGATTAATGGAGACGATACCCAATTGGTCGGACGCTGTCAATCAGCCCGCAGCGCCTCGATCAGCTCAGCGAGCACATCTGCAGCGCGATCGTTGGCCACCTGACAGGTTCCGGCAGCTGCGTGACCGCCGCCCCCGTAGCTGTGCATGAGATCGCCGACATTCGTCTTGCATGTCTTGTTAAAGATGGACTTCCCGAGTGTAAACACAGTGTTTTGCTTCCGAAAGCCCCAGATTATCTGAATGGAAACGTTCGTCTCGGGAAACAGCGCGTACTTGATGAATCGGTTTCCGGCGTAAACCGTCTCTTCTCCACGCATATCGATCACCAGTACGCTGTCCTCAAGGCGCGCACAGTTGCGGATTTGCTTCTTGAACATCTGCTCGTGCTCGAAATAGAGCTTCACTCGCTCGGCGACATCGGCTAAATCCAGAATCTCTTCGATCGCCAGCTCGCGGCAGTACTCGATAAGATCCAGCATGAGTTGATAATTGGAAATGCGAAAGTTCTTGAACCGTCCCAACCCGGTGCGGGCGTCCATGATGAAGTTGAGCAGGTCCCAGCGCTCGGGATGCAGTACTTCGTCCCTTGTAAAGCTTGCACTGTCGGCTTTGTCGACTGCCTCCAGCATCTCGGCGGAAATATTCTTAAACCGGTCGGCGCCGCCGTAGTACTCATACACAACCCGCGCCGCCGACGGTGCGTCCGGGTCGATAATGTAATTCTGATAACGATCCGCACGACGGGCTTCAGAATGGTGGTGATCGAATGCCAGGTGCACCCCTTCCACATACGGTAGATTGGTTATGATATCGTTTTCAGTGACCGCAATCAGCCCATCCTGCATATCCTTGGGATGGACAAACTTGATCTCATCGATCACTCCGAGCTCGCGCAGTAACACGGCGCAGACTAGGCCGTCGAAGTCGCTGCGTGTCACCAGTCGATATCCCGTCCGCTGCTCGTTTGCGCTTTCAACTCTGACCATGCCGGGGCCTCCTGCAACGGGTGCTATGCTATCCCATACTCGGGCAGTGGGCAAGCAAAAACTTACTCTGCAGCGCCGCGACTCTTCACGATCTCGCGCACCGGCTGTACCGGCACCTACCCAGACGTAACAAGCCTTGATCCCCGCTCGTCTGCATAGTATATAAGAACATGCCATGTTGAGACGAGCCTCGCCTGATTATGACGGACTGATCCTGGCAGCGGATATCGGCGGCACTAACACGCGTTTAGCGATAGTAGCCAAACAAGATAACAGCTTCCGGATCCTCGGACGCTTTCAAACCGCGACGCCGGAGCATGAACGCTTCGAGGATGTATTGACGCTTGCCTTGCAGGAGATGGGCAAAGAAACCGACCTCAGAGAGCTGTCGCTGTGCTGTATCAGTGCCGCAGGCCCGGTGGTAAATGATGAATGCCGTCTTACCAACGCTCCCTGGACGATTCGGCGCAACTCCATCGAGCAGACGACCGGAGTACGTACCTACCTGGTCAATGATTTCAGCGCAATCAGCTATGCCCTGCCGCTCCTCGACCGCGAGAACCCTGATCAGGTGCTCGACCTCCCAACCGTCGAAGGAAACCACGCAGTACCGCAGGAAGGAATCGCGGCGGTAGTCGGCGCCGGAACGGGCCTGGGAGTGGGCTTCATCGCGACCGACAACGGGAGCTACCGTGCCTGGCCGTCGGAAGGAGGGCACACAGACCTTACCCCCTGCGACGAGCGGACTGATGCGCTGGTACGACATCTGCGTGCCGAGCTCGGCGGGCATCCTGACTGGGAGCACGTCGTCTCAGGTGCCGGAATCGCCAACGTGTTCGGTTTTCTGCGCACCCACGAGTTCAGCGACTATTACGCCGAGATCGTAAACCGGGTTCTCGAGCTTCCGGCGCGCGAACGCGCGGCGCAGATCTCGGCGGCAGCCCACCATGACCCGCTGTGCCGTGCTACGATGGAGTTTTTCGTTGAGCTTTATGCGCGAGCAGCGGCCGGGGTCGCGCTCCAGTTGCTTCCCACCGCCGGGCTTTATCTCGGCGGCGGCATCGCGCCCAAGAACCTGCGCTTCTTCACGGAAGAACACCGCTTCATGCGCAGCTTCTGCGGCAGTTTCCACGCCAAGTTTCGCAATATCCTGAGCTACACGCCGGTCAGCATCATAACCGACCCCGAGGTGTCGCTGTACGGGGCGGCACACGCAGCCACAACCCTCGATCGTGTAGCGGCAGCCGACCGGCCGCTGTAACAATGGAAAGCACACTAGAGCCCTTGCTACGGAGGTGTTGACCATGGCAGTCAGTGAAGCCTTACGACAGAGTATGATCGAACAGGGAATCGATATCTCGTTGACCGAACAGATACTCGAGAACTACAACGCCGGACAGTACGATCACGTCACGCCGGTGGAAGTGAAGGACCTTCCCGAGATCGACGGTGGCACCGTGATCGACATGACCGGCGATCTCGTGCTGACCGTTCCATGCGATGAGGCCGATCAGCGCCTCATCCGACTGGAGCCGGCTGTGGGCGAGCGTCTGCGCGTTGCTACGTTCGGCACCGTCGCCGCCGATGGTAAGGCCGCTCGTTTCACCCGCGCTCAGCTGCACGATCTCGGGCTTCGCATCCTGCCCGCGGTTGCATTCGGAGTGCTCAACGGAGGCTCGGCGACAAGCTACGCCGACGGCAAGAAGAACGCCGGCTTCAATTCGGAGCTGTTCGAGCTGCTGCATCCGGAGTTCGAGCCGCTCGCCGCAGCAGTCCGCGGAAAGGCGAAAGGGATTACACCGGCCTTTCTGCAGCCTGACGGCAGCCCGGGACCGAGCTTCCTGGAGCTCAAGATGCGTAGCCTACTGATTCAGGCGCTGGAGTTTTCAGACCGTTTCGGGCCCCGCGAGGCTTTGTCCCCTAATGCGCCAATGTTCCAGATGACGAGCGTGTACAACACCGAGGAGCTGACGGCTGCCTACCGCAGCTACCGGCACGAGTCACCGTTGCTGGCCGAGCTGATCGAAGCCACCGGCATCGATATCACCGAGCCCCTTACAGGCGTACAACCGCTGCTCGCAGCGCTCACGCACTCCGACTATGGCAAACCCAAGCAGATCTTCGCCCAAGCCCACGGGCAACCCGAGACCGCGCTGCCGATTCCGGGTGGGCACGGGCAGAACTTCCATGTGCTGAAGAACATCTACCGTGATCTTTACCGCTCGGGTAAGCGGTTCGCCTACCTCGGCAATGTCGACAACCTCGGGGCTACCGTTGATCCGGCCGCAGTGGCGTACCTGGCGCTATCCGGCAGACAGGCCGGATTCGAGTTCGCTTTCCGCACCCCGGTCGACGTCAAGGGTGGTATACTCGTGATCGACCAGCACGGCCGCTATAACTGCGCCGATATCGGCCCTGCGATCAGCAGGGAAGAGGTTCTGAGAGCTGAGCGCTCCGGCAAACCTATACTGTTCAACTGCGCCACCGGTCTCTTTGATTTGGAGTATCTGGCCGAGAACATCGAAACGATCGCCGCTCAGCTGCCGATGCGGATCTCCGACCAGGACAAGGATGCCGGCAAATACGCTCAGGCAGAGCAGGTAACCTGGGAAATCATCGGGATGCTCGACGACTTTCTGGTCTTCGGAATCAACAAGTACGACCGCTTCCTGGCCGCAAAGCTCTTGATCGAGACCCTAATGACGAGCGGGATTAAGCTCGACCACCCACGCTATCCCCGCTCCGACGCCCCGACGCACGACCTGCAGGCCACGGCTGCAAAGCTCCACGCCGGGTTGCAACGGGTCCTGCATGGCCCGTACGGCATGCGGCTCGAGGGCGACCGTTGGAGACCGATGACGGTCGATGAGCTGCGGGCGGCGCGCACCGCCCGGGGGGAATGAGGATGAGCGATGCAGACCCGGCCCGGTCCCAAACACCGGGCTCCGAGCGCGAGGAAGGCTCCGCGTTGGCTCTCGATTTCGACAAGCTCGGGGGCCTGATCACGGCCGTCGCGCAGGACGCGGTGAGCGGTGAGGTGCTGATGGTGGCGTTCATGGACCGCAATGCCTTCGCCGCGACCCGCACCAGCGGCTACGCGCACTATTACAGCCGCTCCCGCGGTCGACTCTGGCAGAAGGGCGAGAGCTCCGGGAACGTCCAGGAAGTCGAAGAGATCCGTGTCGACTGCGATCAGGATGCGGTGGTGCTGCGAGTCCGGCAGCGCGGCGGCGCCTGCCATACCGGCCGCTCAACCTGCTTCTACCGCCGTCTTGACGACACGAAGCTGGTCTTACGGGACGAAGGCGCATAGCATCACCCCGAACACTCGTACCGCGGCCGTTGCGGGAACACGTTCCGCCTCCCGTTCCTCCCGTATGGCGCTCAGTCCGCGGTGAGCTCCTTATACAACAGGCTGTGTTGGATACCGGTATTGTTCTGATACTTGCCGGAGCGATAGCTCTCGTACTCGCCGTGGATGGTATGATAGAAGATCTGGCATATCTGAATGCCGGCGTAGATGCGGATCGGCTGTACGCAGAATATCTCCAGCGTCCAGTACCCGCGGAACCCAACGTCTCCAAACCCGGCGGTGATATGCACAAACAGGCCTAGCCGCCCGATCGAGGAACGGCCTTCCAGCATCGGCACCAACCCGTTCGTTGCGGTGTACTCCACAGTGCGCCCGAGGTACAGCCGGTTAGGCTCCAGCACCAGCCCCTCCGGCGGTATCCGCAGTACCGAGGACGTGTTCTCGACCCTCATATCGAGCTCACGCGAGTCGTAGCACCGTAGCTCGTCGTGGAGGCGCAGGTTGTAGCTATTGGGGTTCAGTTGCTTTGGGTCAAACGGCTCGATCACGATCTCGCTGCCGAGCGCCGCCTGTATCTGTTTTCCGGATAGAATCATATAAAAAAACGCGCCGTCTGAGCGGCGCGCTGAGGAACTACATCAGGTCGCGGGGTTTGCGACCCTGGTTCCCTGTCTTCTCACAGACTGCGAAATGGCGCATTCGTCCGTTTTCGAAGACCGACTTCATGATGATCTTCCCGCCCCATTTACTGATCAGATCCTGGGAGCCTTCACGACGTGCGTTCTTGGATACCTTGGCGGCCATACATTTTCCTCCTGTGAACGAAACTATTCGTCACATACCGTTCCGTCAAGTAGTTTGTTTTCTAATCAGGCTCGGTCCGGCCCTGCCGAAACCGCCGTTCCTCGCCACCGGCACGGCCGGTAGATGCGTGTTATATCACACGGTTCGCCCGTGCATCAACCCTGAGCTCTAGGCGCTGTGGCACGCGCGGCCCGCCAAAACGCAGCCATGACGCTACCGACGTCGGGTGACCCTCACCGTTGTGCGGTCGACGCCGGGCGGCATCCCCGGCTTGCTGACCGCAACCGACACCGTATGCACCGGCCGATAGGCGGACAAGACCGCATCGGCGCATTCCGCCGCCGCGGTTTCCAGCAGATGCCGCGGCCTTGCGCGCATCACATCCCGTAACGTCTCGGTGACCGCCGCATAGTCTACGGCGTCCTCAAGTCGGTCGCTCCCGACCACCGAACTCGCGTCATAGCGCAGTTCGCAGTCAAGGCGCAGCCGCTGGGGAACCGCCCGCTCACCGGGCAGCGCGCCGATAAATGCCGTCAGCACCACACCGGTGAGCGTAATCGCAACATCAGCGGCACCGCGCTCGTATGATTTCGGTTCCGCCATCTTACGCTAGATATTGTGCGTCAAGAAGCCGCCGTCAACCGGAATCGTCACGCCGGTGATGAATCCCGAGGCTGCGTCGCTGGCAAGGAACACCGTGACTCCTTCCAGGTCGGCGGCCCGGCCGAAGCGCCCAAACGGAGTACGGTCGATCACCTGCCGGCCGCGCGGCGTCAGCTCACCCTTATCCTCATCGGCGATAAGCAGCGCCTTGTTCTGGTAACCGATGAAGAACCCGGGCGAAATCCCGTTGACGCGAATCCCATGGGGTGCCAACTCGCGGGCAGAGCTGACGGTGAGATTCAGCACCGCGGTCTTCGCCGCGGTATAGGCATCCACGCCGGACAGCGGCGTGTACGAAGACATTGATGCGATATTGATGATGCTCCCCCCGCTTTGGCGTTCTTTCCAGGCATTCGCGCAGATCTTGCTGGGAACAACCAAGCCCGCCAGCAAGTTCAGGCGCAGCACCTGTTCGAACTCATCGTTATCGATCTCGGTAAACGGCCGCTTGCCGATATTGCCCCCAACCCCGTTCACCAAAATCGTTGGATAGCCGACCAGCCGTTCGGTCTCGGCGAACGCCTCAGAGACGGCTCCGTCGTCGCCGGTGTCGACGGTTACACCCTGAATGCGTTCGCCCGCGTCGGTCTGCCGACGCAGTCCCTCAACCGCTTCGGGAATCGGGTGGCTCCTGCCACGGCCCCAGAGACAAACCGAGGCGCCCGCCTTCAGAAGCCCCTGGGCCATCGCGCCGGGGATGACTCCCGCCCCGCCGGTAACAATCGCCGTTTTACCCTCGAGTGAGAACAGTTGCTCAAGACCCTGCACCTTGTACCTCCTGTGAATAGTCGTAATTGTCCAGGCGTCGGTCGGCAGATCATACGGCGGCCGAGGTGGCCGGGCCGGTCTCTCGGCGGCCGCTTCCGGCTAAACCGACACCACATCAAAGCCGAGGTCACGAAGATCCCGGCACTCGGCCTCGCCGAGGTCAGTGACGATCACATCGATCATTCCCGGTCGTGCAAACACCGCGAACGCCTCGGTCCGGAACTTAGAGGCATCCATCAGCATGATTCGCCGTTTCGCCGCCCGGCAGGCGGCTTCCTTGATCTGGGCTTCGTTCAGGTTCTGGGTCGTGAACACGCCCTGCTCCGAGAGCCCGCTTGTGCCGAGAAACGCCACATCGATATGAAACCGGGCGAAGGCATCAAGAGCGAGCGGGCCGACCAGGCTCCCCGCGTCGCGGCGAAACGCCCCGCCGACCGAGTGCAGCGCCACCGAGTCCGACTCGGAGAGCGCGAGCAGCACGTCGATGGAGTTTGTCACCACGCGCAGGCTCATCGGCACGAGCATCGCGGCAAAGGTGGCGCAGGTGGTCCCTGAGTCAAGGTACACCGTCTCGTCGTCACGCACGAGGCGGAGCGCCCGCTCAGCGATCCTTTGCTTTGCCTGGCGATGCTCCGAGCGCCGCATCCGCAACGGTCGGCTCGCGAGCCGGTTCTCGGCCGGCACGGCTCCGCCGCGTGTTCGCATGAGCAGCCCCATCTCCTCGAGGACCGTGAGGTCTTTGCGAATCGTGACCTCGGAGACACGCAGGCGCTCGGTTAACTCGCCGATGGTAATCGCTTTCCGCGCCTGCACCATCCGCAGGATTGTGTCGTGGCGCGAGTTGCCCGCCATATGCTTACGTTTCCTTTCAGTTATACGTATATACCGAAAGTAACGCTCCAAGTCAACCTGCGCGCGCAAGCCGTCGGCCGTAGCCGGTCACTCGTCCAGGAACACCATATCTTCGGGGCGAGCAACGATACCGGTGGCCTCCGGCCCCAGAAGCTCCCGCACCTCGCGGCTCTGCTTGCCGGCGATGGTCCGTAGCTGCACGCTGTCGAAACTGGACACGATCTTGGCTGCATCATTCACCAGGACGACCGCCCCGGCCGGAAAGACCCCCTCAACACCGCGAACACCCGAGACAAGCAGGCTGTTGCGGCGGCGGATCGCGGCAAGCGCGCCGTCGTCCACCAGAACCCGCCCCTGTGGTTCACTGTGCAGCAGCCAGCGCAGTCGGTTCTTCACACGCGGTCCGGCTCCGAACACGGTGCCAAGCTCTTCGCCGGCGATGATTCGCTCCAGGACCCGGGTTTCCCTGCCGTGGGCAAGCACGGTGCGACAGCCGGCGTTACCCGCCACGCGGGCGGCCTTGAGTTTGGTGCGCATTCCTCCGGTGGCGTGCTCGGAGCCTGCACCGGCGGCACTCTGTTCTATTGCATCGGTCACCGTCTCCACTTCGGGCACCAGCTTCGCTTCGGAGTCGCGCCGAGGATCGCGGTCGTAGAGGCCATCGATATCCGTCAGCATGATCAGGAGGTCTGCATCGAGCTTGCTCGCGACCAACGCGCTCAGCCGGTCGTTGTCCCCGAA